>NZ_JACFQD010000004.1:0-257090 GCF_016101635.1 Gilliamella sp. M0320
ACTCTTCAATTTAAAGTTTGATGCTCAATAACTGTCTCTGACATAATTCAAATGAATCTTCAGTGTCACTTATCAAGACTTAATTTTTTTCAGTCCGTAGACTTTTAATTTTTCGTCTCGTAAGTGCCCACACAGATTGTCTGTTTCTTCTTTTTAAAGAGCTGACAGCGTTTTAATTTACTTCACAATTTCTTGCTTCAGTTTGCTGTCTCAAGGGCTGCGTATACTACGCTACACCTTTTTATTCGTCAAGATCTTTTTTTAAAATTTTTGACCTTGTTCACTAACACGACCTTTGTCTGCTTGTCGCTGACGCCGTGTCAGTGGATGCGCATTATAGGCACTTCTTTTTTTTTGGCAAGTGAAAAATAGTAATTATGATTCTGTTTGTCTTTTATTTGTTCAACACTCATATTGGTATATTTGCAATATATATCCAACCAGCATTATAAACATAAAAAAAACAATATTTTGCTATAAATCACACTTTTCAACATCCAAAAAATAAAAATATCTATCTTTTTCCTCTTTTAATAACAATTTTATTTTAACGATTACCACCAATTAAATATTTTGCTTTATCTTTAAATATTAACTTTATTAGATTTGCAACAATGATACTTATCGTTAATGTAGTTATTAAAAAGCTAATTGCACCAAGTGAAGCTAATTGCCCGTTATCGGTTTTAATAACATCCGCTATTGGTGAATTAACCACTTGTTGTTCCAAAAGTAATACGATAATTTCATGAAGAAAGTAAATAGGAAAACTGATATTAGCCATATATGAAAAAAACTTATATGTTCTTCCATGTTCATTTTTACGATTTAAACCATCTAAAAAGTAAAGCGCTAAAATAAACAAAATAATTTTTTGTAATGTATCATAATAAAGTTTTTCAACACCTAAATGGTCAACATAACGATAAGCAAATGGGATACAAAAACATAAACCAAAAAAGAAAATCACTAACAATAGATTATCTTTAACTAGTTGCATAATTTTTTCATAATTCTGTTTTATCATCATACCGGTTAAATAAACCGGTCCATAATGCAATAAATTTAATAACGGTTTTGTATAATCAGGTTTAGTAAACATAACTATCCAGAACATTGAAATCAAACCAATAATAATCAGACTTTTTTGAGACCACGAATATAATAAAGGACTGATTGCAAAAATCATGATAATCATCGGCATAAACCACAATGGTAACAGTTGCGTTCCTGTCAACATCATTCTAACAATAGAACCAACCGCACTCGGTTCAGTAAATGAAAAAAAAGGTAAACTGGATAAAGACTGATAGTGAAAATAGAGAAAACAGAAGATCGATACCGATATATATGGACATACTACCGTTTTGAATTTAGATAAATAATATTCTCTTACTTTATATTTGTAGGTCAAATGTTGAAATAAAAAACCCGCAATTAGTACAAAAAAGGTGGTGAAGTTAAAAGCAAATAGATTCAAAAAAGAAAATAAATAACTATTAGCAATTAAATTGCTATTTTTAAATACGCCTAAGCAATGACTAAAGACGATCATGATGATAGCTACGCCACGCAATACATGAATAGAATGGATTTTTTGGGGTTTGACTGTTGTCATTTTAATAAGCAAAATATAACAAAGAAAATTTAGCATACATTAGCACAAAATCTGCTAAGAAAAACTAGGATTATTATAGAAAAACAATAAAATATTTCTTGACAAAAGCTGGAGAAAATTACAAGAGGTCTATATATAAAATGGACTTTATTTAGTTATTCAATTTATTTTTAGCAAACGAACATAAAGGTATAATTTCACGCTTTTCTTGCTGTAATGTTTTCACAACAAGTTCAAGCAACTTATCTGCAATACCGTGACCTCGATAAGCAGGATCAGTAAAAGTATGATTAATCGTTGCCTTATCATGCCCAATTCGAGTAAATGTCATTTCTGCTATTTCTTGATTATTATCATTACAAACATAAAAACGGTCATTATCTTGCTTATATTGTAGTGTCATAAAAACCTCAAATTTGTATCGAAATTGATTAAATATGAGCAGAAGAATACTTTGAATATTTATTGAGTAAACAATCTTTATAAAATCAATAATGTGAATAATTGATATATTTATTTAAAAGCTTAGCCTTATCAATTATTCACATCTTATTATTCGATTATCAATGGAGCAATTTTTAGAATAAACGTTTTGCAGTGTTGTAAAGATCCATGTCAAATGGTCTTTTCATATTATTAATCGCATCAATAATATCATGATGGACGAGCTTACCGTTTTGAATACCGACACTACGGCCTGCATGACCTTTAATAAGTAATTCAACAGCATAAGCACCCATACGTGAACCTAAAATTCGGTCATAAGGCACTGGAGAGCCACCACGTTGTACATGTCCTAAAACTGTTGCTCGAGTTTCATGATGAACAGCCGCTTCAATATCTGCCGCTAATTGGTTAACATCACACATATTTTCAGTCACAGTAACTATCGCATGTTTTTTACCTTTAGCAAAACCTAATTTTATCTCTTCAATTAAGTCTTCTTTAGTATAAGAAACTTCAGGGATAATCATAAACTCACACCCACCAGCAACTGCTGCATTTATTGTCAAATCACCGCAATCACGGCCCATGATTTCAATCACAGAGATTCGATGATGCGAAGAACAGGTGTCTCTTAATCTATCGATAGATTCTACAGCGGTGCCTAAAGCAGTAAAATAACCAATAGTATAGTCAGTTCCACGAATATCGTTATCAATGGTGCCAGGTAAACCAATACAAGGAAAACCTTCTTCAGTTAAACGCATCGCCCCCATATAAGAACCATCACCGCCAATTACAACTAATGCATCGATTTGATGTTTCTTTAAATTAGCGATCGCTTTTTTTCTAACTTCTTGGTCTTTAAATTCAGGAAATCTAGCTGATCCTAAGAATGTACCGCCACGAGTAATAATATCTGAAACGCTAGAACGATCTAACTGAACGATTCGATCTTCACACAGACCTAAATAACCATCATAAATGCCAAAAACATCTAATCCTTCAGTTAAGGCTGTTCTCACAACACCTCGAATAGCTGCATTCATCCCTGGCGCATCACCACCACTGGTTAAAATACCTATTTTTTTTATCATACAAAATAACTCCAATATATAAACCTTCGGTTATTATAAGGTCATAATAATTAACTAACAATAAAAGTTTAGAAGCTATTTTGATTAGTTTCTCTACTTATTCATTTCTAAGGGAACAACAGAAACAGGATCTTGATGAATAATCACAGTTGCAGGCGCAAATTCTTGAGCAATATGTTTCTCAATCGCATCGGCGACTGCATGCGCTTTGATTAAAGGCATATCATCGTCTAATTCAAGATGTAACTGTATAAATTTTAACGGACCAGCTTGTCGAGTTTTCAAATCATGAAAACCATGTACATTTGAGTATGAACGAACAATTTCACAAATTTTTTGGTTATCACTTTCTGACAAAGCTTTATCTAACAAGTCTTGAATTGCACTATAGGCTATTTTATAAGCATTATAAAAAATATATAACGCAATAAAAAAGGCAAAACAGGCATCAGCATAAGTAATACCATACCAACTTAAAAATAGAGCTACAATAACCGCAATATTCATAAACATATCAGAAGAATAGTGCAACATATCAGCTTCAATTGCTTTACTTTTAGTCTGTTTTATTACATATTTTTGATATAGAACTAATACGCCTGTCACAATAACTGAAATCACAGATACGGCAATACCTAATAGAGGTGAGGCTATTGCTACAGGATGAATAATAGATTTAATACTTGAAATTAACAAAATAGTTGCAGAACCAATAATAAAGGTGCTTTGTGCTAATGCAGCTAACGATTCTGCTTTTCCGTGCCCAAAAGTGTGATCATCATCAGCCGGTTTTAATGCATAACGAACTAAGAAAAAGTTAAGTCCAGATGCAAGTAAATCAATACTTGAATCTAAAAGAGAGGCAAACAAACTCATCGAGCCAGTAAACCAGCACGTAAGTAATTTTATAATAATTAGGAAAACAGAAATTAAAACAGCACTTAGTGTTGCCCTTTTAATTAACTTTTCGTACAAATGTGATTTTGACATTTGTTACCTATTTATTGGTAGGATGCTATCCCTTGTGGTAGAACCAATTGTGCAGCTACTTCAGCCGCAGCCTTTTTATCTAACAGAACTTCAATTATTTTTAAGGCAAAATCCATAGACGTGCCAGGACCTTGACTGGTGATAAGTTTATATTGAGCATCAAAATAAGCTCTATCCGATTTCCAATTTTTAATTGTATCTTTTGTCGTTGGATAACCAGTCATATAAGCATTTGGGAATAAATTGTGATGTTGCAAAACCATTGCTGGTGTTGCACAAATAGCAGCAATTATATTGCCAGCTTGATGTGCTTGTTTTAATTTTTTAATTAATTGCTGGGAATCACGAAAGTTTTCCGCTCCTTTTAATCCACCAGGTAAAATAATTACATCAAAATCAATATTATTAACTTCTGAAAATACTTTTTGGGCTAAGATTGTTACTCCACGAGAGCATTCAACTTGTCTATCTTCTGTGATACTAGCGTAAGTAACATTTATTCCGGCTCGAGTTAATAGGTCAATAGTTGTAACAGCTTCGGTTTCCTCACAGCCATTCGATAAAAAAACTAATGCTTGCTTTGTCATATTACACTCCTTTTTATCTAATAGCTGTGTTTAAACAGCGTCAAAAAATAAAACTATTTTACTCGTTCGATATTAGCGCCCAATTTTCTAAGCTTCTCTTCAATATTATCATAACCACGATCAATATGGTAAATACGATCAACAACTGTCGAACCTTCAGCAATACATCCGGCTAAAACTAAACTTGCTGAAGCTCGTAAATCAGTCGCCATAACTTGAGTACCACTAAGTTTTTCGACACCATGAGTAATTAATGTATTACCTTCGATTTCGCCATGAGCTCCCATACGAATAAGCTCTGGCACATGCATAAAGCGATTTTCAAAAATCGTTTCTTTGATAATTCCAGTTCCTTCTGCCACCATGTTTAATAATGAAAACTGGGCTTGCATATCCGTTGGGAACCCTGGATGTGGTGCAGTATGAATATTTACAGCTTTTGCTCGTTTGCCTTGCATATCTAAACAGATCCAATCTTCACCTGTTTCAATATTAGCACCAGCTTCCTTCAATTTTGATAGCACAGCATCTAATAAATTTGGATCAGTTTTACGACAAGTTATTTTACCT
Organism: Gilliamella sp. M0320; assembly: GCF_016101635.1. NCBI lineage: Bacteria > Pseudomonadati > Pseudomonadota > Gammaproteobacteria > Orbales > Orbaceae > Gilliamella > Gilliamella sp. M0320. Next base: position 5,307 of record NZ_JACFQD010000004.1, read on the forward strand.
CTTGAAATAGCAGCTGCAACCAAAAATGTTCCTGTTTCAATACGATCAGAAACAACCTCGTGTACGCCACCACCCAGACTAGTGACACCTTCAATTTCAATACGCATCGTGCCAACACCGGTAATTTTAGCGCCCAGCATATTTAAGAATTTTGCAGTATCAACAATTTCAGGCTCACAAGCTGCATTTTCTATTATAGTTTTACCTTCAGCTAAGGTTGCTGCGCACATAATTGTTACTGTCGCTCCAACACTCACCTTATCCATAACTATGTGAGCACCTTTTAAACGACCATTAACTGATGCTTTAACATATCCTTCATCTAGAGTGATTGTCGCACCTAACTGTTGTAAACCTGTAATATGCAAATCTACAGGTCTTGCACCTATTGCACATCCACCCGGTAATGAAACTTGCCCTTGCCCAAATCGAGCAACCAGTGGACCTAAAGCCCAAATTGATGCACGCATGGTTTTGACGAGTTCATAAGGTGCACAATAATTGTCAATTTGGCCAGCATCAAGATGAATAGAACCGTTACGTTGGTATTTCACGCCTAATTGCGCAAGCAATTCAAGTGTTGTATCGATATCTTTTAATTTGGGAACATTTTGCAACTCAACTGGTTTTTCAGCCAAAATTGCAGCAAATAAAATAGGTAGCGCAGCATTTTTAGCGCCAGAAATGACAACTTCCCCATTTAAAGAAGTAGGGCCAGTAACGTGAAACTTTTCCATTGTTAACTCTTATTCATTTTAAATGGTCGTTATTATAGAAGTTATTTATCAATAGATAAATGAATTTTACCAAAATATAATGACTAATTTATCTTCACTAAAACAACCCAACACAATTTCAATTATTTGATATACCTCTTTTATTTTTCCTAAATTTTATTTAATAAATTAGATTAAAATTATTATTAATCAGAGATTGACTCACTTCACATCGACATTTATAGTGAGATTGATATCTTTGAAAATATCAACTGTTTAAAAATAAAATAATTTTAACTGCTTTGTTTAATAAAAGAGATAAATATGTTTGACTCAATCGCTAAAGCTGGAAAATATTTAGGTCAAGCAGCCAAACTAATGGTTGGGATTCCCGATTACGATACGTATGTACAACATATGAAACTAACTCATCCAGAACAAACGCCAATGACTTATGAAGAGTTTTTTAAAGAACGACAAGATGCTCGTTATAGTGGTAAAGGTGGCTTTAAGTGTTGTTAAATAGAAAGGAATAGTTTATGACACAAGATATTAGTACTTCCTTATTACCCGTCACCTTATTAACTGGTTTTCTCGGCTCAGGAAAAACAACACTCATCAATTACCTGCTTGAAAATAATCACAATGAAAAAATAATGATTATTGAAAATGAATTTGGTCCAGTAAATCTTGATAGCAACTTACTTACACCGAATCAGGATATTCAAATTGTTGAAATGACCAATGGTTGCATTTGTTGTACTGTGCAAGGAGAATTGACCAAAGCTCTCCATCAATTGCACGCAGAAAGACAAGCTGGTAAATTGCAATTTGATAGACTTATTATTGAAACCACTGGGCTTGCCGACCCGGCACCTATTATTCAAACTTTTTTTATTGATGAGCTAATTAGAGAAACCATTAGACTTGATGCAATTATTACGATTGTTGATTCTCAACATATTTTGCAACATTTAAATGAACATCGAGTTGCTGTTTCTCAAATTGGTTTTGCCGATCGTATTATTTTATCTAAAACCGACTGCATCACAGAACAACAACAAATTGAAATTCTAAATCGCCTTCAAAAAATTAATAGTAAAGCAACTATCTATCAAGCGATTAATGGTAAAATTGCAAAATCACAATGGTTAGATATCCATGCTTTTGATTTAGATGAGGAATTAGTTCTTAATAAAGGTTTTTTTATTGTTAATCCGTCCAAACAGTTAGAAACTAATTTTAAAACAATTCCATATCAAACCTCATCCTGGAATGATGATATCTGTTCCTATCTTTTTGAAGCTGGAGAACTTGATCTTAAAAAGATTGGCTCATTTATGGAAAATCTAGTTGAAAAATACGGTAATGATATGCTGCGCTATAAAGGAATACTTGCAATAAAAGACAATAACCAAAGGCTCATTGTTCAAGGAGTCCATAAAATTGTCGGTTTTGATTACGGTTCTCCATGGCAACAAGCTTCCGAAAAAATATCTCGCTTAGTTGTGATTAGTCGAACTTTACCATTTGATGAATTAAATAAGGAATTTTTACAGACGGTAGCAAATTAACTGATCACAATTAATTAAAATCGACTAAAAAACCCCTTTCCTCAAAATTTTTTAGTAAAATCGACTAAATCTTCGATTTTACTATTAACTGCCTTTTTATCGAATGTGGTAAAATGGTTAACTTTCAACCAAATAAAATAGACAACACAAGAATATGGATTACGATATTGCCATCATTGGACTTGGACCTGCTGGTAGCACGCTCGCTCGGTTACTTAGCCCATCTTTTAAGATCATTGCATTAGATAAAAAACATCAAGCTGGTGATGAAGGTTTTCAAAAACCATGTGGTGGCTTATTGGCTAATGATGCACAAAAAGCGTTTGTAAGACAAAAGCTAAATTTACCATTGGATATATTAACTGATCCGCAAATTTTCAGCGTAAAAACCATCGATCTGCAAACTAAACTGATCCGTAATTATCAACGCAGTTATGTCAGTTTTGATCGACATAAATTCGACCTATGGTTAAAGTCGCTTATACCAAATAGTGTTAATGTGTTACATAATACGCTATGCAAAGAAATCAGAAGAGTCATTGATGGATATCAAGTCACTTATATTGATGAAAGTAAAATTGAACATAAGATTACCGCTAGATACGTAGTTGGAGCTGATGGCGCAAATTCAGTTGTGAGACGTATGCGCTATCCTAATCATTCCATTAGACAATATGTTGCTATCCAACAATGGTTTACAGACAACCATAAAATTCCTTTTTATTCTTGTATTTTTGATAATAAAACCACAAATTGTTATGCATGGAGCATCTCCAAAAATAAACATTTCATTTTTGGTGGCGCCTTCCCTAAAAAGACAGCCAATCAACATTTCGAGTTATTAAAAGAAAAATTAGCTCAACAAGGTTTTATTTTTGGCGAACCATTAAAAACCGAAAAGTGTCTTGTTGTTTATCCAAATCGATTCCGAGATTTTTATACTGGTAATGAAAATATCTTTTTAATTGGTGAAGCTGCGGGCTTTATTAGTGCTAGCTCACTAGAGGGTATCAGTTATGCTCTTGATAGCGCAGAAATTCTTAGCAAAATATTAAATAGTGGCGTAGCAAAACCTAATAAACATTATTATCAAAAAACAATGCCTTTACGCTTTAAATTATATAGCAAAATTATTAAAGCTAAAATTCTTACTACGCCAATATGGCGAAAGTTAATAATGAAAAGTAAAATTCAGCATATAAAAACAATTTAGCTAATACAAAATTAGCAAATATTACTAACAAGGAATAGACATTATGTTTGATGTTAGCGATCTTATTCGCTTTAATCACGAATGGTCAGAAAAAATAGAACAAGAAGATCCTGATTTTTTTAAACAGCTTGCCATTGCTCAAAACCCAAAATTTTTATGGATTGGCTGTTCTGATAGTCGAGTACCAGCTGAAAAATTGATTAAATTAAAACCCGGAGAATTATTTGTTCACCGTAATGTTGGTAATTTGGTTATCCATACCGATCTTAACTGTTTATCTGTCGTGCAATATGCCGTTGATGTACTTGAGATAGAAGATATTATCATTTGTGGACACTTAGGTTGTGGTGGAATTAAAGCTGCAGTCGAAAACCCCGATCTAGGTCTAATTAACAATTGGTTATTACATATTCGTGACTTATGGTTCCGTTATAGTTCTTTAATTGGCGAGTTTCCCGCCGATATTCGTTTAGATATCTTATGCGAGCTTAATGTTATTGAACAAGTTTATAATCTAGGACATTCAACCGTTATTCAATCAGCATGGCAAAGAGGCAAAAAAGTTAATTTACATGGTTGGGTTTATGGGATTGATAATGGCAAGATTACTGACTTACATATTACATCATCAAGTAGTGAAAACCTTGAAATCAATTATCGAGAAGCAATTTCTTATCTGTTAAATTTGCATAAATCACAATAATTTTACTTAAATCGATGGATAATTTGATTACTGCTGCCTCGCCATAAAAGTTTGGGATCAGCCAGTTCTTGCACAAATTTTCCATCAATCAAAACATCTATATAGGGAACTACAGCTTGTTGAGCATCGGTTAATTCATCAAGCTTATAGCCTGTCCATAACCAAATATCTTTATTATCACACTCATTTTTTACTCGTTTTACCAGTTTTAAAATGGCAGGGACATTTTGTGGGTGCAAAGGATCACCACCAGAAAGCGATAATCCTTGGCGTTTTATTTCAGTATCTTGTAAATCTTTAATAATTTGATCTTCAAGTGATTGTGTAAATGGCTTACCAGAGTTTATTCCCCATGTGCTTTTGTTATAACAGCCAGGACATTGGTGTACGCAGCCGGCAACAAAAAGTGCACAACGAGTCCCTTCGCCATTAACAACATCAACAGGATAATAACGATGATAATTCATAATGATAAAATAATTTATTAGCCTATTTGCCCATTGTCTAAATGTTTAACTCGGCGTTTGACTTCTTCTTGTTTACCCGCATTAAATGGACGAGCATCGGGACTGCCTAAATATCCACAAACACGACGAGTCACAGAAACTTTAGCTGAATCATGATTACCACAGCTAGGACAAACAAAACCTTTGCTAGTACATGAAAATTCACCGGTATAACCACATTCATAACATTCGTCAATTGGCGTATTGGTACCATAATAAGGTACACGCGTATAGCTGTAGTCCCACACATCTTCTAATGCTTTAACATTATTAATCATGTTAGGGTATTCGCCATAACAAATAAAACCACCGCTTGCTACTGCTGGATAAGGTTTTTCAAATTCGATTTTTTCATATGGATTCACTTTTTTCTCAACATCAAGGTGGAAACTGTTAGTATAATAACCTTTATCTGTTACTCCAGGAATAATACCAAATTCAGAAGTATCTAAACGGCAGAATCGGTCGCATAAGTTTTCACTCGGTGTACTATATAAACTAAATCCATAACCAGTCTCTTTTTTCCATTGCTCAACCGCTTTAGCTAAATGTTCAACAATTGCTACACCTTTATTACGTAAGGTTTCGCTATCGAATGGATGAGTTTGGTTACCATAAAGTGCATTTAAAGTTTCATGCAGACCAATATAACCTAAAGAGATTGATGCACGGCCATTTTTGAAGATTTCAGAAACACTGTCATCTTCTTTTAAGCGAACACCACAAGCACCTTCCATATATAAAATCGGAGCAACACGAGCTTTGACACCATCAAGACGAGCAATACGAGTCATCAATGCCTTTTTACAAAGAGCTAAACGTTTGTCTAAAATTTCCCAGAAACGAGCTTCATCACCTTTAGCTTCAATGGCGATACGAGGTAAGTTAAGACTAATAACACCTAAATTATTCCGGCCATCATGAATTTGTTGACCATCTTCTTCATAAACACCCAAAAAACTACGGCATCCCATTGGTGTTTTAAATGATCCAGTTACTTCAACGACTTTATCGTAATTTAAAATATCTGGATACATACGTTTACTTGCACACTCTAATGCTAACTGTTTAATATCATAATTAGCATCACCTTGTTTGTGATTAATACCATCTTTAATGGCAAACACTAATTTAGGGAATACCGCCGTTTTATGATTTTTACCTAACCCTTTTATTCTCACTTTTAAAATTGATTCTTGAATTAACCGCGATTCCCAACTTGTTCCTAAACCAAAACCAAAAGTAACAAATGGGGTTTGTCCATTAGCAGTATGCAAAGTATTTACTTCATATTCTAAAGATTGAAATGCATCATAACACTCTTTTTGGGTACGACTTTCTGCATAAGCCTCAGGATTTGGAATATTCCATTCCTCAGCAACTTGCTTATGTTTTTGATAACTAATAGTGACAAATTTTGCTAAAATTTCATCAATACGATTTATGGTGGTACCACCATAAATATGACTAGCAACTTGCGCAATAATTTGAGCTGTTACAGCTGTTGCTGTTGCGATAGATTTTGGCGGTTCAATTTCAGCATTACCCATTTTAAAGCCATTAGTTAACATGCCATCTAAATCAATTAACATACAGTTAAACATTGGGAAAAATGGTGCATAATCAAGGTCATGATAATGTATTTCACCGCTATCATGCGCGCGCGAAATATCCTTTGGTAATAAATATTGTTTCGCATAATGTCGAGCAACAATACCTGCTAATAAATCGCGTTGAGTAGGAATGACTTTACTATCTTTATTCGCATTTTCGTTCAAAATAGCGACATTACTTTGTTCTATTAGCCCACGAATATCTTGATTTAAACGGCTACGCTCTTCACGAGCACGATCACGATCATGTCGATATTCAATATAGGTTCTCGCTAATTTTTTATAAGGGCCTGACATTAGTTGATTTTCAACAACATTTTGAATTTCATTAATATCGACACTTTCACGATCCATCATTTGATTAGTTACTACGCGAGCCACCGCTGCACAATAATCTGGATCATTAACATTAGCCGCAACAGCTGCTCTTATAATAGCATCCTTAATACGAGTCTCATTAAATGCAGTCTGACAACCGTCACGTTTGATTACTACGGGCATATATACTCCTCAATATTCATTAATAGTTAGCGCTTAGCGTGAGTTTTTATCGACCTTAATAGTTAATGGATTTATTCAAAACTATTGATTTTTTATTAAAATATGAGGCATTTTGATATAAACTCGGATTTTCACATCGCTTTAGAAAATACTATATATAGTAAATATGTTTGAATTATACACCATATATTGTGTTTTTCTAGCTTTTTAAAAAAATAATTTACTTGACAAAGAAAACCCAATAATCACAAGTCTTCCGGTGAATAGCATTAAAAAAATTTGAATAAATAGGATATAAAAGGTAAATAAAATTATAAGAGTACAAATTAATTTTGCACTCTTATGTAAGAACAAGTATAGATATTAATCAGAATTAAGATTCAATATTTAACCAATCAGTATGGAATACACCTTCTTTATCGATTCGTTTATAAGTGTGCGCACCAAAATAATCTCGTTGAGCTTGAATCAAATTAGCCGGTAATACTGCTGAACGATAACTATCATAATATGCGATTGCAGCCGACAGTGTAGGAACAGCGATACCATGCGAAACAGCTAAACAAATTACATCACGCAATGATTGTTGATAAGCTTCAACGGTTTTAGAAAAATATGGCGCTAAAAGTAAGTTATCAATATTATTATTTTCATTATAAGCATCAGTAATTTTTTGTAAAAATTGTGCCCGAATAATACAACCTGCTCTAAAAATCTTAGCGATTTCACCATAATTTAATTGCCAATTATAATGTTCTGATGCAGCTTTTAATTGCGCAAACCCTTGTGCATAAGAGATAATTTTCCCCATATAAAGCGCTTTACGAACTTTTTCAATTAATACTTGCTTATCTCCTGTAAATGCCTCTTTACTAGGCCCTTTTAGTACTTTTGACGCAGCAACACGTTGATCCTTAATCGCTGAAATATAACGTGCAAATACCGATTCAGTAATTAAAGATAATGGTTCTCCTAAATCTAATGCGCTTTGGCTTGTCCATTTGCCAGTACCTTTATTACCTGCCGCATCCAGAATCTTATCAACCAAATAATCGCCATTTTCATCTTTATGTTTAAAAATATCTGCCGTAATTTCGGTTAAATAACTATCTAACTCACCTTTATTCCAATTAGAAAAAACGTCAGAAAGTTCATCATTAGTTAATCCACCTACATGTTTTAAGACACTATAGCTTTCAGCGATTAATTGCATATCACCATATTCAATGCCGTTGTGAGCCATTTTAACATAATGTCCGGCTCCATCAGGACCTATATAAGCTACACAAGGTTCCCCATTTGCTTTTGCAGCAATTTTTTCTAAAATTGGTGCAACAAGTTCATAAGCTTCTTTTTGACCGCCAGGCATAATTGATGGCCCTTTTAATGCGCCTTCTTCTCCACCAGAGACACCTGTCCCAATAAAATTAAAGCCTTCATCGGATAACATTTTATTACGACGAATTGTATCCTCAAAATAAGCATTACCACCATCAATAATAATATCACCTTTATCTAACAAGGGTCTGAGTTCATCAATGACAGCATCAGTACCTTTACCTGCTTGCACCATAATTAGGATACGGCGAGGTTTTTCCAAAGAATTAACAAAATCTTCAATAGAATAATAAGGAACCAATCGTTTATCAGAATGTTCAGCTATAACCTCTTCTGTTTTATCTCTAGAGCGATTGTAAATTGATACTGAAAATCCGCGACTTTCAATATTCAGTGCTAGGTTTCGCCCCATAACGGCCATTCCGATGACACCGATTTGTTGTTTAGACATAATTTGGCTCCTCTACTTTACTTGATTTAATCTTTATAACCTTACAAGATTTGATATTACTGCGCTAACACAATTATTTAGTCGCAATTAGATTACATTCTGCCATAAAAAAAGCCGTATCAATACTTAATACGGCTTTTTTTCATAACTTTAATTAAATTGCTTTAAACAAAGCAAATTATGAGCGTTTCATCATTTCAAAAAACTCGTCATTAGTTTTAGTCATGGCAAGTTTGTCGATTAAGAATTCCATTGCGTCAATTTCGCCCATTGGATTGAGAATTTTACGTAAAATCCACATTTTTTGTAATTCGTCAGGAGAAGTCATTAAATCTTCTTTACGAGTACCTGAACGGTTAAAGTCAATAGCAGGAAATACGCGACGTTCAGCAATTTTACGCGATAAATGTACTTCCATATTACCAGTACCTTTAAACTCTTCGTAAATAACTTCATCCATTTTAGAACCGGTATCAATTAGAGCAGTCGCTATAATTGTTAAACTACCACCTTCTTCCACATTACGAGCCGCACCAAAAAAGCGCTTAGGGCGATGTAAGGCATTAGCATCAACACCACCTGTTAATACTTTGCCTGATGATGGGATAACAGTATTGTATGCACGCGCTAAACGAGTAATTGAGTCTAATAAAATAATGACATCTTTTTTGTGCTCGACCAAACGTTTTGCACGTTCAATTACCATTTCGGCAACTTGAACATGTCTTGCTGCTGGTTCATCAAACGTAGAAGCAACAACTTCACCTTTAACTAGGCGTTGCATTTCAGTCACTTCTTCTGGTCGCTCATCGATCATTAAAACAACTAATTCACACTCAGGGTGATTAACCGCTAAACTTTGCGCAATGTTTTGTAGTAACATGGTTTTACCCGCTTTAGGTGGCGCAACAATCAAACCACGTTGACCTTTACCAATTGGAGAGGCTAAATCAAGTACTCTTGCGGTAATATCTTCGGTTGAGCCATTGCCTCGTTCCATACGTAAGCGAGAGTTAGGGTGTAGAGGAGTTAAGTTTTCAAAAAGGATCTTATTGCGAGCGTCTTCGGGTTTATCGTGGTTAACTTCATTTACTTTTAATAAAGCAAAATAACGCTCACCTTCTTTTGGCGGTCTAATTTTACCGGCTATAGTATCACCTGTTCGTAAATTAAAGCGCCTAATTTGACTTGGTGAAACATATATATCATCAGGCCCTGCTAAATAAGAACTATCAGCAGAACGCAAAAAGCCAAAGCCATCTTGCAAAATCTCGAGAACACCGTCGCCAAAAATATCTTCACCACTTTTAGCGTGCTGTTTTAAGATTGCAAAGATAATATCTTGTTTTCTAAGACGGGCTAGATTTTCAAGCCCCATTTTTTTCTCACCAAGAGCTACAAGCTCGGCGACAGAAGTGTTTTTTAATTCAGTTAAATTCATAGTTTTAAAAATTCTTGAGGATAAAATTGATATGTTTGCAATTACTGCTTTTGTTGTATATTTCTTTCATTTACTTATAAAAATTTCTCTTTCTAGCAATGTGTAAAGTTAATTATTACTTAGCTTTTGATGATAATTACGCGATTGGATATTGAATTTACACCACTTTATCAAGAAAAACAATGGATTGCTGAAAGGGGTTTCTGTAAGATTTCAAGCAATTTACACTAAAATTATAGGGATGTCTATATTTTTGATTATATTTTATAGAAATAAAAATAATAAGCGTCATTATAAACGCTTATTACTAATATTCATTGGACAAATTAAAGTTGTGGGTCGATAAATGCTTTAAGTTGTGCTTTTGATAAGGCACCTACTTGAGTAGCAACTACTTCACCATTTTTAAAAATTAACAATGTTGGAATACCACGAATACCAAATTTTGGTGCTATACTCGGATTTTGTTCTACGTTTAATTTAGCAATAATAATTTTATCACCATATTCTTGAGCGATTTCCTCTAAAATAGGGGCAACCATTTTACAAGGTCCACACCATTCAGCCCAAAAATCAACTAATACAGGCTTTGTTGATTCATTAATTGTTTTATCAAATGTAGCTTCAGAAAGTGAAACAATGCTATGACTCATTTAATTATCTCCTAAGGAATTTATCTGAAATTATATTAGGATATTTTCATATCTACTGCTAGTAATTATTATAATAGGATATAATTATTAGTGAAGTTGTTGTATTTAGTATGTTACAATTGCCAAATTCTGATAATTATATTTTAAACAATAATGATTCAATCATATCTTACAAAAACAACTTTCAATCAATTTCCCCTGCATCCATTAGTTATAAAAGCATTGGAGAAAAAAGGTTTCGTTTATTGCACCCCAATTCAAGAACAAACATTACCATTAACCTCAAAAGGAATTGACATTGCAGGACAAGGACAAACTGGTACGGGTAAAACGATTGCGTTTTTGGCTTCAACATTTAATCATTTATTGAATAATGATCCATTACCCGATCATAAGCCGAATCAACCACGAGCTATCATTATTGCGCCAACGCGTGAATTAGTAGTACAAATTTATCATGATGCGCTACCTCTTTCAGAAGAAACTGGTATTAAATTAGGATTAGCTTATGGTGGTGATGGCTATGATAAACAATTAAAAATGTTGTCTGCTGGTATTGATATATTAATTGCTACCACTGGTCGACTAATTGATTATGCAAAACAAGATTATATTAACTTAGAAGCAATTCAGGTCGCCGTTCTTGATGAAGCAGATCGTATGTTTGATTTAGGTTTTATCCGTGATATTCGTTGGATATTTAAACATATGACATCACCTGAAAAACGCCTCACTATGTTATTTTCAGCAACTTTAACCCATAATGTTCGTGAACTTGCTTTTGAATATATGAATGAACCACAATATATTGAAGTTGAACCAGAACAAAAAATTGGTCATAGGATTAAAGAAGAACTATTTTTCCCATCAAATGAGGATAAATTAGCTTTACTACAAACTTTAATTGAAGAAGAATGGCCTGACCGCTGTATTATATTTGCAAATACTAAAGTTGCTTGTGAGAAAATTTGGCGCCATTTAGTGGCTGATGGTCATCGTGTCGGCTTATTGACAGGTGATATAGCACAAAAAAAACGTTTATCTATTCTTGATAAATTCACTCAAGGTGATCTTGATATATTAGTCGCAACCGATGTTGCTGCACGAGGTTTACATATTCCAAATGTAACCCACGTTTTTAATTATGATTTACCTGATGATTGTGATGATTATCGACATCGAATTGGTCGAACCGGCCGTGCAGGAGCTGAAGGTTATTCAATTTCATTAGCTTGTGAACGTTACTCTCAAAACCTACCAGCTATTGAAAAAGCAATTGATCACGCTATTCCGGTTAGTCAATATGATCCTCAAGCATTACTCACCGATCTACCTACGCCAAGACCTTTCAAAAGAACAACTCGTAGAAAGCCGTCATAATAAGCTAATAGCTAGCGAATTAATTTAATACCATCATTAAACCAATAAATTTAATGATGGTATTTAACTTAAAGGATAAAACGACAATTAATCGATATTTTGCTTGGTTTGCAAAAACTCCTGATAAGCTAACTCTATTTCTTTTTTCAAATCTTGAGATAATAATGCTACATGTTGGCCAGATAATGCGCCATATAATCCAAATAAAATATTAAGTGATAATTTCGGATTCTTATGTTTAATTCGGTAATAAGTTTCCAAGTAACCCTTTCTTTTAAAACTCTGAATATCGGTAATATCAACACTTATCATTAGTTTTTCTAATGATATTGTCATATTAGGTAACGCTTTTAAACGATTTTGAGTTTTTGCTAATTTTTCGCTTTGATCTTGTTTAGCATGCTCAATGACTATTTTTACAATATCATGTAACTGCTTACGGTCTGTCAGTAGGTTGTCACCGACTTTATAATAATCAAGTAATTTATTTGAACCTTCAAAAACCAAATTAAGAGGCTGCATTCCTAGTTCAATAAAAAGTGATCGATAATTAGGATGAGCTCTTAAATAAACATTTTTTTGATCAACCCACCCGAACATAGTTGACTCACTATTAAGACTAAATCCGCCAAAAAACGATCTTATCGAAACGTCTTTAAAGCCAGAAAACTCTTGTTTTATTTTTTCCGCTAATTTTCTACGCATAATAAGTTCCTTTTTAACTTACTCGTTTAAGTAATTTTAGTGAGTTATTTTTATGTTAAACTATAGCAATTACCTTGATATTTAAATAATTATTTATTATAAATTGATAAATATGGGATCTGTCTTCCATAAATGAACATTAATAATATTTATGCTTGATTAATTATATTTTTTTGTTCTAAAAAATTATGGCTTTTTTAATCGTTCAAATTTGCAGCATCTCTTAATATTTCTTTAAAAAAGAAAAGCTGTTTTTACATTGTTATTATGTTGTAATAATTATACAATCAATAGTAGTTAATTTAATGGTAGATATTTTTTTCAAGATGAATCAACATGTTTAAAAACGTTTTTATATTACTGTTTATGTTTTTTACATCAACCGCATCAGCCGACAAATTAGCTTTGATTGATGCATTAACATCTTGTAATCCTGATTTTTTTAAACATGTATATGAACACAAAGATGAGCTAAAAGATCACACTAACGTCAAAATTTTTAATCAAAATCAAGCTTATATTCCTGTTGAAAACCGTAGTGATACGACAAAAAACTTCGTCTATTTTCAAAATCCAATCATATATAAAAATCTTAAGCTAATTGGTTACTATGATAGTGCTATGGATTTAAAAAAAATGGGGAAATATTATTTTTGGGGTTTTATTATCGAAAATGATATAAACCAAATCCGTGATAGCTTAGATTTTTTAGAATGGAAAAATATGGAAGATAACCTGCTATATATTGCTAATCCAAAAATTCGAAGCATTAATGACGATATTCAAGTTTGGCATAAAAATACCGGCTCTGTTGTTGGTGTAAAAACAATTCCTGCACCTAATACAACTGAAAAGTTATTATTACTTGAAAAAGGCGATAATATGCACCTTCTGATTTGTTCAATTCAAGGCGTTATTACTAATAATCTAATTAAGCAAGAACGCCCTGATATTTATGCTGATATGATGCTAATTAAATAGCCAACTCATCCATCTCGCCAGTGCGAATACGGATCACCTGCTCAACGTTATAAACGAATATTTTACCATCACCAATTTTACCTGTTTGCGCTGTTTTCATAATAGTTTCAATGCAGGTTTCTAAAATATCATCGGGTACCACAAGTTCAATTTTTACCTTAGGTAAAAAATCGACCATATATTCTGCACCACGATAAAGTTCAGTATGTCCTTTTTGACGACCAAAACCTTTCACTTCAGTCACGGTCATACCTGTAATACCTTGATCAGCAAGTGCTTCTCGAATATCATCTAATTTAAAAGGTTTGATAATTGCTTCAATTTTTTTCATATCTCTATTTACCCTTAATTCGAGATTACCAATTCTTAAATCCAAAAGCAGAAGTAATTGGATAGCGTCTGCCTTTGCCAAAGTTACGAGCAGTAATTTTCGGACCTACTGCTGATTGTCGCCTTTTATATTCGTTAATATCAACTAATTTAATAACACGTCTTATTGTTACTTCATCATAACCTTGTGCAACTAGTTGTTCAATCGAAAAATCCTGTTCTACATACCCCTTTAATATTCCATCTAAAATATCATAAGGTGGTAAGCTGTCTTCATCTTTTTGATCTGGGGCTAGCTCAGCTGATGGAGGACGAGTAATCACACGTTCTGGAATAACATAAGAGCGACTATTCCGATATTTAGATAATGCAAATACCATAGTTTTAGGTACATCTTTAAGTACATCAAATCCACCGGCCATATCGCCATAAAGTGTTGCATATCCTACAGACATTTCACTTTTATTACCTGTTGTTAGTACGAGTCTACGACGTTTATTTGACAAAGCCATTAAAATAACACCTCGACAACGTGCTTGTAAGTTTTCTTCGGTAGTATCTTTTTCCGTACCTAAAAACATCGGTGTTAAAGAGCTCATGAAGGAATCAAACATCGGTTCAATTGAAATAATATCAAACTCAACCCCCAATATTTCCGCCTCTTCTTTTGCATCAGCGATACTAATATCAGCTGTATAGCGAAATGGCATCATAACAGCCTGTACTTTATCTTTACCTAATGCATCAACGGCAATAGCTAAAGTTAACGCTGAATCAATGCCACCTGATAACCCTAATACCGCACCTTGAAAACCATTTTTAGTAATATAATCACGCGTTGCAAGTACTAACGCATCATAAACAGCCGCTAATGGATCGTCATTAAGGCTAGGTATTGGTTTATAATTATCATTGAGCTGAAAAATAGATATTTGCTCTTCAAACGAATTTAATCGCTGGACGATATCACCCTTTTCGCTACAGACAAACGAACCACCATCAAAAACAAGCTCATCTTGGCCACCAATTTGATTCACATACACAATTGGTAATGCGGTTCTTACTGCATGTTGTTTAATAAGTTCCTGGCGATACTGCGGTTTTTCATAGGCGTACGGTGAAGCATTAATCGAAATAACCAAGTCGGCACAGTTTGCTGCAATTCGATCAATGGGTTCACATTGCCAAAGATCTTCACAGATTAATAAGCCAACTTTTTTACCTTTAAAATCGACCACACAAGTTTGCTCACCGGCAGTAAAATAGCGTTTTTCATCAAATACATCATAATTAGGTAATTGCTGTTTGTGATAACACGCTAATTGCTGTCCATCGAGAAATAGTGACAATGAGTTATATATCAAACCATCTTGCCAATGAGGATGACCAACAATTACTCCACATTGTTTACTAGCTTGTTTGATGGCCGATAACGCTTGTTGGCAACGATTTTTAAAGTCATCACGATAAATTAAATCTTCTGGAGGATAACCACAAATTGCAAGTTCAGAGAAAATAATAAGATCATGAGATGAATGGCTTTGCATCAATTCAATGATTTTCTGAGTATTACCTTCAATATCACCTACACGCCAATTTTTTTGTGCTAATACGAAAGATAAGGACATATAAATTCAACATTACAGATAAAAATTGGCAGTAAGTTTAAATGATTCTAAGTTGCGCTGCCACTTTTTTATCGTTAACATGCAATATTAAATTGGCATAAACTTGTTTGGAAATAATTATGCAAAAGATCCTAGATGTAGCATTAGAAAATCGCAGTTATCCTATTACTATTGGTGAAAACTTACTTAGTCAATTCGAACATTTCAAACTACACAGCGGCCAGCGAGTACTTATTGCCACGAATGACACGATTGCCCCGCTTTATTTACAGCATTTGATAGATATGCTTGAGGCTCATGGGATAAAAACAGATTTTGTTATAGTCCCTGATGGCGAACAATATAAAACCATGGAAACATGGAATCAAATTCTAACCGCTCTACTTGCTAATAATCATACTCGAAATAGCATCCTTATAGCGCTAGGTGGCGGTGTTATTGGTGATGTTGCTGGTTTTGCTGCTTCTGCTTATCAACGAGGAATTAAATTTATACAAGTACCGACAACGTTATTATCACAAGTTGATTCATCCGTTGGAGGAAAAACAGCCATCAATCATCCTCTTGGTAAAAACATGATTGGTGCATTTTATCAGCCACAAGCTGTCGTTATTGATATTAATTGTCTTAAAACTCTACCACCACGAGAGCTTTCAGCAGGTTTAGCCGAAGTAATTAAATATGGCATCATTATGGATTCTGAGTTTTTTAATTGGTTAGAAACGCATATCGATGATCTACTTAATTTAGATGTAGATGCCTTAAGTTATTGTATTTATCACTGCTGTAAACTAAAAGCACAAGTCGTTGCCGCCGATGAAACAGAACAAGACATGCGTGCTATTTTGAATCTTGGTCATACTTATGGCCATGCTATTGAAGCGGAACTCGGCTATGGTAATTGGTTACATGGTGAAGCAGTTAGTGTTGGTATGTTAATGGCGGCACAAACAGCTAAATTGCTTGGTAAATTGACTGATAAAGATATTGAACGAATAAAAAATCTATTAATTAAAGCTAAACTACCAGTTAAAAGACCGGAACGAATGACAATTGAATCTTATATTCCACATATGCTACGAGATAAAAAAGTTCTTTCAGGACAAATTAGATTGGTCTTGCCAACTAAAATAGGTGCAGTTGAAGTCATTGATGTTGTTGATAAACAATTGATATTAGAAGCAATATCATCTATTTAAATTCTCATTTTTTCACATAACCGGCTATATTCAATATACGGATGCATGCAATTCTCTCACCGCATCCGTACATATTTATTTACATCCACTCAAGTTAAATTATTAATACCTGTAAATATTAGCTTACAAAACATTAATTAATCTAACAATAAGTTAATTTTTGATTTACTATTCCGTAATTTTGTGTTTACATATTGCTTGTTTATGTAATTAATATTTTACATATAAAAATATGAATGATTTTAACAAGGAAAACCAAATGTTAAAAGATACACTAAATAATGTTCGAATCAGAGATGAGCATATGTTAATCACGCCCGAAGAAATAAAAAACCTTTATCCATTATCATCTGAATTAGAAAATCAAATTGCTTCATCCCGACAAACCATTGTTGATATTTTAGAACGTCGAGATCACCGATTACTTATAGTTTGTGGTCCCTGTTCTATTCATGATCCTGATGCAGCTATTGAATATGCACATAAATTAAAAAAACTTTCTGATGAAGTGAAAGATAACTTATTTATTGTTATGCGAGTTTATTTTGAAAAACCAAGAACCACTGTTGGTTGGAAAGGTATGATTAATGACCCGCATATGGATAGCTCATTTGATATTGAACATGGCTTAAAAAAAGCACGTAAGTTGTTACTTGATATCACTAAGATTGGATTACCAATTGCGACAGAAGCGTTAGATCCAAACACTCCGCAATACATTGGTGATTTAATCAGCTGGTCAGCTATTGGAGCGAGAACAACTGAATCACAAACCCACCGAGAAATGGCTTCTGGACTATCAATGCCTGTTGGTTTCAAAAATGGCACAGATGGTAGTTTAGACGTAGCAATTAATGCAATGAAATCAGCTTCAATGGCACATCGATTTGTTGGAATTAACCAAAAAGGACAAGTTACAGTATTACAAACTTTAGGTAATCCACATGGTCATGTGATCCTTAGAGGCGGAAAAGCACCTAATTATGATGCTGAAAATGTCGCTTTATGTGAACAGCAAATGGATAAGGCTAAATTAGTCCCTAACTTAATGATAGATTGTAGTCATGCTAATTCCAATAAAGATTACCGTAATCAACCTATCGTTGCAGACTCGATTATTGAGCAAATTAAGCAAGGCAATAACTCGATTATTGGAGTAATGATAGAGAGTAATTTATTTGAAGGTAATCAATCATCTGAACAACCAAAAGAAAATTTCAAATATGGTGTATCCGTTACTGATGCCTGTATTAACTTTGAAACGACTGAGCAATTATTGCGAAGAATGAATAATGATTTAGCACAGCCGTTAAAGAGTAGAAAAAAGTAAACGGTTAAAGCTAAAATTATGTTTATAAATCGCCGACTATTGTCGGCGATTTTTTTACTAACCAAGTTGCTTACGAGCATTACGGAAAATTCGCATCCACGGACTATCTTCTCCCCAATTATCAGGATGCCACGAATTGGTTACCGTTCTAAATACTCGCTCTGGGTGTGGCATCATAATCGTTGCTCGACCATCACTTGAGGTTACCGCGGTAATACCATTTGGTGAACCATTTGGATTTGCCGGGTACTGCTCTGTCACTTGACCAAAGTGGTTAATATAACGTGCGGCAACCAAACCTGAGTTTTCTAAATCAGTTAAATGCGCTAAATCATAGGTTTCAACTTGACCTTCACCATGTGAAACCGCAATCGGCATATGCGAACCTGCCATATCGGTAAATAGTAATGACGGACTAGATTGAATTTGAACTAAACTAAAACGCGCCTCAAAACGTTCCGATATATTACGAACAAAGCGAGGCCATAACTCAGCACCTGGTATCAGTTCTTTTAAATTCGACATCATCTGGCAGCCATTACAAACACCTAACGATAAAGTATCATTGCGATGGAAGAATTGCTCAAATTCATGACGGACTTGTTCATTAAATAAAATAGACTTAGCCCAACCTTCACCTGCCCCTAATACATCGCCATAAGAAAAACCACCACAAGCAACTAACGTATTAAATTGATTCAAAGTCACTTGACCTGATAATAAATCAGTCATATGAACATCAATTGACTCAAAACCAGCTCGAGCAAATGCTGCTGCCATTTCAACATGTGAATTGACACCTTGTTCACGTAAAACTGCAACTTTAGGCTTCACGCCTTTGACTATGTAAGGTGCAGCAATATCTTGCTCAATATCAAAAGTAAGATGAACATTTAAGCCTGGATCATCATCATTTTGCTTAGCTTGGTGTTCTTGATCTGCACATTGTGGATTATCACGTAAGCGTTGCATTTGCCAAGTGGTTTCTGCCCACCATGTTCTTAATGTCAATCGCGATTCGCTATACACAACGGCGCTATTATTACGAATAATAAATTGCTGTCCTGTTTTAGCTGTTCCTAATGTATGAATCGCCTGAGATAATCTAAGCTGCTTAAAGCATGTCATGACTTTTTCTAAATCACCATTACGAATTTGAATAACCGCACCGAGTTCTTCATTAAACAGTGAGGCAATCACATCGCTACCAAGTGAATTAATATCAACATCTATACCACAATGTCCTGCAAATGCCATTTCTGCTAAGGTTACCAATAAACCACCATCAGAACGGTCGTGGTAAGCAAGTAAGGTATTTTGCGCAACTAAACTTTGGATGGCCTGATAAAAAGCGGCTAATTCTTTAGCATCATGAACATCAGCTGTTCTTTGTCCTAGATGACGATAAACTTGTGCTAATGCTGTTGCCCCTAATGCTTGATGACCTTTAGATAAATCAATAAATAGTAATAGATTATCCTCATCTGTACAAAGTTGGGGGGTAACTGTTTTACGCACATCTTCAACTCGAGCAAATGCGGAAATTACCAATGATAACGGCGAAGTTACCGTTTTTTGCTCACCATCTTGTTGCCATGTTGTTTTCATTGACATGGAGTCTTTACCAACCGGAATGGCTAATCCTAAAGCTGGACATAACTCTTCACCAATGGCTTTAACGGCTTGATAAAGACCAGCATCTTCACCAGGATGACCAGCGGCAGCCATCCAGTTAGCTGAAAGCTTAATATGTTTAATGTCGCCAATATTTGTCGCAGCAATATTGGTAATTGCTTCACCAACCGCTAATCTAGCTGATGCTGCAAAATTAAGCAGGGCAACAGGAGCTCGTTCCCCCATTGACATGGCCTCACCGTAATAACTGTCTAAACTTGCTGTTGTCACCGCGCAATCGGCAACCGGCACTTGCCAAGGTCCAACCATCTGATCACGAGCCACCATACCTGTTACCGAACGGTCACCAATGGTAATTAAGAAAGTTTTTTCCGCCACAACTGGCAAATGTAATACTCGTTTTACCACATCATATAAATTGATATCGGATGTTGAAAAATGATCACCTTCTGCTTGGCTAGATTTAACATCTCGTAACATTTTTGGCGTTTTACCCAATAGCACGTCTAATGGTAAATCTATTGGATTATTATTAAAATGTTCATCATGTAACACGACCGCTTTATTAATTGTAGCTTCACCAATTACTGCATAAGGTGTACGTTCACGCTTACAAAGTTCATCAAACAATTCTAAGCTTTCTGGGTGAATAGCCAGTACATAGCGCTCTTGTGATTCATTACACCAAATTTCTAACGGTGACATTCCGGGTTCATCACTTAGTATTTTGCGTAATTCAAACTGACCACCACAGCCACCATCGCTAACCAATTCCGGCATAGCATTGGACAAACCACCAGCACCAACATCATGAATAAATAAAATTGGGTTTTTATCACCAAGTTGCCAACAACGATCGATTACCTCTTGGCAACGACGCTCCATTTCTGGGTTATCACGTTGAACTGAAGCAAAATCAAGATCAGCATCTGATTGTCCTGATGTCATAGATGAGGCAGCACCACCACCTAGACCAATATTCATGGCAGGCCCACCCAAGACAATTAATTTGGAGCCGATAGGAAATTCACCTTTTTGAATATGTTCACGACGAATATTGCCCATACCACCAGCTAACATAATCGGTTTGTGGTAACCTCTGACTTCATCACCATTATAACTGTTTACTTTCTCTTCATAAGTACGAAAATAACCAAGTAAAGCTGGACGACCAAATTCATTATTAAATGCCGCACCACCTAAGGGCCCATCCATCATAATGTCAAACGCACTAACAATTCGATCGGGTTTACCAAAATCTTGTTCCCAAGGTTGTTCAAAATTGGGAATTCGTAAGTTCGAAACAGAAAAACCTACTAATCCTGCTTTTGGTTTAGCTCCTTTTCCTGTCGCTCCTTCATCTCGTATCTCACCGCCACTACCGGTTGCCGCCCCCGGCCAAGGAGATATTGCCGTTGGGTGATTATGGGTTTCCACCTTCATTAAAATATCAGCATATTCCTGATGATAATCATAGCTTCGACTATCATAATCAGCAAAGAATCGTCCAACTTTCGAACCATCCATAACCGCGGCATTATCCTTATAAGCGGATGACACATAATCTGGCGTATGTTCAAAAGTATTTTTGATCATTTTAAATAATGATTTTGGTTGTTTTACACCATCAATAATCCAATCAGCATTAAATATTTTATGACGACAATGTTCAGAGTTTGCTTGACCAAACATATAAAGCTCAATGTCAGTCGGATTACGGTTTAATTTCTGAAAATTCTCAACTAAATAGTCAATTTCATCTGGTGCTAAAGCCAAACCTAATTTTAGATTAGCTTCCTCTAATGCTTGACGACCTTGTCCTAACAAATCAATAATTGTTACTGGTTTGGGTTGATCAGCCCTAAATAATTGTTCAGCTTGCTCAAAACTGCTTAAAACGGTCTCCATCATTCGGTCATGTATCAAGCCCAGAAAAGCATTTTTTTGACAATCAGTTAACGGAGAACTAGCTTGCACATAATAAGCAATACCTCGTTCTATTCGATGGATTTGTGATAGTCCACAATTATGGGCTATATCGGTTGCCTTTGATGACCATGGTGAAATGGTGCCTTCGCGTGGGGTAACTAAAAAGAGTATTTTACTGGTTTTATCTTCGACATCTATTTGTGCACTTTTAGGGCCATATTGTAACAACTTATCTAAGGTTAATTGTTGTTGAACAGTTAATTCAGCACTTAAATCAATAAAGTGAATGTATTGGGCTTCAATATTTGTTATAGGGATAGATTGTTCACGACAAGAGGATAAAATTTTATTAATACGAAATGCAGATAGAGCAGAAGAACCAGCTAAAATTTTCATGCTAAGAGTACTCTTTTTAAGCCAAAATAGGAAAAAAATAGAACAACATTATAAAATAAACTGACCAAAGAGGCTATCTTAAAAATCATAATATAATGTAATCAAAGAATTTTGAGGAAAGGGGTTTTTTAACGCTCAATTCGGCTTTTTATGATTATTTAAAACACTACAATTTTTTAAAATAAATCTTTAATGTTTATTATTAAATTAAGAAATTTTTTAATTACAATCAGTTAGTAATCATTATTATAAGGATTATATTCATACGGCAAAAGTAAGACAAACTAACCTTCTGACGATGATATCAATAAAAATATAAAGTAGAGTAGATTAATACGCCAACCAGAGTTGGCGTATTGATTATGATTAAGCTTCGTTCCAACTGTCTCTTAATCCCACTGTTCGATTAAATACTAAATTATCTTCAGTGGCATATTTACTATCAAGACAAAAATAACCTTCACGTTCAAATTGATAAGCTTGTTCTGCTTTGGCTTTTTGCAAACTAGGCTCAACAAACCCATGTTTAATAATCAATGAATTTGGATTGATAGTTGATAAAAAGTCCTCTGCACTACCTGGATTTGGAGTATTAAATAGCCGATCATAAAGACGAATTTCAGCTGGCTTAGCAAATTTAGCTGACACCCAGTGAATAACACCTTTAACTTTACGTCCATCTTCAGGATTCTTATTTAAGGTAGCAGGATCATAACTACAATAAATAGTTTGAATATTACCGTCCGCATCTTTTTCAACACGCTCTGCTCGTATCACATAAGCATTACGCAAACGAACTTCTTTACCTAACACTAAACGCTTATAATTTTTATTTGCTTCTTCCCTAAAATCAGCTCGATCTATATAAATTTCACGCGTGAATGTCACTTCTCGATGACCTAATTCTGGGCGATTAGGGTGATTTGGCATGCTAAGTACTTCATCTAGTGTTTCCGAAAAGTTTTCAATGACAACTTTAACAGGATCCAGTACCGCCATTGCTCGTGGCGCATTTTCATTGAGATCTTCACGAATACAGAACTCAAGTGTACTCATTTCAACGGTATTTTCTTGTTTAGTTACACCAATTCGACGACAAAATTCACGAATTGATGCCGGTGTATAACCACGGCGACGCAGACCAGATACGGTAGGCATCCGAGGATCATTCCACCCGTCAACAATTTGTTCAGAAACTAACTGGGTTAATTTTCGTTTAGAAGTAATCGCATATTCAAGATTTAATCTTGAAAACTCATACTGATGCGGTCTTGCTTCAATAGTAATATTATCTAAAACCCAATCGTACAAACGACGATTATCTTGAAACTCAAGTGTACAAAGTGAATGGGTTATATTTTCAATAGCATCCGAGATACAATGTGTAAAATCATACATTGGATAAATACACCATTTATTGCCTGTTTGGTGGTGCTCAGCAAATTTTATACGATATAACACGGGATCACGCATAACAATAAATGGTGATGCCATATCGATTTTTGCTCTTAAACAAGCTTTACCTTCTGCAAATTTACCTTCTTTCATTTGGATGAATAATGCTAGGTTTTCTTCAATGCTTCGATCACGATAAGGGCTATTTTTACCTGCTTGTGTTAATGTTCCACGATATTCGCGGATTTCATCAGCAGACAACTCATCAACATAAGCAAGACCTTTATTAATCAGTTCTATTGCATATTCATATAAACGGTCAAAATAGTCAGATGAGTAACAAATTTCACCATCCCACTGGAATCCTAACCAACGAACATCTTCTTTTATAGATTCAACGTATTCGATATCTTCTTTGGCAGGATTGGTATCATCAAAGCGTAAATTACATTTACCCTGATAATCTTGCGCAATTCCGAAATTTAAACAGATAGATTTTGCATGACCAATATGTAGATAGCCATTAGGTTCAGGTGGAAAACGGGTATGGGTTGTTTTATATTTTCCAGCCGCAAGATCTGCATCAATAATTTGACGAATAAAGTTAGTTGGACGAGTTTCGTTCTCTGTCGGTAATACACCGCTCATAAAAAAACCTCTAATTATATATGTTTACTCATGACCAATTTAGAAATGAGATTTTTCTCTTTTATCATTTGACCAAAGAATATAACAAATTTTTTGTTTTTTCGAAACGTTAAAACAAGAGTTTTAAGTTATCTAAAAAATATTGTTATTTAAATCTATATCTTTCTTAATAGTTTTTGATTAAATTTTATTAAATCTGGCTTGATTATTCATCACCTGATTTTATCGAAACCACAAATCTAGCGCCCCCTAATGGACTCGTCACCACAAAGGCTTTACCGTCGTGGAATTCAGCCATTAATTTTACATAAGCAAGCCCTAACCCATATCCGCCAGTTGAACGTGTGCGGCTAGTATCAAGTCGAGCAAAAGGCATAAAAATTTTTTCACGCGCATCAAAAGGAATACCTGTGCCATCATCATCAATCTCTAAAATCACTCGATGATCCTGTTTCGTGATATTCAACACAGCTTTATGTGCAGCATATTTAAACGCATTGAGTAGTAAATTTTTGACAATAGTTTCAGCCAAATTAGTATCAATTTTGGCTTCTACATCTTGACTATTACAAACTAGCTCAAACCCTTCTGGTTTAAATAGTGCTAATGATTGACAAACTTTTTCGCCCCATTCTTTCAACGATACATTAGTAAGATTTAATTCGATGTTACTCTGCTGCATTTTGAAATAATTCAAGCTGGCATTAATTAGCGTTTCAAGTTCGTCAATATCATCGCTCATCCCTTTTTGCAGTAATGCTTTTTCATGCTCATCAGTAGACTCTTCAAGCATACTTAACTCAAATCGCATCCGTGCAAGTGGCGTGCGAAGTTCATGAGCCATTGCATGCGAAATCGTTTGATTGGTACTAACTAAATGTTCAATGTGAGTCCCCATATTATTTAGTACATTAGCTAACGGTTTAAATAACCAACCTTTCACATTTTCAGTACGCGCTTTTAAATTTCCCTGCCCCAATTGCTCTGCGGTTTGACGAATATTAACCAGATCTTTCCAAACAGCACTAAAAGCAAAATAGATTAAAATAAAAAAGATAATGGCACTAAACAATGCCCAAATAATAAGAAATACACTCAACGACATGGTATTCGATTCTAATATATCGCGCATTAAAATCGGACCTAGTTGCAATAGATGTCCATCCTTTAAATCAATATAGACAACCTCGTCATCACCATCATAAGCAAAACCGAGTTTTTCTAACTCTTTTTTAACCGAATAAGATAAGATAGTATTTGCTGGTAGTATTTTTATTGGATAACCAAATGAAGGCTGCAATTCATTCACTACATCTTGCAATGGACGTTGCTTATTTTCATCAATGTGTTTACGAATTAAGTTGACTGTTCCGCGTTGAGATTCACGAAAAACAATATGATCATCGGGCATATCAGTTAATGATGAAGGTAATGAGTCAAATACCAATAATGCACCATAAGCAATAATACATTGTAACGAAAGCAAAATAACAAGGTAAAAGACGATGCGGCGATTGAAGAATAGCGGTTTAGCTAATAATTGTTTCAATGGTTTTCCCCTTCACGCATAAATAGATAGCCTTTTCCGCGCACGGTTTTAATCCGTGATGAGTTGTCAGGATCATCTAGTAATTTGCGCCGTAATCGAGAAATGCGCGCGTCAATAGAACGATCGCTACCGTCAAAATCAATACCTCTTACTTGAGAAAATATATCGTCTCGCGATAAAATCTTACCGGCGTTATTTGCTAATAACCAAAGTAAATCAAATTCTGCCGTAGTCAAATCGATATCTTGCCCATCTAATAACACTCTTCGATTTTCACCATCAATAACTAAATTATCAAAGACCAGACTATTATTGTTAAACGAAGTTATTAGTTCCTTATAGCTTTCTTTATCGGTTTCGATCTGTTTTCGCCGTAACAATGCACGAATACGAGCAAGTAATAACCGCGGTTCTACAGGTTTAGCTAAATAATCATCTGCACCTAACTCTAAACCGACAATTTCATCAATGTTGTCTTCACTCGCGGTCATAATCAAAATATAGTTTGTAAACCACGAACGTATATCTCGACATATATCGAATCCAGATTTTTCTGGTAGCATGACATCTAAAATAACTAGATCGGGGTTGATCTGTTGTATTTTTTCTTCGGCACCGGCACCACTATTATGCCAATCAACCATATACCCTTGACGTATTAGATAAACTTGGATTAAATTGGCTAATCTTTCATCATCTTCGATGATTAATATACGTTCACTCATTTTCGGTTCTCTTTACCGTATAATGTGTACTTCAAAATACCTTATTATACAGGTAAATGCAGCCTCGTTACAAAAGATATACAAAGAGCCTACAAAGTTTACGACCGCTATATGAGAGAATTGGCGCCAATATCTATAACTAAGCAATTTTTACGTTAACTATGAATACTTTTTCATCAATTACTAATCATCTTTTTCAGCCATCTTATACTCACCACCAAAACCCTATTATTTTATGTGATTTTGATGGCACAATTAGTGTTAAAGATGTTACTGATACTTTACTTAGTCAATTTGGTCAAGATGGTTGTGATGAACTTGAGGAATTGTGGCTTAGCGGCAAAATCGGCTCTCAAGAATGTATGAGTAAACAGATTGCATTAATGGATGCTAGTCTGGATGAACTCAATCAAGCATTAGCAAAAATTGAAATTGATGATAATTTTAAAGCATTTATTAATTACACCGAAAAAAATCATATTCCAGTTCATGTAGTTAGTGACGGCTTAGATTATGCTATCCAATTTGTCTTAAAACGTCATGGTATTGAGCATCTACCTATTTATGCCAATAAGTTAATGCATAATAATCGACGAAGTTGGCGTCTGGAGTTCCCATTTGCCAATAAGGATTGTATTAAACAAAGTGGTAACTGCAAATGCAATCATGTTAAACAACAGCAACATTTCCCTCAGATACTATATGTTGGTGATGGTACTTCTGATTTTTGCGTTTCTCATCATGTAGATCTGGTTTTCGCCAAAGATAAGTTGATTAATTACTGTGAAAAAAACAATATTAAGCACAGTGCTATTGAGAGCTTTGCTGATGTAACCGAAGCATTAAAACAGATGCAACAAACACTAATTCCAGTCATGGCGGTAAAATAAAGGAATAATAATGAGTACAATTGAAGATTTATCTTATTTTTTACCTGGTAATAAAAATGGCGTGCTATTAATTCACGGTTTAACTGGTACACCAAATGAAATGCGTATTTTAGCCAATGGTTTACATAAAGCTGGATTTACTGTGTATGCAATACAATTAGCTGGTCACTGTGGTACAGAAGCAGATCTATGTAAAACAACTTGGCAAGATTGGTATAAAAGTGTTCAAGATGGTGCGGATTATTTAGCTCAACATGTTGATAATCTGTTTGTCGCAGGTTTATCTATGGGCGCATTATTAGCGTTAAAATTAGCTGCCGATCGTCCCAATCAAGTGAAAGGTGTTGGTGTTTTAGCGCCTACATTTTCTTATGATGGCTGGAGCATGCCATTTTGGGCTAAAAAATTCTTCTTTTTATTAGTCTATTTCAAAAAACTTGGTATTTTTCAAAAAGTATCTTTTATTGAAAAACCACCTTATGGCCTTAAGGATGAACGGATTCGAGCCGTTGTATCTGAAAGTATGTTAAGTGGTGATGCAGCATCTGCTGGATTGGCAGGTAACCCTTTCCCTGCTTTAGCTGAAATGCAGTTATTGGCTAAACATATGCGTCAGGAGTTACCTAAAGTTACCTCGCCGTGTTTAATTATGCATTCAGGTAATGATGACATTGCCAATATTGAAACAAATGCAAAATTAGTTGAAAAACACGTCTCTGGTCCAAAACAGTTAATTGTATTAAATGATAGTTACCATTTAATTACTATTGATAGCCAACGCCGAGAAGTGATTAAAGAATGTGCTTCATTTTTTAATAATCTTGCAGAAGGAAATTAAACATAATGTCATCTTTAGTTATTTTTCTTTGGGTTAGTAATATCTGTTTTGATACTTTAGGACAAGTTGCCTTTAAATATGCCGCAATATCACCGACCAATCGAGATGGTTGGTACTATTGGTTGGATTTGGCTAAAAATCATTGGATTTGGGTAGGAATAGCCTCTTACATTGCCGAATTTTTATTGTGGCTAGCCTTTTTAACCTTAGTGCCACTTTCTCAAGGCGTGTTACTCGCTTCATTCAATATTATTACTATCATGTTAGTCGGTCGAATTCTTTTCAAAGAATTACTCACCCTTTATCGCATTATTGGCATGTTATTAATAACTGCTGGTGTTATTTTTGTGGGGATGTCTTAATATGGCTAAGTTTTATTTGATTGGTTTTACCGTATTATTAATGTTTGATACCATTGCCCAGTGCAGCTTTAAATTGGCGGCTGAGCATGCACAACCTCTTGCGATGAGTGTTGAATGGATTATTAGGGTTTTTTCTGGCCATTGGATCTATGTATCAATTGCAGGTTATATTTTTACTTTCTTCACTTGGATGACTTTATTAAAAAAAGCGCCTGTCGGACCTGCTTTTGCGGCGTCTCATTTCGAGGTCGTCACGGTAATGATCGCATCAGTTTGGTTATTTAATGAACCAATAACATTATTTAAGTTAATTGGAACAATATTGATTGTTTCAGGAATTATGTTTCTGGCATTGGCGGAAAGTAAACTAACTAATAAAAACATTCATAATAGTTATTAATCAAATCTAAATCAAAAATCAAGCCTAGCTATATTTCATTGAAGAATAACAGAGTAACAATACTAGGCTTTTAAAGCATTTAATAATGTTAAATTGAGTTGATGTTGTTCTTGTTGCCAACCATTTAGGTTTTCTAATGATATTTCTGGTTGTTTATCTAATGAACTAAGTAATCGTTTAAACCAGCTTTTCGGTTGCCATATTGATAATTCACCAGTGATATCACTACCAATAATTCGTGGTTTAATTGAGGAAATAGTATCTAGTAAGTGATAGGTTTGCAGTTTTCCTTGATCCCAATTAGTATGAATAACCTCTTCACTTAATACGTCTTTATCTATCGATAAATATATTGGCTTAGTATTACGATATTGCTCAGATAAAAACTGGGTAATCAAATCATCAGGCGAATCAAAATGACGAAAAGCATGATTTAAACCAATTCTTTTCGCCCAAGAAACATTGACATCTAAGCTCCAATAAGTCAATTTTTTATGAAATAACGGTGACCATCTATTTTCCCAAAAATGCCATAAGCCAATATCATTAGAGGTTATGCCTAACACATGGACGTGACTCACGAATGGTAAACTTGCTACATAGCTTACCCATGAGCCACAGTGAACACCAAACAGATAACGCATATTGTCTGGATGATTATCAAAAATAATCACTTCAATTGGATTATCTGCTGAATATTGCTTAGCAAGTTGCTCAATTAGTAATAACGAAATATGATGATAATCACCGCTCCCCATCAATACTGTGCCATAGTTTTCTGGTAATGCTTGTTGTAATTGCATTTTAAATTTTTGGAAATTTTTTTCATTACAACCAAAACGAATTACATCTTGCCACTGCGTGAAATCAATCGTTTTAGCGTCATTAATTTCACCTACGCTTTGATCAAAATTAAGGATAACCGGCAATGTCATGCTACTTTCTCCTTATCGGTTTCAAAATGGCCTATTAATTTACGTAAAATTACTCTTAACAGAGGATTTCGAATATAAACTAGATGTTTGGTTAAAGTAAAACTAGCACCTAACGAAGCTTTAACTTCGGGATCTGTCCAACCGGCGACATAACTACTTAGTTTCTGTTGTAACGCATATTCAAGATTAACAAACCAGCTAACAAAATAGAGATTCAATTCCCGTGCCTGCGGATAAACCATACCAATATACTTATCAATTAGAACATTATTCACCACAAAACAGATGTTATAACCAATTAATTGGCCATCATAGTGATAAGTGAAAATACGCCCATTTGCTGCTTTACTTTGCAGTAATTGGATAAAAAATGGTTTGGTTAATAAATCAAAATGGACTTCACTTTGTTCATATACATTAAGATAAAGCTGATAATATAAATTAAGATTGGCGTCATCAAAAAAACTGTCATCACCAGTTTGTAAAATGTTAATCTCTAATTTTTCACGAGATTTCAGTTTTCTTCTTAAATTCTTACGACGGCTATATGATAATTTTGCCAAAAAGTCATTTATCGATTCGAAATCGATTGGAACCCACGCTAAAGCTTGTCCTTCAACCTCAATAAAACCATTATCTTTTAATGAACCAATAACCTGTTTAGAATATTGATTATCCTGCTTACTAAGTAAAGGCGAGTCAGAAGGTAAATCTTTCACAATAGTAAAAGGATATTTCTTTGCATACGCCGTTTTAACATTATCAGCTAATTGCTGCGCATTCACTTTATCAGTTAACAAGCTGTATTCAGAAACTGTCGTTCCGACAAAACATGTTCTTGGTTGTAACCAATGTCGCCATTTCCGATAAAAAGGTAATTTATGAACTTTATGTTTAAAATCATCATCGGCAGTTGTGAGCAAATCAAACTTAGCAGAAAAAGCAGGTACACCATCTTCACTCATCCAGCTCGTAAATTCCTGTGGTGGATGAGAAATAAAATTATTGATTAGTTCATTTGGTTCTAGTTGATTGATATATCGCATAACTTTCTATAAAGGATCGGGTATAACTAGAATCCCGCTAACACATATTAGCGGGATTATTTTGCTTTAAGACTTAAAGTTCTTTTTTAGCTCGAGTAATTAATTGGTCAAGTAATTCAATACCTTGATCGATTTCTTGACGAGTAATGTGTAAAGAAGGAGCAAAAGTGATAACATTTTTGTAATAACCACCAATATCAAGCACCAAGCCCATTTTATTACCTTTCCAATCAAGATCCCCTGACATACCAATATCAACCATTTTATCAACTAATGCTTTGTTAGCGGTAAATCCGTCTTCGGTACAAATCTCAGCACGTAGTGCAAGACCTAAGCCATCAACCTCACCAATTTCTTTATGTTTCTTCTCAAGTGTTTTTAATCCTTCAAGGAAGTATGCACCACTTTCCATCACCATTTTTTCGTAATCGGTTTCTGAAGTCATTTTTAATACTTCTAAACCAACCGCAGTACCTAATGGATTTGAAGCAAAAGTTGAATGTGTTGAACCAACTGGGAATACTTCAGGATTAATTAACTCTTCTCGAGCCCATAATCCTCCAAGTGGATTTAAACCATTAGTTAATGCTTTAGCGAACACAACTACATCAGGTTTAACATCAAAGTGTTCGATTGACCATAGTTTACCAGTACGATAAAAGCCCATCTGAATTTCATCAACAACTAATAAAATACCATATTGATCTAAAACTTTTTTCAGACCTTTAAAGTAGTTACGAGGAGGAACAATATAACCACCTGTTGCTTGTAAAGGTTCGGCATAGAAAGCAGCATATTCAGCTTGTCCAACTTTTGGATCCCAAACTCCGTGATATTCTGTTTCGAATAAACGAGCAAATTCAGCGACTAAATGTTCACCATATTCTTCTGAAGTCATTCCTTTAGGGCGACGGAATGGATATGGGAAAGGAACAAACATAGCACGATCACCAAAATGACCATAACGGCGACGATAACGATAACTTGAGGTAATTGAAGATGCCCCCAAAGTACGACCATGGTAACCACCTTGGAAAGCAAACATTAGTGATTTACCGCCGGTAGCATTACGCACTACTTTTAATGAATCTTCAATACATTGTGAACCACCAACATTAAAATGCACACGGCCTTGGTAACCAAATCGTTTTTCCATACCTTGAGCAATAGTTTTTGCTAATTCAATTTTAGTTGGATGAAGATACTGACTTGCACATTGCGGTAAAGTATCGATTTGTTTTTTAAGTACGTTATTTAGACGCTCATTGGCATAACCAAAGTTACAAGCTGAGTACCACATTTGTAAATCAAGAAAGGCTTTACCTTCTTTATCATACATGTAGCTACCTTCACAGCCATCAAAAATCTTCGGTGGTTCAACGTAATGCACGGTATCACCAAATGAGCAATATTTTGCTTCATCAGCTAATAATACTGCGTCGTCAGGGCGACTGTTAATCATTTCTTTAGTTGGTTTACTCATAATTTATCTCACTAATCCATATTCAAATATGACAAAATGTGGCATTATTATCGGAGAAAAGTGATTGTAACAATGTACAATTACTGTATAGATTTTGTGACGACAGACTTGAGATAAAGGAATCACAATAGCTCTCTTAAACCATATCACTATGAATAGGTATTAAAATGAAAAGAATAAGCTGTATAATTTCGCTATTATCAATGTGTTCTCTAGGATATACGCAAATTGTATCAGCAGAATCTAACTCATTGGGAATCGGTCTAGGTTGGTCAACTTCACCATATAAAAGTTATAGTTCAAACTACTATCCTATACCACACATTGATTATGACAATGGCTCGTTTTTTATTGATGATCTTTCTGCTGGAGTTTATGCACTCAATGATGATAATCAAAGTCTATCCTTTGGCGCTCGCTATTTAGCTAATGAATTTAAACCTCACGATTCTGATAATCATAAACTAAAACAGCTTGATAGCCGCCACTCAACCCTACTTGCTGATATTGAATATTCACTTAATACCAATTGGGGAATTTTTTCTAGTAGTATTGGCGCTGATATCCTTGATAATAGTAATAGTATTTTAGTTAATGCTGATTATACTGTGCCTTATATTGAAAATAATTTGATTGTTGCACCAACTATCGGTATAAATTGGGCAAATAATAAACATAATGACTATTATTATGGGATTTCGCACAAAGAATCTGCACGTTCAGGCTTAGGTTATTTCAATGCTGATAGCTCTTTTACACCTTACTTTGAAATTGCGGCTCAATATTCGTTAACAGATAATATTGCAACCTTTGGTGGAGTCCATATTGATAAACTAACAGGCGATGCAGCCGATAGCCCAATGGTTGATGATAGTACGGTAACATCTATTTATATGGGTGTATCTTATAAATTTTAAAGAATTTCTTATCAAATCTTATTACTAAGGCGATAATATATCATCGTCTATGAAATTTTATTATAAATCGTTATGATAAAATAAACTTCATAAAGCAAATTTTTGGAAATATAACACTATGCTTTGGTTTAAAAACGCAATTATTTACCAACTTAATAATGACAATTTACTTGATAAACAAACTATTGAACAAGCGCTTAAATCGGCTTCATTTTCGCCGTGCGGTAATTTAGATACCACTAAGATGGGATGGGTTTCGCCTTATAATGATAATAACTTAGATGATTTCATTATAGATATGCAAGGACATTTACTGTTACGGATTAAAAAAGAAACTAAAATATTACCAGCGCCGGTAATTAAACAAGCACTAATTGATAAAATTGATAAACAAGAGAAAGCATTAAGTCGAAAACTCAGTAAAAATGAGAAAGCGACATTAAAAGATGAAGTGATGATCGATTTAATGCCTAGAGCATTTAGTAAATATAACCATTATTGGTTATGGATCGATACTGAAAATAGAAGAATTATTATTGATTGTAGTAGTTTTAAACTAGCTGAAGATATTTTAGCAATTTTACGTAAAGAGCTTGGATCTTTAGCATTAACCCCATTATCAATTGAGAAACCACTTGAAAAGATAATGACTACTTGGGTTAAAGAAAAGTTAAATTTCCCTCCTTTTATACTAGGTGATGAAGCTGAATTAAAAGATCCACTGGAAGGTAATGGAATTATTAACTGTAAAAACCAAGATATTACTAGCGACGAAATGTTAGTTCATTTAGATTCTGGTAAATGGGTAACCAAACTTAAAATTATTGATGAACGTGGTATCAATTTTATTATAAAGCCAGACTTTACATTGAAAAAAGTAAAATTTGATTCTATTATAATGGACGAAAATGAAGATATTGGTTCTGATGAGTTTGATAAACGACTTGAAGCGGATTTTTACATTATGGCCAATACTTTATCTAACTCTATAAATGATTTATATATTACAGTTAATAAAATTGGTTAATGCCAATTAAAGTTATTTAATTTTTAAAATGTAGGATTATTCTATCTAGCTTTGCGCAATTTATGTGCTATAATTAAAGCTAGATTATGTGTAACATAATTATTAGTAATATCTATTTATAAGAAGTAAATTTAAACAATAAAATCAAATTAAACAACGTCTATAACAAATAAGTTGAGGCAAAAAATGAAAAAAACGACTCTAGCTCTAGCAATTGCAGTTGCAAGTTTAACCGCTACTGCCGCTAATGCAGCATATGAAGACAACACTTTTTATACAGGTGCTAAATTAGGTTGGTCAGAACTTTATAAATTAGATGCAAAAAAAGTTCGTATTAGTGATGCATTCGATATCAAAACTTCTAATAGAAGTAATGTTGCAGGTGGTGCATTCTTAGGTTTCCAAGCTAATCCATATTTAGCATTTGAATTAGGTTATGATTGGTTAGGTTCAGCTAAATACAAAAGATCTTTTCATTATGCAGGTAAAGGATACGATTTAGGAAAAAGTAAAGTTTCTGCTCAAGGCGTTTCTTTAACTGGTAAATTAAGTTATCCATTATCATTCATCTCTGACGATTTAGATATCTATGGCCGTGCAGGTGCAATGGTAACTATCGCTAAATGGAAAAATGATGGTTTGACTAAAGATCTTTATGGTAAAGGCGGTACAAAAACAGATTTATCACCTGTTTACGCATTAGGTCTTGATTATCGTCTTAACGAAGACTTCTCAACTCGTTTAGAGTATCAATATGTTCAACATATTCATACTAAAACTGATGCATCTCCAGACGCAGGTACTGTTAGCTTAGGTATCACTTATCGTTTAGGTTCACCAGCGGTTGCAGCTCCAGTTGAAATCAAAACTGAAGTAAACCGTTATGTGTTAAATGAAGATGTGTTATTTGCTTATGCAAAAGCTGACTTAAAAGCAGAAGGTCGCCAAGCACTTGATAACTTATTAGCAACTCTTGTTAAAATTAACCCATCTGAAAGTGCTATCGTAGTAATTGGTCACACTGACCGTATTGGTTCTGATAACTACAACCAAAAACTATCAGAACGTCGTGCTCGCACTGTATTAAACTACTTAGTACAAAAAGGTGTACCAGCTGAAATTATCACTTCACGTGGTATGGGTAAATCACAACCAGTTACTGGTACTAAATGTAATGCACTTCGTGGCGCTGACTTAAAAGCATGTTTAGCACCAGATCGTCGTGTTGAAATTGAAGTTAAAGCACGTAACGTTCAAGAAGTTCAAGTAATTGATCAAACAAAATAATAATTGTTGATTAATGATATCTGTTAAAACCCAGCTTCAAGCTGGGTTTTTTATTTATACCCTTTGTTAATTAATAAATTATATCTTGTTTTTAAGCTATAAATTATCCACAAAAAAGATTATAATTATCGCAATATTGTTAGTATCCTAGTTAAAGGAGTAGCCGTGCCTACTGCAATTTGGCAAGATTGTCTTTCTCAATTACAAGAGGCCCTTCCAACAACAGAGTTCAACTTATGGATTCGCCCGTTGCAAGCAGAAATGATTGAGAATAAACTTTATATTTATGCGCCCAATAGATTTGTATTAGATTGGGTCAAAAATAAATATTTAACGACTATTTCACAGCTATTAAATACACTTTTAGGTAATGATTCTTTAAAATTATATCTTGAAGTCGGCTCCACTCTGTCAGTAGAAAAAAAATCTGAAGTTAATCAATCTAAGCCTGATATTGCCCCAGCTTGGAAAACAACCAAAGAAAGCAATAGTAACCACACATATTATTCAGGAATTAATCATAAACATACATTTAATAGTTTTGTTGAAGGTAAATCTAACCAACTTGCTGTAGCTGCCGCAAAACAAGTCGCTGAAAACCCAGGAAAAGCTTATAACCCATTATTTTTATATGGATCAACTGGGTTAGGTAAAACCCATTTATTACATGCAGTTGGTAATGAAATTATAGCCGGCAAAGCCAATGCCAAAGTGGTTTATATGCACTCAGAACGCTTTGTGCAAGATATGGTAAAAGCACTACAAAATAATGCTATTGAAGAATTCAAAAATTATTATCGTTCGGTTGACGCACTACTTATTGATGATATCCAATTTTTTGCTAATAAAGAACGATCTCAAGAAGAATTTTTTCATACCTTCAACTCATTATTGGAAGGTAATCAACAAATAATCTTAACTTCTGATCGTTATCCTAAAGAAATTAATGGTGTTGAGGATCGTTTAAAATCGAGATTTGGTTGGGGGTTAACCATTGCTATCGAGCCACCTGAGCTTGAAACTCGAGTTGCGATTCTAATGAAAAAAGCGGAAGAAAATAATATAAAACTACCTGAAGAGGTAGCATTTTTCATTGCTAAACGTTTGCGTTCCAACGTGCGTGAATTAGAAGGAGCATTGAATCGTGTGATAGCCAATGCCAATTTTACAGGTAAATCTATCACTATTGATTTTGTAAAAGATGCTTTGAAAGATTTACTTGCCTTGCAAGAAAAATTGATTACTATTGAAAATATTCAAAAAACGGTTGCTGAATATTATAAAATCAAAGTTTCTGATTTATTATCAAAACGTCGCTCTCGTTCAGTTGCAAGACCAAGACAGGTCGCTATGGCTTTAGCAAAAGAGTTGACGAATAAGAGCCTTCCAGAGATTGGAGATGGTTTCGGCGGTAGGGATCACACAACTGTATTACATGCTTGCCGAAAAATTGCAGAATTGAAAGAAGAAAGCAATGATATTAAAGAGGATTATTCCAATTTAATTAGAACATTATCAACTTAAAAAAGAATTAACACTATGAAATTTATTATAGATCGTGAAAAACTTATTAAGCCCTTACAGCTTGTTAGCGCACCGTTAAGCAGTCGCCCTACTTTACCTATTTTAGGTAATTTATTATTACAAGTTATTGATAATACATTATCAATGACCGGAACCGATTTAGAGATTGAGATGATATCTCATCTTCCTTTAACCGAACCTTGTGAGCCAGGGGCAACAACTGTTCCCGCAAGAAAGTTCCTCGATATTTGCCGAAATCTACCAAGTAATGCCCAAATTTCGATAAGCGTTGACGATAACCGATTAATTATTCAGTCTGGACGTAGCAAATTTTCCCTAGCCACATTACCTGCGACAGATTTTCCTAATTTAGAAAATTGGCAAAGTGATGTTGATCTATCCATACCACAAAAGACAATCAAACGACTTATTGATGCAGTCCAATTTTCAATGGCGAATCAAGATGTAAGATATTATTTAAATGGTATGTTATTTGAGATCGAAGATGGATTATTAAAAACCGTTGCGACAGATGGTCATCGTTTAGCTGTGTGTGCTCAACCCGTAGGTCAAAATATCGCGGAATCTTGTTCAGTTATTTTACCTAGAAAAGGGGTAATAGAACTAGCTAAACTGGTTAGTGACAATGATGAGTTAGTAAATATGCAGATTGGCAATAATAATTTACGTGTTAATCTTGGTGATTTTACCTTTACTTCAAAACTTATTGATGGAAGATTTCCTGATTATAAACGAGTGATGCCTCGTAATCCGGACAAACCACTTGAAGTATCATGCGAAGAGCTTAGAAATGCATTATCACGAGTGGCAATTCTTTCAAACGAAAAATTCCGTGGTATAAGATTATATGTACATAACAACCAAATAAAAATCACAGCAAATAATCCTGAACAAGAAGAAGCGGAAGAGGTGATTGATGTAAAATATGAATCACAAGAGCTTGAAATTGGCTTTAATGTGACTTATTTATTAGATATATTAAACACACTAAAATGTGATAGCGTACAATTATTATTAACAGATGCAACATCTAGTGTGCAAATTGAAGATATCAATAATCAATCAGCTACTTATGTTGTTATGCCAATGCGCTTATAGTAACTATCTATCAAACTTCCGGCTTCGGCCGGAAATTTTACCAACATGACTCTTTCACAAATCAAAATCCACAATTTTCGAAACATTGATTATGCTGAATTATCATTATCAAATCATTTCAATTATATAGTTGGTGATAATGGTAGTGGAAAAACCAGTCTACTTGAGGCTATTTATATGCTTGGCCATGGCCGAGCATTTAGACATATTCAATCGAATAGAATCATACAACATGAAAAGCCTGAGTTAGTTTTATTTAGCCAAATAGAGTCATCTCAACAAATTCGCACAATAGGATTATCAAAAACACGAAATAATGATAATACGATAAAAATCGATGGTGATGAGGGATTTCGATTAACTGACTTAGCTAAGCTATTACCTATTCAACTTATTACTCCAGAAGGATTTGATTTACTTACTGGTGGTCCCAAATATCGTCGAGCGTTTATAGACTGGGGATGTTTTCACCATTACCCAGAATTTGTATCACTATGGAACAATTTAAAACGATTATTTAAACAAAGAAATGCGTTATTAAAACAATCTTCTAACTATAATCAATTATTACCTTGGGATAAAGAACTAATACCAATTGCCGAAAAAATCAGTCAAATTAGAGCAGATTATAGTCAAAATATATTTCCGCAAATTATAGAAACTTGTCGGAATTTTTTACCTGAGTACCAACTAAATTGCCAATATTATCAAGGTTGGGAATATGGGATGAATTATTCTGATATTTTATATAAACAATTTGAGAGAGATAAATTCATTAATTACACTTCATTAGGCCCACATAAAGCCGATATAAAATTACGTATAGATAACATTCCAGTAGAAGATTTGCTATCTCGTGGACAATTAAAATTACTCATGTGTGCATTACGTTTATCACAAGGTGAATATTTTTCAGAGAAAACTGGGCTATCTTGTATTTATTTAATAGATGACTTTACTTCTGAACTGGATCAAAATAAACGTAATCTATTAGCTAAGCGGTTAAAATCAGCTAAATCTCAAGTTTTTATTACTGCGGTTAATCAAGAACAAATTACCCATATGATCGATGAAAATGATAAGATTTTTCACATAAAATCTGGTATAATTTCTTAAATATATAGAATGATATAAATAATTAAACAAGTCGAGAAATCCATGTCTAACTCTTATGATTCTTCAAGCATTAAAGTACTTAAAGGACTTGATGCGGTTCGAAAACGTCCAGGAATGTATATTGGTGATACTGATGATGGTACAGGCCTTCATCATATGGTTTTTGAAGTGGTAGATAATGCCATTGATGAAGCATTAGCGGGTTATTGTCACCATATCGAAGTTACTATTCATCCAGATAATTCTGTTTCAGTACGAGATGATGGCCGAGGAATTCCTACCGGCATCCATGAAGAAGAAGGTATTTCTGCAGCAGAAGTTATTATGACCGTTTTACATGCTGGTGGTAAATTTGATGATAATTCATATAAAGTATCTGGTGGCTTGCATGGTGTTGGTGTCTCGGTTGTAAATGCATTATCGGATAAATTAGAATTAGTTATTTACCGTGAAGGTAAAATCCATAAACAGACTTATCATTTAGGCGTGCCAGAAGAACCACTTAAAGTTATTGGTGAAACAACTGAATCTGGTACTTATGTTCGCTTCTGGCCAAGCCCAGAAACTTTTTCTAATATTGAGTTTGTCTACGATCATTTAGCTAAAAGATTACGTGAATTATCATTTTTAAATTCTGGTGTTTCAATAAAACTTACAGATGAACGAACGGGTAAAAGTGAACACTACCATTATGAAGGTGGTATTCAAGCTTTTGTTGAATATTTAAATAAAAATAAAAATCCAATCCATCCAAAGATTTTTTATTTTAGTACTGAGAAAGACAATATTGGTGTCGAAGTTGCTTTACAATGGAACGACGGCTATCAAGAAAATATCTATTGTTTTACCAATAATATTCCTCAACGTGATGGCGGTACCCACTTGGCTGGCTTCCGTGGAGCGATGACGCGTACATTAAATAACTACATGGAAGCTGAAGGATATAGCAAAAAAGCTAAAATCAGTGCCACTGGTGATGATGCACGTGAAGGACTAATTGCAGTAGTATCAGTAAAAGTGCCAGATCCTAAATTTTCATCACAAACCAAAGATAAATTGGTTTCGTCTGAAGTAAAATCAGCAGTTGAATCAGTGATGGGTGAAAAATTAGCTGAGTATTTACTGGAAAATCCATCGGATGCCAAAATTGTGGTTGGCAAAATTATTGATGCCGCTAGAGCTCGCGAAGCAGCACGAAAAGCGCGCGAAATGACACGCCGTAAGGGTGCATTAGATTTAGGTGGCTTACCTGGTAAACTAGCTGACTGTCAGGAAAAAGATCCTGCATTATCAGAACTTTACTTAGTGGAAGGGGACTCTGCGGGTGGTTCTGCAAAACAGGGACGTAACCGTAGAAATCAAGCAATTTTACCGTTAAAAGGTAAAATCCTTAATGTTGAAAAAGCCCGTTTTGACAAAATGCTTTCGTCTCAAGAAGTTGCAACTTTAATTACTGCTTTAGGTTGTGGTATTGGTCGTGATGAATATAATCCAGATAAAATGCGTTATCACAGCATTATCATCATGACCGATGCGGATGTGGATGGTTCACATATTAGAACTTTATTGTTAACCTTCTTCTACCGTCAGATGCCTGAAATTATTGAACGAGGTTATGTTTATATCGCACAACCACCACTTTATAAAGTTAAAAAAGGCAAACAAGAACAATATATTAAAGATGATGATGCAATGACTCAATTCCAAATTGCTCTAGCTTTGGAAGATGCATCACTACATGTTAATGATCATGCCCCAGCTTTAGCCGGTGAAGCTTTAGAAAAATTAATTGCTGAATACCAAAAAGTTGAAAAACTAATTACTAAAATGGAACGTCGCTATCCTCGAGCGTTGCTATCAGAATTAGTCTATCAAGAAGTATTAGATGAAGATATTTTAAAAGACCAACAAAAAGCTGAACAGTGGGCAAAATCAATTGTTGAAAAATTATCAAA
Source organism: Gilliamella sp. M0320 (assembly GCF_016101635.1). Classification (NCBI taxonomy): domain Bacteria; kingdom Pseudomonadati; phylum Pseudomonadota; class Gammaproteobacteria; order Orbales; family Orbaceae; genus Gilliamella; species Gilliamella sp. M0320. The sequence continues at coordinate 46,745 of NZ_JACFQD010000004.1, forward strand.
TAAAGAACAACATGGCAGTAGCTACCATTATAGTGCCGATTACAATGAAAAAGCAGAGTTATATATACCTGTAATCAAAGTAAGAACACATGGAGTTGATACCAGTTATGCTTTAGATCAAGTATTTATTCATAGTAATGAATACCGAAATATTTGCCATTTAGGCTCACAATTGAAAGATTTACTGGAGGAAAGTGCATTTATACAACGAGGCGAACGAAAACAACCAGTAAGCTCATTCGAAGAGGCTGTTGATTGGTTAATTCGAGAATCTCGCCGTGGATTAACTATCCAACGTTATAAAGGTTTAGGAGAAATGAACCCCGAACAACTATGGGAAACAACCATGGATCCAACCAGTCGTCGTATGTTGCAAGTAACCATTAAAGATGCAATTGAAGCAGATCAATTGTTTACCACATTGATGGGCGATGAAGTCGAACCTCGCCGACTATTTATTGAGGAAAATGCATTAAAAGCAGCTAACTTAGACTTCTAATAACAATTATTTAATCAATAAAAAACCAGACATCCTGTCTGGTTTTTTTACCATTTTTAATAGTTATTTTTATTAAAGATAACTATTGATTAAAATCTAGTTCAAATCATTCGGCATTATCAATTTTATTTATCTGTTTACTGGCAAACAGGACGATTAATTTTTAAATCAGATACCGCTTTATTCATCTGTCTAATCATATCTTTAGGACTTTGTGCAATATAAACTTTACCTCGAGTAGCATTAGCTACACAATCTATTTTATGTTCACCCGCTATATCAACGATATTTATCTTTAGTCGAGGTTTCTGAGCTGCAATATAATTAGCTAGTGTGCAAATATTATTCCTTGAGCAATTATCATCACCATCACTAATTATAAGGATATAATCATCTCGTTTTACACCATCAAGCATCTGGCTGGCTTTTTGTAACCCGCTATAAAGCGGTGTACCTCCGCCACCAGCTGCACTTGGTGTTAATCGATTAATTTTACTTTTTAAAGCGCCTCTGCCCGAATAATTATAAAATGGCGTTGTATCAGCTGCAGGACAACTATTTAATGCCACTAATGCTATATTAATATTTTGTTGAATTTTATCGATACTAGTCAATGCCACTTTTTTACTGGTTGATAAACGAGTCGGTAGTCGAGACATCCGTTTTTCATACGCAATTCTTTCTGATGCAGGCATATAGCTAGGGTAGCCATGGGTTAGATAATTAAAATATTGCTGAACTTGTGAAGGAGGCTCTGCTAATGTTACCGTCATTGATAAAGAATTATCAAAGATCAACGCCATTTTGGATGGATTAGAATTTTTTACCAATTCTTCCTTAGTAATACAATTTGGTGGATTTTTTACTTTTGGCGCTGGTTTAGGTTCTGATTTGCTAACCGACTCTGGTGTTGGGTCAGGTACAACTACAGGTTGTGGCTCTGAAACCTGTGGTTCTGGTTTCAATTCAGGTTTAGGTTTAATGACAAGTTCTGGTTGTTTTGCAAATTCAACGGTTAGTTCAGTTTTTTTCGGTTCAATTGGTTGTGTAATCGCTGGTTCGACGATTGGTTCCACCTTGCTAGTCTTTTTAAAAGGATTAAAAAAGAACCATAACAAACCTAAAATTAATAATAAAAATAAAACCAATATTAAGGTATACCACCATCGCCAAAAACCTTTTGGCGCAACAATAGGAGGTTCAGGAAATACAATTGGCTCAAAAGTATCAATAATAACTGGTTCATTATTGATCACATAAATTTGATTATTTGGACTTTTAATTCTTGCTAACCATGAAGAAACTAAATTTCTTTGTTGATTATTTAAAGGAATTAATTTTACAGTTGTTTCAATATCATTGATTCGAGTATGTAAAGCATCTTCAATTACTGCTTTTTGCGAGGCGTCATTTATATCATTAAGTGATATAGGTTGACCTTCAAGGTTTGTATACCAAGCAATATATTGGTTATTTTCTATTAATTTTGGTGAAGCAAAAATTGAAAATGTTCTTGCTGTCAAATGAGGTTTAAGTATCGAAAGTAAAGAATTATACTGTTCCAGTGACTGCATCTTGTCTACATTATTATGATCAAAAGCAATACGAGTTATTCTTTGCATCTCTAAACTTATTCCTTATTACTAAAAAATTAGTATAAAAGCCCATTGGTTAACTAATATATTTTATTTACAAATAGGTTTACTAATATTCATATCTGAAACGGCATTACTCATTTGATTGATAAGCTCGGTTGGATTTTGAGCTATATAAACATTACCGCCAGTGCTTTTTGCTACACAATCTATTTTATGCTGTCCAGCAATATCAACAATATTAATTTTTAAACGAGGTTGTTCTGTAGCTATTTCATTAGCAAGAGTACATATATTACTTTTAGTACAATTATCCTCACCATCACTAATAATTAATATATAATCATCACGATTAATGCCATCAAGCATTTTACTGGCCTGTTTAACACCGCTATATAATGGTGTGGCACTATTATATTCTAATGGCTGCAACCGTTTAATTTTACTTTTTAATTTTTCTCTATCTTCATAAGAATAGAATGATGTAGTTTGTGCAGCCGGACAACTTGTTAGCGTTACAAGTGAAACATCTATATTTTGTTGTATTTTATCAATACTGGTTAATGCCACTTCTTTACTACTTGATAAACGATTAGGTAATCTGGTCATTTTTCTTTCATAAGCTTCGGCTTCTTTTTCTGTCATCGAATAGAAATCACTTTTTAAATATTTATCGATGCTTTCTTGTGATTCCATCAAGGTTAAAGTCATTGAGGCTGAATTATCAAATATCATCACCATTTTAGAAGCAGACTTATTGTTAGTTAATTCTTCTTTAGTTATACAATTCTTAACTTCCGTTACAGGTTCTGTTTTTGGTTCTAAAGCATTGGGTTGTTCAACTACAGGAGTTGATTCAACTTCTTTTTTTTCAGTATTTTGCGAAATTATTGGTAGCGTATCTGATACTTTTTCTTTGCCATAAGGACAAAAAAAGTACCAAACAAGACCAATTAATATAATTAAAAACAGTACAAGCAATAAGAAATACCACCAACGCCAAAATGATTTTGATGTTGGTGGTATTGCGGTAGGTTCAGGTAAAATCGGAGCTTTAAATGAATTAACAATAACAGGTTCATCATTAATTACATAAATGGTATTTCCTGAGTTTTTTATTCTCGGTAACCATGCAGATATTAAAGCTTGTTCCTCTCTTGTCAATGACATTGATTTGATTACGAGTTCAAGGTCATTAATTCGTGTATTCAGCGTTTTTTCTATCTGTTTTTTATGTTCTTCATTTTCAATATCATTGAGTAAAATAGGTTGCCCTTCTAAATTACTATACCAACCAATATATTGATTATTATTAATTAACTTTGGCTGGGCTAAAATTGAAAATGTTCGCTCAGTTAAATTATCCTTTAGCAATACTAACAAAGAATTATATTCTTTTAACAAAGAAATCTTATCCGATTCACTCTGATCAAATATAACTCTTGTTATACGTTGCATGGCTAAATTATTTACCTAAATTTAAAGCTTTTTGTAACTGTTGAAGTTTTTTATTTAACTTATCTAATTCAACTTGTTTTTCAAGTTCAGATGAATTGGAATTGTTAACTTTCTTCAACTGTTGCTCAATATCATTAACTTGTGCTTGTAAATCATCACGATTTTTTGCTTTATCTTTGACTTCTTTGGTGAGCTTGGTTAATTCAGTTTTTAATTTTTGCAACTGAGCTTGTTTTTGTTTTACACTCAGTGACGTTGAGTTTTTCTGTTTCTCAATGGTTGCATAAATTTCTCGGAACTGTGCATTAGCTCGTTTTTCGTCCGCTAATATCTGTTCTTTTTTATCAATACGAGCTTGATAGTTACCTGAATAATTGCAACTAATTTTATCCATAATACCAATGTTAGTATTAGTTGGGTCACATTGTTCTGGCGTTGTCGAACACCCCGTTATAAGTAACAATGGACTAAGTAAAAATATAATAGATATCTTTTTCATAATTAGCTTACCCTTACAGCTGAACGTTGTTGAGTAACAAGATTAATTTGTTTTTCAAGTACCGCAATTTGTTTATGTAACTGATTAATTTCTTTATCAAGTTTTGACACATTTACACCTGATTGTCGTTCTTGTGAAGAAATTGAAACCCAATCATTTTCAACTTTTTTCATGCGTGATAATTTATCTTTCAAATAAGCAATGTTAGCGTCTATTTGAGTCAGATCTTTTTGGGCCTGTGTTTTAGTGACTGATTGAGAATTAATTTGTTTATTTAACGATTTTAATGTTGCCAAGTTTTTATCTAAAACAGCTCTCGCACTTTCAGTTATAGCTTGGACTTCATAGGTATTTTGCTGAACATCTTGAATATAAACATCAAGTCGCATTTCAGCATCAGCATATTCAGCTCGTTTAGTATCAAGATAATAATTGGCCCCCATCATTACCCCACAACCAACAGCGGCTGAAGCAAGGCATGCCCCGGTTTTACCACCCAATAAAACACAACCAATACCACCGATTCCGGCACCTATAGCACAAGACTGCCATGCTGATTTACTAAAAAATTTGGCGCTATTACTTTTGCTTAAAGCTGGATCAACATCTTTTGAACTTGCACCACCTGATGCTTGACAACCTGATAGAATCAAGGAGATACACAAAGTTATTGTTACTATTAATTTATTCATTATTACTTTCCTTTTATTTCATTACACGTCTCAAGCCAATTTGTTCGGTCGATCTTCCCTGATTCAATATATTTATTAATATGTTTGAAATAGAGTTTTAAGTAATCGCTCATATTAGCTTTACCACTATTTTCAAGTATAAATTGCGTAGGTTTAGATTGATTATTAATAATATCCTTATCATAATTTGTTGCAGTATTTACAATAGTATCTGAATAGTATTTTAATATAAAATCACGTGCATTTTTAGACTCATTTAGGACATTATTTAAATCATTTAGTTTCACTTTGGAACACATATTATCTTCATTCAATGTCTCTATTTCATTTGGATCACATACCTCATTAATCATTGTTTCATATAAATTATTATTATATTCAAATTTAGCATTTAAATCGGAAACATTAGCACATAAAAAAGCACCCAATTGTAATGCTGATTGAATAGAGCGATCTCTTTGTTCATCACGAGCTTGATTGGCACTACGTAAAAGAGCATTAAGTTGATTTAATTCTTTTTTAGTTTTTTCATCATCAACTTGCTTGGTAATTTTTTCTAACTCACTAACCACATTATCATCTTTTGAAAGACCCGCTTGGTTACCCAGTTCATTCCATTCTTTGTCGAGTTCTTTTACTAGCTCATTCGACTGTATAACTTCAGTTGTATAAACTAAACGAAATCCGACATCTTTGCTTTTATAAGCACTTTGAACATCATAGTAAGGTTTTTCTATTTTTAACGAAGTAGTTATTGATGCTTCAGGCGTTAAATAACTTCCTCCACGAACAGTAATACCTCCTTGCTGACCATGATAACGATCAAGTTTATTCATTCTAAATGAATCAAACATCATTTCACTCGCATTACCCAAAATATCATAAAGACCAAGCGGATTGGCTTCTAACCGACCAATAAGTTGTAATTTACCATTGGCTGATTTTGCACCAGAAAACCAAGCATAATTTTCTAAACTATTCCCCATAGGAAATTTTGATTCACGAAATTCTGACTCAGTAACTTTAGCACCACCTCTTGCAGCGTATTCCCATTCAGTATTCGTTGGTAAACGAAAATAACCTTTTGGAACATCATTTGATCTATTTTTTGTTTGTTCAATTAACCAACGATTATATTTATCCGTAAAAGCCACGGCATCAAACCAACTGATGTCAGTAATAGGAAAAGCAAGATTCGTTTTAGCTGTTGGGCAATTATCATTCATAACAGATTGATATTGAAGAGCGGTAATTTCATATTTGCCAATAAGATAATATCTTTCGGCACCTCCATCAGAAAAACTACCTGAGATATAATTAGGTGTTGCATACTCAGCGAAACCAAGTTCTTTTTGGTTATTACCTAAAATAATTTTAATATCATCTAATGGTTTACGTGTTGGTGTAAAGACTTTTTTCATTACCAGACTACCTTCACATGGCATAGGTAGAATAACATCATCATTGTCAGGTTTAGGATTATAAAATTTACTATCCCAAGGCTGAGCATATCCAATACTAGGAATAAAACTGAAAGCAATTACCCAAAAAATAGGATTAAACTTACGCTTCACGTAGGCTTTCTGCTGGTTGAATACTAATGGCACCTCGTCCTCCTATCGCAACAACAATGAATGATATCAATAGTGTTAATATAAATGCGATAATAAAATGATAAAATTGTAATTGACTAACAATTGGTTGTGAAACTAAATTTTTACCTAAAACGAGATTAAATGCACAATTTCCTAATAAAAATAGCAAACATGATACGATAAAAGCTAAGCAGCTTAACGTCATTGCCTGCATCAGTAAATAGAACATAACTTGCTTAGATTTAAATCCTATAAGCCTCATGAAAGCAATATCTTTACGTTTTCGCTCTATATTAGATAAAAATGAACCACTAAAAGATAATATACAACCAAAAATTGCCGTAATAGCAATCACACTAAAAATAAAACCTAATACTCGGTCAATGGCTTGCATATTTTCAATCGCACTAGCCTGAGTTCTCGTCTCTATATTTTTTTCACGTAATTTAAATGCTAAAGGAGCAACATCATCAAGTGAATCAGCATAAATTCGGGCTCTTGCAAATGAATCCGGATAGGTAAAATTAACTAAACCAGTTCCTGTTGGAAAAGTTTCACTTTGATAACCATCATAGAAATGTTCCATTTCAATCAAAAGGTCTAAACTGATAAAACCAGCAGCTCGACTATAATAAACTTCAGGAATAATGCCAATAACCTCTAATTCAGTTATCCCTTTTTCCAATTTACCATCTAGTTGTCTGGTGATGACCATCTTTATTCGATTACCAATTTTTATTTGCATTTTCTCAGCAGCTAAAGAACTCAATAAAATTTGGTCTTTTTTATCAATCAAAGGCATATCTTGAGTTATTGGATCACCTTTTGCGGTTGGAATAATTTCAGCATTATTAACAAAATGACTTGAATCATTAAGCAAATCAGCTTGAGTATTCAAAGAACGAGTAAGCGGAATAACAAACGCCGTTTCAGGTTGCTTTGCAATCCAATCAAACATTTGCTGATTAAGTTGTAAATTACCGACAATTTTTATCTCTAAATTTTGTGGATCATTAAGTAACTGATGGCGCAGTTGAGCAACAACTCCATATTTTAAACTAAACAATAGTAACAAAGGGGTAATAACCGATATTACCGCGGCAATTATACAAAATGATACTTTCTTGTCATAGCATAAATCTGCCAATGATAATCGAGTAATGAATCCCCATTTTGCTGTTACTTTATCCATCTCTTATACCTTACTCTATAACGGTAGAAATTCTGATGACTGGGTTGAAGTTAATTTTGCCGATAACGTGAACAACCCTTTACTTTCAATGCGTTGCCAATCATGAGTGACAATCATCGCGGCAATATTATCTTGTTGAGCTTGCTCTATAATTAAATCAAATAGTAAATTAGCATTATAAGGATCAAGTGCAGAAGTTGGTTCGTCGGCTAACAGTAACGCAGGTTTATGAATAATCGAGCGTATGAAAGATGCTCGTTGTCTTTCACCTATTGATAACTGTTTAGGATATTTATTTAACAAATGACCAATATTCAATTTATCAATTAAGTAATCAAATCTGGTAGTATCAATATTTTTTTGTAATAACTTCGCTGATAATAAAATATTATCTTTAATATTTAAAAACGGTAATAATCCACCTGTTTGTAACATAAATCCCAAATATTTTGCTCGTATAGTCGCTAATTCATTCACATCATTGCGTTGAATCACATCAGCAATATCGTAATTTTGATTATCAATCATAAGATGATAATGGCTGATTTCATCAGGCTGTAAGATCATACCGATCATTTCGAGTAAAGTACTCTTACCACAGCCACTATCACCTTTAATGACAACAACCTGACCGGCTTGAACCGAAAGTTCTGGTAGGCAAACTTTAAAAAAAGATTTGCCTATCGGCCTAGAAATTACCAAGTTATGAATAGTTAACATTTTATGGCAACATTTCTAATGGTACAGGATAGACATTTTCACGTGGATCACTACCTTCAGATAGTGAAATCCAACGATCAACATCAGCATTACATTTTTGATAATAACGGACTTTGCTATTTAGATTACGAATAAACTTTTCTTGTTCAATTCCACTCATACTTTTCCATGTTTCTTGGTCAAGACCTGTTACATCACTTTTATAGGGAATATTATCTAAATATTCACCAAGTAAACCTAAATCAGCAATCTTAGTGACTGAGTCTGATTTTAATTTATTTGGATCTTGTCCCATTGCCGCAGCAACAGAACGTAATTGTGAAAACATATCATCGGCTGAAATTAATCCATCATTAGCTGCATTAGCAATCTTAGTCACAATATCACTCAAATCACTTAATTGTGATTTAGTTAACAAAATTCGCGGTTCCGCAGTTGGAATTGTCGGTTTAATAAAATCTTTATCAGCAATCCATGCTTTGAAAACAGTTGGCGCTTTAGTTCCTTTAGTATCACCTAGATAAGCTAATTGCATCGCCTTACTCAATAGTAAAGCATCTTTTAGCATATTAGAGTTATCATCATCTTTAGCATTAAGCGCATTACCAACTGATGATTCACCTTTATAAGCTAATTTAACTTGCTCTGATAAAGCTTGTGCTAATGAATCTACTTTCTTTCCAAACTCATTAACATCACCAGCATTTACTGGATAATATAATGATTTATGAATAAAATCGTTATAAGTTAAGTCAGAATATTGAGCTGCGGCAACTTGATGATCCTTTTCACCACTTTTTGTTTTTAAATGTAAGGCATAAATTGCAACCCCTTTATGTTGTGCTTCAAGTCGCAATTGGGCAGCATCCATACCGGTGCTTGAAAGTTTATCATCACCAGGAATAGCGCTGGCATCAGTAATCAAAATCATATATCGAGCGCCAAAACTATTCCAATTAATATCATTCAATGCTTGCGATACACCAGCATAAGAGTCTTCGGCAAAATAAGCAGTGGATACTGATGCCTGTTTGAGTGAAGCACTCAACGCTTTAAAATCATCTTTATTTTTTACTTTATTTGGATCTGCAAAAACTTTACTAACAAACTCTAATTTATCTGAGACTTTTAAACTTGAACGAAACGAAATCAAACCAAATTTAACTTGATCTTGTAAATGTTCTTTTTCAATATGTTGATAAACTCTTTCCACCGCTTCTTTGGTCCTAGAAATATAAGGATCCATTGAAATAGTTGAATCAATAACAAATACAATAGCAGCCTTAAACGGTGCAACTTGATTACTGTTATCATCAGAAGATGAATTCGTAGATTTGTTATTATTTTTAACGACTGTTTCTTGTTTACTAACCGAAGCAACCTCTAAAATTCTTTCATAAAAACCTTGACCATTCATTACCTCTTCACCCTGTAAGATAGGTAATAAATAAAAATTACTTTTAAAATCAATAAATTCTTTAGGTTCTTGAGCCACCACTTGTGGTGCGACTTTATTCTCTTTTAATGCATCACGAATAGGTGTTATTAATGTTTCCGGTTTATCAGCATCAACAATTGTTGATAAAGAAGCTTTATCTTTAAAAAATAATAAAGGATCACGTTCAACAGGATTAGTAAAAACTAAAGTCAATTGCATATTCCAAGCAACAGCACAGGAATTATTAATCCAACCAACAGTTTTACCATATGAATCAGGTCCGACATTTAACCATTCTTGATTATTTTCGTTTTTACGTTCGTACACATAATAACGAGAAAAAGCAGGTACTGATTGACCAGTAGCATCATTAATATTTTTTTTCAACTCACAAGTTGGTGTACTCAAGACTCGCTGATAAAGTGTTGTTTTACCGGCTTGCTTTAATGGTTCTAAAGCCGAACTAACCAAAGGTAAGCAAGTCAGGCTAAATCCGAAAATCAATGTTGAAATTACTGTTTTTTTCATACCTGCACCTTAATTATTTTTGTAATTCTGCTAACCGTTCTTTAGCCAACTCATTATTTGGATCATTATTTAATGACGTTTCATACCAATAAATTGCCGTTTCTTTATCAGCCTTAAAACACTGGTTATCTTGATAAAACTTCATATCGTATTCTTTCGCATAAAGTAGAGCCACTTTGGCATTCAATAAAGATTGATTTGCATATAAACGCTGTGCGATATTACATTTATTAGCTTGTTTGGCCTGATTTATGATATCAATTACGGTGTCAGTATCAGGTTTACTCTGTAAACATTGCTGAATAAAAGATAAATCATCGGTTGTAACATTAGCAACATTACATTGACTATTACTTTGAGTTAAAGACGTTAAAGGATTTTTACCTTGAGAGAATAAGAAATACCATACTCCAACACCAATCCCAGCTAAAGTTAGCAGAATGACAAAAATAATAATAAACAACCCTAATTTACTTTTGGTTTTAGCGGGTAGTGGTGATATTGCTGGTGCAGGCGTTACTTCTATTTCCGTTTCTATCTCTTTTTCAGGCTCTGCTTTTACCTCATTTTCAATCTCAATTATTTGTTCTTCGGTTTCTGGCTCTACAGATTGAGAATCATCAGATTCAACAAGATTAGAAGTTACTTTATCCGACTCTAATGTATTTTGTTCAATCTCATCAGATATTGATGATTGGGTATTTAAAGCAGATGAAGGGAATACTGTTTCAGCAATACTTACCACTCCTCTATCAATATAATTTTGATTCTGTTTATCACGAATTTCGATAAGGAATCTAACACGATTTTCTTGAGATAATAAAGAATCAACTAGCCATTCACCAACTAGGCCACTTAATTGTTCATTATCGACAGACATGTTAGTTACAGTATGCCAATTCTTTTCCGGACCCCATTGATTCAGTCCAGACAAATAATAACCGTCTTGGTTACGTTGAATAAGCAGATCAACATCAGCACTACCACTCCATTTTTGAGCCAAAAATTTAGCAATGCCTGGTTTATCGCCTTCTAATTCAATTCTTAATGCCATGATATCCTCTATTTCATCACTATGATTGTATCAAATGGTTTGGTACATATTTCATAATGTAAGGTAGTTTTAAAACTACCTTATTGTTATTAATAATTATTAAATTATTGTCATTTAATATATTCACAATAATACTAATGTATTTGTGATTGCTTAAAACAAGTTAAAATTTCACCAAGTCGAGCATTTTGTTCTTGACTTATTTCACGGCCAGCATGGTGACCAACATTTTCTTGAGCAAGCGTTGCAAAGGCAATAAACCAATCAAATATAGCAAACTGAGAATAATTTTTAGTCTTATCATCAAGTACCGGTAATGGATGTGACAATTGACTTGAGAATTGACTCAATGGCGATGAAAATATCGGCTTACCTTGATTAACACGGCTAACAGGGATATTACTTGTTTGCCCAGGAATAAAACCAAGCCATGCAATAAAATCAGCCAATAACATATTAATAGAGCTAACCTGCCGAGACTCAAGATCATCACGCTTACTACCTACATTTTCATTAGCTAAAACTTTTTCAGTTAAGCTTGTATCAAGTTTCAAACGGTTAGCACCAGTAATCAACTCTTCAACAATAAAAGAGAGTGCTTTCTGATCAATACTGAAAAATTGTAGAATATGTTTATCTAATACAATATTTCTTAAATGTTCTAGCCATGCAGTAAACACATTTTTAGCAAATTTTGATTCGCTAGCGATATTAGCAACTACCTGAGGTTGTAAAGGTGAATTTACTTCCGGAAAAAGTTCAAAGTCGGTATTTAAACCAAAATCGTTTGAAGAATTATCGATTACGTCATCACCGCTAGTATTGCTGATATCATTATCCATATGGCTAGAATGATATAGAGCTCGAATAGTTTGATCCGGCAATTCTAAAACTTTAAGTAATTCACCTAATAATAATGCTTTTCCCTGTAGTTCTTTTACAACATTATTAATTATCTGTTTTTTCTTACCTAATTCTTCATCGCTACCAGCTTGATACCAAGTATCAAAACGCATATTGATAATATAATCAATTTGTTCATTAAGTTGTTCAACAATCCGCTGTTGTTTAACTTCAGTAATGGCGACTTGTTCTAAATACTGGCTAATTCGGCCAATGCCACCATCATTTAATTTTAACATCGCATCCCACGCTTGATCAGGAGCGTTGACATACTCTTGAATATCTGGATTTTCAACGAATGTATTTTTCAACATTAACATTTCTTGTCGATAATTTTCATTGTAAGACAATTCAATATTTGCTTTAGCATCGACATTTAAAAATGGTACGTCAAATCCTGGTTTACGGACCAAAAATACATTGTTAAATTTACCATCATTTGACCAATTGGATAGCCAATCATAACTACCAAAACGTTCTAAAATGGTTTGCTGTAATAAGCCACCTTTACCCCAAGTATTTCTTAAATTGTCTTGGGATAACGACAATGATGCGCCAATTCGTTTATCAAACATCGTGATAGCCCATAGTAATCCAGCTTTCTTTGTTGCTCTTTTATCAGCTGTTTCGCCTTGGGTTTTATCAATCCATCTTTGTAATACTGGACCAACATCATTAACATCTGATTGTTTATCCGATGGCGTACAAACTACCAAAACATTCATCTCTTGGCTATCAGTGTATTTTTCAAAAAGATAAGCGACTTTACCGCGTAATAAAAGTTGAGCGATAGGATTACCTTCTTTGACATCAGAAATAGAAATTAAATTTAATCGACCACGATATCCTGGGAAATCAAGCAGATCGACATTCTCAAAAGTAGGTACACGAGTTTGATTCACTAATGGGAAGATCAATTCTGCAGTTAAAAAGGCTAATTGCGCTAATGATATTGATGTTGGCACTCCATTAAGTGGCGTAACTGTTACCGATGAATCATTTTCAGTATTTAACCTTTCAAGCATATCGACATTCATGATGCTATCAATCTGTGATTTAGTACCATCACCATTGTCCTTAACTAACACGGTGAGGGGCGCATAAATGGTATTTACATGATTTAAGCTTAATAAGGTTGTCGCCAATTGAATATAAATTGCTGTAAGTTCACTGATACCACCCCATAACACAGAAAATAAAGCACCACGGTCGGTAATCGAAAGATAAGGTAACAATGACATGGCTTTTTCCCAATAACCACCTTTCAATCCTTCAAGTGAATTGCCAAAATTTTCAGATAAATAATCATATAGATCAACGATATCATCTTCAGTTATACCGCCGGTGTAATCAGCTTGCTTTTTACTTTCGATACGTTGAATAAGTTGATTTAACTCTGAAAACTCAACTTTATTGATAACTTTTTGTTGATCAAAATCTTTAAAATAGGCATTAATTAGGATTTTAACAATTTCTATTTCTTGAAATAATTTCAACTCTAATGGATAGTTGGCAATACCACCTTTGGCTGTCCGACTAAACCGAGTAACAAGTCCGGTTGCCTCTTTACCTCCACCGACAGGATTAACGTGATCAATAAAATCTAAAACTTCATTATCAACTACTGTTTCAAGTTTACCATTTTCACCGGCTGCTAATGCTGAAATAAGATAAGATTTACCTGCTTGTGACAAACCAAAAAAACCGACCGCAACGGATTTAGTCGACACATCACCTAAACGTTTAGCACTATTACGTAATCGGCGAAGATCAAGAATTAAATTATCAGCTTCATTATGCAAACGTTTCGATGAATCTCGGGTTTGATTGACCCATTCAATTGCCTGTGCTGATGCTTGATAAATCTGTTCCCAAGATTTAGGAAGTTGTTCGTTTAAATTTTTCATCGTTTTATCATTCCACTATCAAGCCAATATTGTGTGCTAATTAGGCCAGAATTAACCATTGTATTTAGACTAAGCTTTATATCCTTGGTTTTACTGCAAGCACGTCCATCAGAAGCTTTGACATCTTTAATATAGAAATTCTCAACTGTTTTTTGTCGATTTTTTATTCCTAATGTTACTTCTAAAACTACTCCTTCAGCACTTAATCTTTTAGCCACATCACTATTTTCAATAGTTAAAATATAAATTGCTGAGGCAGGCCAACGATCAATTTCTAACTGTTTGAAACCAAGTCTTGTTGTGCCTCGAATTTCAAAAGAGATCTCAGGAAAATCATAATCAGGATCATCTAAATCGATATCTTGATAATAAATATTTTCTTTTTTTATCATATTTAGATTATCTAATAGACCAATATATTTAACCGTTGAATACAAATCCATATTGGCGGATCTAAAATAAAAATTAGCTAATCTTAGGTTTTTACTTAAGAAACATAACATGGCTCCAACTGCTGCTGTTGTTTTAGGATCATCAATGCGCTCTTGTTTATGGAAAGGATACCAGCCACCGGTATAATAACCATGTAATGGTAAAACACGCCCTGCTGGAATAGATAAACGAGAACGGAAATAGCTTTGTACACCAGGTAAACGAGATGGTCGACCGGTCAATAACAATACATCACATTGATAACAGCTAATAATTTCAGATAAGGCATCGAATGTTTTACAAATATTATAATAATCACCACGAATAAATAAGTGATGAATACGTTTAAGATTTATTTCAACATTTAAATCAAGAACGGAAAATTCAGGATTATTTAGAGCTCGACGAACCGGTTCATTAATAAAATTAAGAACATTATCTGTCATCACATTATTTCGTAATAACTCACCAAAAGTCATGTTATACACATGTTTTTCGGAATGTAATGGTTCATAAAGTTCATATAGTTTTAATACCTGTAATCCGACAGGTGTAAATAACTGTAAAGTTAATTGTTGTCGTAACACAGCATCTTGAATTGATACCTGCTGTGAACCAATAATTGTCGATAAAATCGGATTAGGATCAACAAGTCCAACCTGTTTTAATCCATTAGTTAATGAAGATAAAACTGTATCTTGGATGATATCAAGCAAAATATCATCACCTGCAACTTTAAAGCCATCACGAAAGCGTTGAGTTGGAACAAGGTAAGCATTACTACTATTAAGTTGTTTATTGGCTCCATAATCCAGTTCGTAATCATTGATGACCAAATCTGTTGTTCCACCACCAATATCAACTGTGGCAATTGTTAGTTTTTGTTTATTGGTTTTGTCTGGTCGTACCATTGAAGCAATAAATTCTTCTGAACGACCATTATAATTGTTCTGCGTTTCGTTAAAGAGATAAACAACTTGGCCACAGGTTGCTTCGTCCCACTGAATATAAACTTCAGGAATATTTGGCCAAATACTTTTCAATTGTTCAGGATTACTAAAATCAATATTATCTTCAGAATTATCCCAACCTAAGCTTTTCCAAACTAGGCCAATAGCTTGATAAACACAGCTTTTAAATATTGCTTGTTCTGGTTTAGGCATTGCCGGGGGAATGGTAAGAATAATAGAACGCAAATTACGCGGTGTTCTTGCGTGTTCAAGCTTGTTGCGTTGAGCGACACTATTAATTTGCATTAGAGCATGCATTAATACTTCACATAGCATAAATGTCATTAGTGAACTACGTGAATATTTTGGGTGGAAAACGGGTATTTTTCGGTCAAATTCTTCCTCAATTTCATTACTGAGGATATGCAGTGCTTCACCATACTCATTAATTAAACTTGAAAATGGCTCTGCGGTAGCAAATGGCTCATGATCACTTTTGACATAATGAGAATTAAATCGCCAACCTTGCTCATACTTTTCTTGATCCCATAAATAACGTTTCGGGCTTGAAAGTCCGGTAGCACCTTCATTCCCTTCGCGGCGACTAGCTAAACGGCTCGCTTCTTTTCCAACCCGAACAATACTTGGCCAGCGGAATGTATCTCGTCTACCACTTTGTAGTGAAAAATGTTCTTTACCAAAAAAAGTTTGCGCAAATTCTACTCGACTTTCGAATGGTTCATTATAGATATGTTCAGGCTGGGTTAAATCTCGAATTTCAAGCTCATAACGACGATTTAAACTATCTTTATCTTGAATATGATCTTCTATTAAAATGCCACATGTTCTTGAGTTACCAACATCTAAAATCATATCAACAGGAATCGATTTAATCACATCATCTCGATTATTCGAGACAATTTTAATTTTTGGTAACTGTAATGAATCAGCAAGCAAACTAAGAATATTTAAATAATGACCATAATAAGCTTTATTAGCTATTTCTAAATCAATATCGTCTTTATGTACTTTTAGACGTTCTGGTTGAGGCGCTAATTCTTGGAATAAATCAATCAACCAACTGGTGATCCATTTTTGCTCTAAATACCATGAAACTTGATCCGAACGATGAGCTAAACTAAATACGGCACCGGTTTTTACATCATTTTCCGTTGGTGCTAAATAAGCCACATCCTGCATATTGGTAAAAATTTTTGTATCAAAGGCAAAAGTAATACGATGAGTATTGCCATCTGGATCTTCACCTTCAGGAATATTAACAATTCGCACTCGACTCCAGTTATGAGGTCCTTTATCGAAGCGCTCTGGCGGAATTGATCTGAGAATTGGAACTGGCAACCAAATACCATCATATAGTTTTAAGGATTGCTCAACACTAATCTCTTGAGTAGGTGTGACAGCAAAAGAAAGATTATCTGGTGCAAAAAATTTACCATTATCGATATCTTCAATTAATCTAACTAACGCTCCACTTTCTGATGGATCAATAAAACAGCCATTAACTTTACTGCGCCATTGATTATCTTTCCAATCTATTTTTAATGCAAAATCAAGAAATTGAATCCCACTATTCATGATAAGTGTAACTTCTTGACCGTAGTTGCGTATTTCTGGAAGCATATACAATCCTATTGTTTTTTCATCGTAATTGGGAACGAAGTCCCGTTATCATAAATTCCCTGACAATCAGCTTGATTGTTTTTGCCTGATTTACACTGAATTTTTGGTAATTGATATTTAGTATTATCACTGCAAATGGCTTCGGTATTACCAGTAATATTTAAATTAGCATTTTGGATACCTGTGCCAACTTTACCAACACATTTAACGCCATCACTACGAGTAACCGTAACTTCACCATTACCTTGATTAAAATTATAACTTAATTGTAATGGTTTACCTGTTGCTTTATCTTGAATACCAGCACCAACTGACCATTGACCATTTAAAAAGTTTGTTGATCCCTGTTTTAACGCGTCAGCAGGCAAAGATAAATTATTTACTTGATTAGCATTTGCATTAGCTTGATTGCCTTGATCAGAATTACTATTCGTTATAGCTGGTTTATTATCTAAATCAGGTGTTGGTGGCACTTGTCCATTTTTATCATCTTTATTTTGCCCATCTTGATTATCTTTTTTATCATCAGATGGATTAGCATTACTGCCTTTATCACCTTTATCAGCCTGATTTCCCTGTTCACCTTGTTCGCCATTATTTCCTTTTTCATCAGGTGAAGTCGTAGATTGTGGTTGATCTGTAGCACCATTTGAATTTACATTATTGGCTATTCCTTGATCTTGTGTGGTTGCGGCTGAATTATCAACTACAGCTGGATCTGTAGCAATACCATTAATTGGCTGTACGTTAGGATCTACTGCAACTTTTCCATTTGGTACTATACCATTAACCACAGTAACAGGTTTATCATTAGCCTCTTTGATTTCTGGCTCAGGATCTTTTTTCTCTTGCTTGTCCTCTTTATCATTTGCCACTGTTGGCACCGGAATATCAACTTTACTATCTAATGATATTTTAGGATCGATAGATACACTTGGCTTCCAGCTACAACCTTTTAACCAAAATATTGCTAATAATAGTAATAATAACAAGGGTAATAATCCTAACAACCATATCCACCAGCGCTTCCACCAAGGTTTTTTAACAATAACATCTTGTATTGGAGCTGTGGTTGCAACTTTTGGAGCAGCTTTTCGAAATGCTTCTAAACAGTAAAAAGGTGAAGTTGCTTGTGGGGTCTGAGGGTTAACAAATCCCCAAAAAGTGATAACCGGTTTACCATTGACAATATAGACAAACTGATTACTAGGAAAACGTAATGCCATTAAATTAGGTTCAAGACTATCTGAGCTCTGTTTTGGATCGTAAATCAATCGACTAAAAAGTAATTGGTCGCCTTCTAGATTAGGATTATTTGCTAATTTTTGTCCTAACTCAATGACTTTATTTTCGAATTCTTTCAGTAAAACTAGTGCAGACTTTTGTTCATCTTCACTAGCTGAAGTCCACGGGATGATATCATATTGACCATCAGGTAGTTCTGAGTCGAAGGGAATGTACCAATCAACAATATTTCCCTGATCATTACGTTGGGGAATAGCTAAACAATCAGAGTATTGGCGGCCTAATTTAACTCGGAACATTTCACGGATTTGCGAAGCGACAAGATAAGCTGCTTTGCCGTCATGTCCGAGCATTTTAAAGTCTTTAATATCGCCACTGCGCAATAATGTATTTGCCATATATCCTGATATTCCTTTATTTTGATTATATTTTTAATAATTATTATTTGTAATAAATCAATTCTATCAAAAAAGTTAAGTTATTGTCATTGTCAATCAAATAGATAAGATATTTTAGTTATTTTTAATAAAATGAAAATATCTTAATTAGCTCTGTTTAATTAAACAACAAAACTCACCATCTGTCATTGGCAAATTGATGTTTAAAAACCCCTTTCCTCAACTTTTTTTGTAAAATTGTTTAATAAATTCCTCATCAGTTAAGACTCGTAAAGGCTGCATATCACTTTCCCCCCTTATAACTAAAGAAGGATCTGAACGTAAACAAGCTCCACCATAATGACCACCAACGGTAAAGGTACAAATTTGTAAATAACGATCATCAACTTTAGGTAAACACCATAGTTCTTGATAAATGTTTTCTTGTTTAGCAAATCGGCCAACCGTTTTATCCAATACTTGCTCATGACGACCAACTAACTCGATATCACTCCCCCTGCGCCCAGCAATCGGCTTAATGGCATAACCTTTTTTTATTAAGTTGTCATTGAGTTCAAATGTAGATTCCAGCAGATAACGATGGTTTGGAAATAGCGACCATAATACAGGTAAAATAGCTTTGTTACTTGGGATGACTGTCCATAAAGGCTCAAAAACAGACACCTCAGGTCGAAGTAACACATCTATTAATCTTACCGAATTTTCTGGATGCCACGTTCTAATTGGTAATCCAGCCACTTGGGCTTCGCTCTCTTGACGAAGTTGTTCAAGTACAGTTTCCCATGCCCAAGTTTTCCATACGCAGGTGACCTGACGTTGCTCATCATCTACTAATCGACCTCGTTTATCCCAACTGAGACCTGAGAGTCCACGTAAAATCTTGCTTTCAAATCCAGCTTGAGTCAGCGCTTTTTGCATAAATAATGCATGATAATTTTCTTCGCTATCATTATCTTGCATGATATGTACAAATGCTTTTGCATCACTATGTTTCCAACAGTTAGCTAATGCATTAAGTAGACCAGCACTAGGATTTACTCCAGCATTTAATTCGGCTTGTATTGCCCAATTTTGTAAAATTTGTCCAGCTTCGGTATGGCATGAAGCTGAATCAGCATTATATTCATAAACTTTAAAGCCTTTTTCATCCATACAGAAATCTAGTCGGCCGGTTATCATCTGATAACGGCGTTGTTGCCATGATAATCTAAGCCGAGGCCAAAGTATTTCGGGAATATTGAAATTACACAATAAATTATCATCTTTTAAAACTTTATCGGTAGCATGCAAATACATCAAATGAAGTTCGTTTGTTGCACGAATAAGCTCCTGTTCAGCACTTTCAGAAATAGTGAAATAGCGATACTGATCATCATGACTAATGGCATGACCAGTTGCTGACACATAAGCACTTTCTAAAGGATCGTTTTCATCTAGCCATTTACCATCAAATTGACCATGGTTTTTAATATGTACGCTATGAATATCAAGTAAGTGCTTATCTGCATTAGGTTGCGGTAAACTATGAAGTGTATTGTCTGTTTGAATCATCCAACCTAAAATTTTAGTATCATCAAAAGTGTCGTGTACATAATAGCCATCATTGGATACCGTCATTTTTAATTCTCGAGTCCATTGTTGACCAATAGGAAGCCGAGTATGGACAACATTTTGTTCGGCAATTCTAATTTTATTATCAAAAACTTCAGTAATAATCGCTACATGACCAGTCCTATCAAACATACCGCCATCATCCCATATTAACAATGCTCCCGCTTCTGGCATTTTTTTGCTACCATTAGCAAATGCTTGCAATGGTAAAATGGCTTCATTGATCACTTGACGAAGAAATCGTAATGAAAATATTTCATGAGCCATACCGACATCAGTAAAGACAATCCCATAATTTAAAAATAAAAATCTTCTAGCAAATTCGACACATTGCCACTTATAGCCCATATACTCATGGCCAGAATAACTTCTAAATGATGCATCATTAGGGTATTGTTCAGGATTTAATGTTTCATAATCAGAAGAGTAAATAGCAACACCACCCGGTGCATAGCCAAGTAATGTACCAAAAGGTTCTTTGTTAGCTGATTGGGATAACATGTTATTTTAGCCTTTTAAAATAATAGTAAGGTAGGTTTTACTAAGCTATGTTAGAATTTGACTATCATAGATCAAATTATAGGCTTTAAAAAGTAATGTTTATTATTCTGATCTTGAAGAATAATAAACTGACTATATATATGGAATATCTTTAATAGCTGTATTGATAAAACGAGAAAAAGACTATTATGCAACAAACAAAATTAAATGAATTATTAGATTTCCCTTGTTCTTTCACTTATAAAGTAATGGGTGAAGCAAAACCAGAATTAGTTGATAAAGTTGTATCCGTGATTCAACGTCATGCACCAGGGGATTATACACCATCGATCAAACCAAGTAGTAAAGGTAATTATCATTCAGTATCCATTACCATTAATGCAACCCATATTGATCAGGTAGAAAATCTATACAAAGAATTAGGTGAAATCGATATCGTAAGAATGGTTTTATAATCTTTATTTTACGAAAAATAAGATAATTATAAAAAGAGGGATAGTTTGATCCCTCTTTTTTGAATTAGCCTAAAATTTTAGTCAATTCATTGGTCACAGCTGAAACAGCTTGTGTCCCATCAATACGGAAATATTGAGTTCGACCTTCTTTGGCTTCATGTTGATAATATTTGACTAATGGTTTAGTCAAATCATGATATTCAACAAGACGTTTACGGACGATTTCTTCACTATCATCTTTACGAATAGTTAAAGGTTCGCCAGTTACATCATCAATATTTTCAACTTTTGGTGGATTATGACGAACATGGTAGACACGTCCTGAGCTTGCATGAATACGACGACCACTCATACGGTCAATAATCACTTCATCAGGCACATCAAATTCAAGTACGAAATCAACATCGATACCCGCTTCTTTCATTGCATCTGCTTGCGGCACAGTACGAGGAAAACCATCTAATAAAAAGCCATTTTTACAATCGCTTTGCGCGATACGCTCTTTAACTAATGCAATAACTAACTCATCAGTAACAAGCTTACCATTATCCATTAGCTCTTTTGCTTGTAAACCTAATGGACTTTCTGCTTTTACTGCTGCACGCAACATATCGCCAGTTGAAATTTGCGGAATTCCATATTGTTGCATAATAAATTGTGCTTGAGTTCCTTTTCCTGCTCCTGGTGCGCCTAATAAAATAATTCGCATAAAATAACCTCTTATGGCTTTAAATATAGATACAATTTTCTATTCTGGTAAATAATGAAATATCACTTTACTGCTGGAAATTAAGCCATCAGCGTGACAAATATAGTTAATAGCGCCACAGCCTTTAACCATTTGCGCATTTTGTCGGCAAATTGGGCAAATATACTGTTCTTGATAATGCTGTTTGCAATGAGGACAATCATAATGTTGTGGCGAAACAATACTCATTCTATTATGACACTTAGGACAAATACCTTCTTGCCCACCATCTATCATCTTTGTTTCTGTCATAAGTTATTTACGACCTCGTACATGTTTCATTAAACGACGACGTTTACGTTGTTGCGAAGCAGTCAAACTATTTTTTCGACCTTCGAATGGATTGGCACCTTCTTTGAATTGAATTCGTATTGGTGATCCCATAATTTTTAAGGAACGTCTAAAATAGTTCATTAAATAACGTTTATAAGAATCAGGTAAATCTTCAACTTGATTACCATGAATAACCACAATGGGAGGATTATAACCGCCGGCATGGGCATATTTTAATTTAACACGACGCCCTCTAACCAATGGTGGTTGATGGTCATCTTGTGCCATTTGCATTATTTTAGTTAATAATGCAGTATTAACACGACGTGTAGCACAATCATATGCTTCTTGAATTGAATCAAATAAGTTACCTACACCACTACCATGAAGCGCAGAGATAAAATGTAGACGAGCAAAATCGATAAAATCAAGTCGATCATCTAACGTAGTTTTCACTTGTTCTTTAATATCTTGTGATAATCCATCCCACTTATTAACAGCAATAACCAGTGAGCGCCCACTATTAATAATAAAGCCAAGCAAAGACAAATCTTGATCAGAAATACCTTCTCGCGCATCAATGACCAAAATTACGACGTTAGCATCTTCAATTGCTTGTAACGTTTTAATAACCGAGAATTTCTCAACGGTTTCGGTTACCTTACCTCGTTTACGAACACCAGCAGTATCGATCATAATATATTCACGATCATCGCGTGTCATTGGTATATAAATACTGTCACGTGTTGTACCTGGCATATCATAAACCACAACCCTTTCTTCACCTAGAATCCGATTAGTTAGTGTTGACTTACCAACATTTGGTCTACCAACAATAGCAACTTTGATTGGTTGGTTGATGAGCGACTCGGCTTCATCTTCAATATCATCATAAGATTCAGGAAGAACGTCATCTAGCTCATCCTCTGACAAGACTTCATTTTGATCATTGGCAAAATGAAAAATAGGATCGAGCACCGTTTCGATTAATACATTCACTCCACGACCATGACTCGCGGCAATCGGATGAATGTCACCTAATCCTAAACTATAAAAATCAGAGATTGCGCTATCGGCATCAATACCATCAATTTTATTAGCAACTAAAAACGTTGCTTTTTGGCGAGATCGAAGATGTTTAGCAATTGCATGATCAGCTGGCATCGCACCGGCCCTTGCATCTACAAGAAATAGTACGATATCCGCTTCTTCAATTGCTTGTAAGGATTGTTCTGCCATAAAGCTTTCAACCCCATCTTCAGTGCCATCAATACCACCTGTATCAATGACTATATATTCGTGCCCTTTGATTTCGGCTCGGCCATACTTACGATCTCGCGTTAATCCAGGGAAATCCGCCACTAAGGCGTCTCGAGTTCGAGTTAATCGATTAAATAGAGTCGATTTTCCTACATTCGGACGACCAACTAGTGCGACAACAGGTACCATATTTATTCTCTAATTACCTTAATTTTTTGTGAATGCGTAAATATCACCATTTTTAGCTTGGACAATAATTTTATTATCTACAACTAATGGCTTCGAAATCAATCCACTGCTACTTACTTGGGTTTTAGCAACTACTTCTCCATTATCTTGATTTAACCAATAAAGATAACCCTCAAAATCACCAACAACAATATAATTTTGATAAATAACCGGATCGGTTAATTGACGATGTAACAAACCTGCCTGAGTCCAATTCACTGCACCACCATTTTTGCTTACTGCTTGAACATTGTCATCTTGATCCACGATAAATAACTGATGTGAATCAACGGCAAAGCTATGGGTAGATCCCATTTCTTTACGCCATACAATTTGCCCATTACTTAAATCAAGTGCGACAACATTACCATTATAGCCAATTGCATATGCCAAATTACCTTCAATAACTGGGGTTGAATCAACATCATTTAATTTGTCAATTTCAGTCGATCCACTAGGTTGAGATATCCGTTGCTGCCAAATAAGTTGTCCATCATTAAGATAGTAAGCATTCACGTGACCTGTATCATCACCAAGTATAGCGGCGCCATGAGCAATAGTTGGTGTTGAATTACCTCTTAATGAAAGTGTTGGTACTTCAAGAACAACATCCCATATATCTTCACCTGTGTTACGATTCAAAGCTTGTAAATTACCGCTAGCGGTATGAATTATTAGTTTATCATCAGAAGATACTGGGCGAGCCAGTACTTCACCTTTAACTGGTTTTTCCCAAACTACATTACCATCATTACGATCTAATGCGTAAACAACTGCACGTTCACTACCGACATAAACATATCTATCATCAGCACTTACACCGCCAGAAAATAACGCTGTTTTGCTGCTAAATAATGTACTTTGTGATAGATTTTTGTCCCATATAGTATGACCTGTTGATAAATCAATCGCTTTAACTTGCCCACTACGACTAGCAACATAAATAGCATTATCGTAATTAATTGGCCCTAATAATGAATAAACATGTGTATTGCCTGCTGTGCTATTTCGCCATATTTCTTGGATTGGAAATTGGTTATCCACTTTTGGTGAAGGTGAAATTTGGACAATTTCTTCTTCTCCACCAAATAATGAACACCCCGCAAGTGAAAACATAAAAACACTCATAAACAGACATTTTGATAACTTCATCGTATAGATCCTTATATCAGGATAAATTAATCTTCATTTTCTTTAGCTGCGTTTTTTTGGGCTTCAGCTTCTTGCTTAGCTTTTTCCTTAGCGGCAGCTTCTTCTTGTTTAGCTTGTTCAGCTTGTTGTTTATCTTTAAGATATTGAGCTTGATTTAACTTCATTTTGATATTTTGCTCTAAGGCTTGAGTAGGTGATGAACTTAATGCAACATTATAAGCCGCCACAGCCTCATTGTAATTGTTCATTTTCACCAATATATCGCCACGAATATCATTAACTACCGGCGCCCAACTTTTTTCGGTTACTTTAGTTAAAGTCGCCAAACTTTCTTGATAATGTTCTAGTTGATATTGTATTTTTGCAATACGAATATAACTTATTGATTTAATGATATCTGAATCAATTTTACTTAACGTATCTGTAAGTAATTTTTCTGCTCCAGCATAATCTTTTAATTGTTCTACATAAAATTTTGCTGCTCTAAAATTAGCAAAAACACTATAAATAGTATTATTATCTTTAGCAAAAGAGACTAATTCATTAACTGAATCAGGATTATTATTATCTAATTTAGCAATTAATTGTTCATAATGATCGGAAGATTCTATCACTTTTTCTAATTTATAAGACTGCCAATAACGCCAGCCATAAAAAGCTAGTAATCCAATTACAATAACCGCAACAATGATTTTCCACGTTTTAGCAAGAAATTCTTTTATCTCTGAAACTTGTTCTTCGCCAGACAATTGATGACTCACGTTTTTCTCCTATTTTCCTTAATTTACAATATTGCTAAACAAGTTTGAACAATCTCTTTTTCTGCAACTTCAACTTGTTCGCCTGTTTGTAAATTTTTAATTGTAACTGATTGATTAGTAATTTCGTTTTCGCCAATAATTACAGCTATTTTAGCACCTAATTTGTCCGCTTTGGCAAATTGTTTTTTAAAATTACTACTACCGTAATTAGTCACAATTCGCTTATCAGTTAACCCATCACGGAGTACTTCTGCCATTTTTTGAGCTGCAGCTATCGTTTTTTCATCCCCCGAAGATATCATATAAATATCAATTGAACTATCTCGATTTAATGAAGGATTAACTGCTTGTACTAATAATACCAAACGTTCAACCCCCATGGCAAAACCAACTGCTGGTGTGGGTTGTCCTCCAAGTTGGCTAACTAGACCATCATAGCGTCCACCGCCACAAACTGTACCTTGAGCCCCTAAACTATTCGTTACCCACTCAAAAACGGTACGGTTATAATAATCTAAACCACGCACCAATCTTTGGTTAATATTATATTTTATTCCTGCACTATCTAATAATTGACACAAACCATCAAAATGAAGTTTAGATTCTTCATCTAAATAATCAAATAATTTTGGTGCTTGATTAAGTAATTCTTGAATAACAGGATTTTTTGAATCTAACACCCGTAATGGGTTAGTATACATTCTACGTAAACAGTCTTCATCTAATTTATCTTTATGTTGCTCAAGAAAACTGACTAAAGCATTACGGTAATTTGCTCTTGCTTCAACTGAACCAATAGAATTAAGTTCAAGTGTTGTATGCTCTTCAATACCAAGTGCTTTCCAAAAACGTGCTGTTAATAAGATAAGCTCGGCATCAATATTAGGTCCTTCAAGGCCAAAGACTTCAACACCAAATTGATGAAATTGACGATAACGCCCTTTTTGCGGTTTTTCATAACGAAATGCCGGCCCTAAATACCATAGTCGTTGTTCTTGGTTATAAAATAGACCATGTTCAATACCAGCTCGTACACAACCAGCTGTAATTTCAGGGCGGAGAGTAATACTTTCATCATTACGGTCATTAAAAGTATACATCTCTTTTTCAACAATATCGGTAACTTCACCAACTGCACGTTTAAATAGTGCTGTATCTTCAACGATTGGTGTTCTAATTTCATTATAACCATAACTATTTAGTACACCTTTAACAATTTTTTCAATTTGTTGCCATGTTGCACTTTCATTCGGGAGTAAATCATTCATTCCCCGTATTGATTGGATTTTTTTCTCTGCCATTTGTTTATTCGCTATCTAATAAAGTTATAGTTCAGTTGTTGCAATTCTATTTTTTAAAATTGATGCCTTAGCACGAATTTTAGCTTCCAACTCATCTATCATTTGTTCATTATCAATACGCCCTATGCGCACACCATCTTCATAAAAACCACTTTTGTTGTGACCGCCAGCAACACCCATTGTAGAGGCTAAAGCTTCGCCCGGACCATTCACAACACAACCAATAATCGATACATCCATTGGTGTTATTATATCTTCTAGTCGCTGTTCTAATGTATTAACAGTACTAATTACATCAAACTCTTGCCTTGAACAGGTTGGGCAAGCAATAAAATTAATACCTCTAGCTCGAATACGTAGCGATTTTAAAATATCAAATCCAACTTTAACTTCTTCCGTTGGATCAGCTGCAAGGGAAACTCTTAATGTATCACCAATCCCTTCCGATAATAATAAGCCAAGCCCAATCGCTGATTTTACCGCACCACTACGCACTCCACCAGCTTCGGTTATTCCTAGATGCAAAGGTTGCTTAATTTGTTTTGCCAATAATCGGTATGAATCAACAGCAGTAAAAACGTCTGAAGCTTTTACACTTACCTTAAATTGGTCAAAACCTAGCCTATCAAGTATATCTACATGTCGCATAGCAGATTCGACTATCGCTTCAGGTGTCGGCTCGCCATATTTTTCCTGAATATCTTTTTCCAGCGAACCAGAGTTTACACCAATTCGGATCGGGATATTTTTATCCTTAGCACAATCAACAACCGAGCGAATCCGTGATTCATTACCAATATTACCGGGATTAATCCGTAAACAATTCACACCATATTCAGCAACCTTTAAAGCAATGCGATAATCAAAGTGAATATCGGCAATAAGTGGAACTTTTACTTGTTGCTTAATTATTTTAAACGCCTCTGCAGCATCCATAGTTGGAATAGAAACTCGAACAATATCAACTCCTACACGCTCAAGAGCTTGAATTTGAGCTACTGTCTTTTCTACATCGGTCGTTCGAGTATTCGTCATCGATTGCACAGCAATCGGCGCACCACCGCCTATTGGCACATTACCAACGTAAATTCGGGTTGATTCTCGCCTAATAATTGGTGACTCTTGATGACTCATAAGATGCCTAATCATATTACAAAATAACTAGGACGCAATCTTAACAAGATTTAAGACAAATGTCTGTATGTGAATAAGAAAATTTGCTAACTGTTAACGCGATCTGAAGGCTGTGGAGAAATATAATGACTAACTTCAATAA
Organism: Gilliamella sp. M0320; assembly: GCF_016101635.1. Taxonomy (NCBI): domain Bacteria; kingdom Pseudomonadati; phylum Pseudomonadota; class Gammaproteobacteria; order Orbales; family Orbaceae; genus Gilliamella; species Gilliamella sp. M0320. Next base: position 75,057 of record NZ_JACFQD010000004.1, read on the forward strand.
AGTTACTTTTATTTTGTGAATTGACATAGTATAAGCCAACACCTAATGCACAAACTAAAGCAAACAAGCCAAAAAAGAACGGTTTCTTACTACGTTTTGTTTTACTATATATTGGTTTAGGTTTTTTAGTTTCTTTTACTAAATATTGTTTAGCTAAAATTTCGAGATGAGGTTGATATTCATCTGCTGATAAGCCAACAATATTGGCATATGAACGAATATAACCTTTAACAAAAACAAAAGGGGCATGAAGTAACTGATCATTTTCAATTTCAGAAATGACTGCCGTTCTAACATGAATTTGTTCAGCAATATCTTTTTGCGATAAACCCATATTACTTCTTAAATCGGAAAGAATCTTACCCAATGAAATACTGTCTTCCATTAATCCCCTCATTGTCTTACTATCCGCAATTTTTTGTTATTTTTACATATTTTCGCAATTAATCAATTCTTTTTGCTTTAAACCACTGTTTAGGGGTTTCTATTTCATTTTGTGCGGCTACTAATTGCAATTCATATTCATTTTGTCTTAATGTTTCAAGCATAACCGCATAAACCGCCGATGTAGTATGCTCAAATGCTTCAACCATAGATTTACCAAGCATAATATTTGCTAAAAACAACCCACTAGTCATATCGCCAACACCAACTGGTTGTTTGACTCCAAAATCGACTAACGGCCGATCAATATGCCAAGCTTCATTTTCTGTTACTAACAACATTTCAAAACGATCTTGTTGATAGCCCGCTCGACTTAAATGTTTAACTAAAATTGCTTTAGGCCCTTTTTCACAAATTGAATGGCATGCTGAGATTGCTTGACTGACATTATTTATCGGCTGTTTACCGTTAAGTTCTTCTAATTCTAAAATATTCGGTGCCATCATGTCTGATATGGGTAAAGCTGTATTACATAAAAATTCTGCTACACCAGGAGCGACAAAGCATCCTTTTTCGGGATGCCCCATTACAGGATCACAAAGATAAATTGCTTCAGGATTCTCAGCTTTTACTTTTTTCACAATTTCAATAATTGCATTACCTTGTTCTGGTGACCCCATATAGCCACTTAATACGGCATTACATCGTTGTAATTCGCCAATAGCATTAATCCCATCAGCGATATCGGTTAAATGAGATGCAGGCATTACCGTTCCAGTCCATTGCCGATATTGAGTATGGTTTGAAAATTGTACCGTATTTAATGGCCAAACATTCACACCTAAGCGACGCATTGGAAATACAGCAGCACTATTACCTGCATGACCAAATACAACATGAGACTGAATCGATAAAATATTTTTCATGAAATCATCTCCAAATAAGCAAGCAATAGTATTTTTTACCTCGACGCAGTAATGTGTAACGATTAAATAACTTATCACTATCAGAAAAACGATAATCTGTTGTTGAGTTACGTTCACCATTAACAGAAATAGCATTGGAATCAATCATTGTTCTTGCTTGCCCTCTTGACGGTGCAAACTCAGCATTAACAATAGCTTGTTGTAGATCTACATCACCTTCAATGCTGGCTGTAGGCATGCCATCTTGAGCTAATTGTTCAAAATCAGCTTCAGATAAATCGGTTAATTTACCAGAAAATAAACTTTCAGTAATACGTTTTGCCGCTGTTAGTCCTTCTTCACCATGAACTAATCGAGTCACTTGTTCGGCAAGGACATACTGAGCTCTCGGTGCAACGCCACTGTTTTTATCCTCTTCTTCCAAAGCATCAATTTCTTCCAATGACATGAAAGTAAAGAATTTAAGGAAGCGATAAACATCAGCATCAGCAGTATTAATCCAAAATTGATAAAATTTATATGGACTGGTTTTTTTCGGATCTAGCCATACAGCACCACTTTCAGTTTTACCAAATTTAGTTCCATCAGATTTAGTAATTAATGGTACAGTTAAACCATATACTTGTTTCTGGTGTAAACGACGGGTTAAATCGATACCAGCAGTAATATTACCCCATTGATCAGAACCACCAATTTGTAACACAACATTATGTGCTTTATTAAGACTTGCAAAGTCATAAGACTGTAACAAACTATAAGAAAATTCAGTAAAAGAAATACCTGATTCATCACGGTCAATCCGTTGTTTAACGGATTCTTTGTTAATCATTGCATTAACCGAAAAATATTTGCCAATATCTCGTAAAAAAGATAAAACATTCATGCCACCAAACCAATCATAGTTGTTGGCAACAATAGCAGCGTTATCACCACATTCAAAATCTAAAAATGGCGATACTTGTTGTTTAATCTTTTCACTCCATTCAATTACCGTATCTTCAGTATTGAGCTTACGTTCAACAGCTTTAAAACTTGGATCGCCAATTAATCCTGTCGCACCTCCAACTAAAGCTATTGGCTTATGACCAGCCAATTGAAAACGTTTCAAACAAAGCAATGGAACTAAATGACCAAGATGCAAACTATCAGCGGTTGGATCAAAACCACAATATAGTGCAATAGGATTTTGCTCAATCAGTTCCATTAACGCTTTTTCATCAGTAAGTTGAGCAATCAGTCCACGCTCTTGCAGTTGTTTGATCACATTTTTTGTCATGATATTTTACCTATTAAATTTGTTACGTTTATATTCTACTTTAATTAAATTCTATACTGTTTTATTGTGGTATTTTTTATACGCTTGTTTGAAATGGTCTTCAACTATTTCGTTCGGTTTTTTATCTAATAAGCTAAAAATAATGATTGCTATTGACGCAAATAAAAAGCCAGGAATTAGTGAATATAAATTAAGCCAATTAAAATTAATCCAAAGCAAGACCGTAATTGCACCAGTTATCATACCTGCTAATGCACCATTGCGGGTCATTCGAGCCCAAAACACCGAGAATACAACAATCGGACCGAATGCGGCACCAAAACCAGCCCAAGCATGGCTAACTAAATCAAGTACACTGTTATTAGGATTGATCGCTAATAAAATAGCAATAACAGAAACTAATAACACCATTACACGGCCAACCCAAACTAATTCTCGCTGCTTAGCCTTTGGTCGAATAAAAGCGCGATAAAAATCTTCTGTCAATGCACTTGAACAAACCAATAATTGACAACTTAAGGTGCTCATTACTGCGGCTAGAATAGCTGCTAGCAAAATACCAGCAATCCATGGGTTAAACAGTAATTTGGATAATTCAATAAAAATACGTTCATGTTTCCCATTATCAATTAGATAAGCTAAGTTAGGATTATTAGCAAAAAAAGCAATACCAAAGAAACCAACTGTAATTGCGCCAGCTAAACATAAAATCATCCATGTCATACTAATTCGACGAGCATTTTTCATTACTTCATGAGAATCAGCAGCCATAAATCTAGCTAAAATATGTGGTTGACCAAAATAACCAAGTCCCCAACCTAACAATGAAATAATGGCAATCAAATCCATATGAGCAAAGATATTTGTATAATCAGGATTTAATGATTGAATGTTAGCCATTGCATCAGTGAAACCACCAGCATTAATCATTACCATAATTGGTGTTAAGATTAGAGCAAACATCATTAAACTTGCTTGAATTGTATCGGTCCAACTTACCGCTAAGAAACCACCAATAAAAGTATAAGCAATTGTCGCTCCAGCACCTGCTAGCATTGCCCAGCCATAACTAAGCCCAAATGTACTTTCAAATAATTTAGCGCCAGCAACTACACCTGAAGCACAATAAATGGTAAAAAAGATTAAAATTATTACTGCTGAAATAATTCTTAATAGTGAACTATTGTCATCAAATCGACGAGCAAAATAGTCAGGTAAAGTTAATGAATTATGATTTATCTCAGTGAAAACTCTTAATCTACCGGCAATCAGCAACCAATTTAGATAAGCGCCAATTATTAATCCTATAGCTATCCAGCTTTGCGAGATACCAAATAAGAATACTGCACCCGGTAATCCCATTAATAACCAACCACTCATATCAGAAGCACCAGCAGAAAGTGCAGTAACTACACTGCCTATGCGACGTCCACCTAATATATAATCACCAAAGTTTCGTGTTGCACGAAATGCAAAGAAACCAATCGCAATCATTCCTAATATGTAAACAGCAAAGGTGACAATCATTGGTAATGACATTTTTATAATAAACCTTGATCGATGAAATTAAAAAATAGTTGGCTAGCTTATCATAAAAAGCCCCTGCTAAAAAGCTGGCGATTTTGCTATATCTATCTTAACTATAAAAGCTAGTATTACAATTCAATCCACAAAATAAAAATATCTTCAATTTTTTAAATAGATACATTGTTAATAGTTTCAACCTATATAAAAACTCAATATATCCTAAGGTAAAATATCATATAATGTATATAATATTGATTAACTTTTTTATTTATAAAATATTGTGAAACAATCAACTCGAATTGAAATTTTAGAAAGATTAAAAGAGCATATTAAAGATCCTACAACTGAATTGGTATATAAAACACCATTCGAGTTACTTATAGCTGTCGTATTATCAGCTCAAGCCACTGATGTTAGTGTGAATAAAGCGACTAAACCATTATTTGCTATCGCAAATACCGCTGAACAAATTTTGGCGTTAGGCGTCGATAAATTAAAAGATTATATCCGAACCATCGGTTTATATAATAGTAAAGCTGAAAATATCATCAAAACTTGTCAGATTTTGGTTGATAAATACCAAGGTGAAGTGCCTGAAAATTTTGACTCATTAATTGCGCTACCTGGTGTAGGAAGAAAAACAGCTAACGTAGTTTTAAATACCGCGTTTGGTTGGCCAACTATTGCTGTCGATACGCATATTTTTAGGGTAAGTAATCGAACAGGATTTGCACCAGGTAAAACGGTTGAAGCTGTCGAAGAAAAACTACTTAAAGTGGTTCCAGATAAGTATAAAATAAATTGTCATCATTGGTTAATATTACATGGTCGATATACCTGTATAGCTAGGAAGCCGCGCTGTGGATCTTGCGTTATTGAAGATTTGTGTGAATATAAAGAAAAAGTTTATCCAGAGTAAAAATCAATGCCAAATAAATTTAAATTAGAAGATGAAGATATCAACTTGTTTAAAAGTAGTATTGGGAATGCCAAACAACTTAAACAAGATACCGTTATTCATAAACCAGTAAAACGATCTCAAAAGCTAATTGATAATAAAAAGCTTCAACATGAAAAAGTAAATAATGAATTTTACTTTTCTGATGATTACCAACCACTATTACAAGAAGATCCTATTCGTTACATTCGTGAAAATGCGGATACTAATGAATTAAAAAAATTGCGACGAGGATTTTATTTACCTGAGTTTTTTTTAGATCTACATGGATTAACTCAGCAAGAGGCAAAAAAAGAAATCGCTGCACTTATTGCTGCTTGTTTACGTGAAAATGCCAATTGTGCTTGTATTATGTATGGACATGGAAAAAACATATTAAAAAAACAAACGCCAATGTGGTTAGCCCAACATCCACATGTAATTTGTTTCCATCAAGCACCAAAAGAGTTTGGTGGTAACGCGGCATTATTAGTTTTATTTGATATCAATAATCCATCAGTTAATCTAAGATAATTACTAATAGATATATAGTAAACAATAAAAAAGCCAGCTTAGTTTTACTAGGCTGGCAAACATTGGAAGCAATGTGAGCAATGTCATACTTTTTTAGAAGTCTTTCGACGCTCTAACAAAGTACAATTGAATGATAATCATTCTCATTATTAAAAGCAAGTTATTTTTTTGACTATTTTCAAAAAAATGACAAAACTTTGTCAGTTTAACATGTGTTTTTATATTAACATTTTGTTTTTATAAGGAATATAATTGAGAAGAGCAGGGTGATTTGCCCCTGCTTTTTGGAATATTTAACTATAAACAAACCATTATAATTAACTTTTGGGAATAGTTTTATTTTTGATAGATAAACTCAACACCCTCTTCATCACTCTCATCCCAATCATCAAAATCATCGTCGTCGTCGTCAAATGCATCATCCATTGCTTGTTGATGATAATCATCCCACATAAATTCAACTTTTTCAGGCGATGTTTCCTCTTGTTCTGCCTCTCGAGGATGAGCCGTAATATAATCCATTAAATCCCAACATAATGCTTTTACACCTTCACGGTTAACTGCCGAAATAACATAATATTTATCATCCCAATTTAAAGCTTGGGCAATTTCGGCTGCTCGTTTTTCACTCTCTTCGCTGCCTAATACATCCATCTTATTAAACACTAACCAACGCGGTTTATTGGCTAACTTTTCACTATATTGATGTAATTCTTGAATAATAACTTTGGCGTTTTCAATCGGATCTGAACCGTCAATTGGTGCAATATCAATTAAATGCACTAACACACGGCAACGTTCAAGGTGTTTTAAAAAACGAATTCCAAGCCCTGCACCATCTGATGCGCCTTCTATCAACCCGGGGATATCGGCAACCACAAAACTCTGTTCATTATCCATTCTTACCACACCTAAACTCGGTACTAAAGTTGTGAATGGATAATCAGCTACTTTTGGTTTTGCTGCTGAAACGCTACGAATAAACGTTGATTTACCTGCATTAGGTAGACCTAACATACCAACATCGGCAAGTAATAACAGTTCTAATAAAACATCGCGTTTTTCACCTGGCGTACCATCGGTTTTTTGTCTTGGCGCACGGTTGACTGAGGATTTAAAACGGGCATTACCCAGTCCATGAAAACCACCTTTAGCAACCAGAACTTTTTGTTGATGATGAGTGAGATCGCCAATAATTTCACCGGTATATTTATCGGTTATGCGTGTACCAACTGGTACTTTAACGGTAATATCTTTACCTCTTTTACCCGTACAATCTGAACCTTGGCCATTTTGACCACGTTCAGCGCGATAGTTTTTTTCAAATTGAAAATCAACAAGTGTATTTAGATTTTCATCAGCAATAAAAAATACATCACCACCATCGCCACCATCGCCACCATCAGGACCACCTTTAGGTATATATTTTTCACGGCGGAAACCAACACAGCCATTACCACCGTCACCAGCTTCGACGCGAATTGAAGCTTCATCTACAAATTTCATTATTTGTCCTCTTTATTGCGGTTAATTAGCCAGCCTTTTCTTGGTTGCCATAAATGGTGTCCAACTGTTGCAAACATAGCACCTGCCACCACCGATACCGCGCCAATATAACCTATAATATTTAAATATTGCATTGCAAACTTTTCTGGCCATAGTAAAGCAAATAGATCTGAAAAAATCAGCGCAAAAAGTGGGGTTAATGTTGTTATAGCACTTACTTGCGCCGCTTGCCAACGTTCCATTGCCATCACTAAAGCACCATAGGCAATAATGGTATTTAACCCACAAAAAATAATTGCAAACAATTGACTAAAATCAGCATTAGCAATTTTAGTCGGTGATGCTAGTGGCCATAAAAAGATACTACATATAAGATAAATCAACCAAAGTAGCTGTTCTGCACGTAATTTTTTTAATAATACTTTTTGTGCTAATGCATAACATGCCCATGAAACCGAAGCTAATAAAGCCAACCACACTCCTTTACCGTATGAAGACATATTAGCAAAAAGATCGGCTAGATTTTCATTGAAAAATAGCCCTAACCCAATTAACAATATAGTAATACCAATAATTTGAGTCGTTCTCAATTTCTCCTTGAAAATAAAAGCACTGGAAATCATAAATATTACAATTCCAGTTTGGCCAACAACCTGAGCAGTAGTTGCAGATAAATACTGAACAGCTGTGGCAAAAAGTGCAAAATTACCGAGTAGACCAAATCCAGCAATCATCAATAAGATAAAACGGCGACGTTTTTTGAACATAGCTAAATTAGGAAACTGTTTTTTATAAGCCAGCCATAGTGTAATACCGATAGCTGAGATACTTAATCGTGACCAAGCTAATGTTAATGGATCAATAACAACTAATGCATATTTCATAGCAATTGGCACTAGTCCCCACATAACGGCTGTTAACATGGCTAATGCAAAACCTAATTTAACATTTTGCTGTTTTATCATAATGAATTAATTTATATAAATTTCAAGAAATGAAAAAAGCCCCACAATAACTGTGAGGCTTCTATAACTTCTTAAACCGCTAATTTATTAGCTGTTAGCAACTACACTAACATAACGGCGATTTTTAGGTCCTTTAACTTCGAACTTAACTTGTCCATCAACTAAAGCGAATAGGGTATGATCACGACCACAACCTACGTTAGTACCTGGGTGGAATTGAGTTCCACGTTGACGAACTAAAATGTTACCCGCAAGAACTTCTTGAGAACCATAACGTTTAACACCTAAACGTTTACTCTGGGAATCACGACCATTACGTGATGAACCACCAGCCTTCTTATGTGCCATTGTTCGATACTCCTATTAAGCGATTGCAGTGATCTTCACATCAGTGAACCACTGACGGTGACCTTGTTGTTTACGATAGTGTTTACGACGACGGAATTTAACAATTTTCACTTTCTCGCCACGACCGTGCTCAACAATTTCTGCTTTAATTGTTGCACCTTCAACAAACGGAGCACCAACTTTGATGTCTTCACCATTTGCTACCATTAAAACTTTATCGAAAACAACTTCTGAACCTGTTTCGACTTCAATTTTTTCCAAGCGAACGACTTGTCCTTCGCTAACTCGGTGTTGTTTACCACCACTTTGGAAAACTGCGTACATACTTAACTCCGCAATAAAAAGCAGACGATTCCTGATTAAAAATATATGTCTGCATTGATTAATCTTATAGGGCGTGAATTTTACGCAAAATTTATGCTTGTTGCAAGCGCTGTTTAATAAAAGATCGCAAAAAGTCACAAAAAAGATCTTAGACCAGCAATTTTCACACTACAATATAGTTAAATTATTATTTATTTGAACAATATTGATTGTTAAAAATAATAGGGACTATAACTATTAGTATAGTTATTATCAATTCAAACAACTATTGATGAAAAAAAATCCATATATAAAAGTTAACATGAACAACTATATAACATTACTTATACTTTTCTCAAAAAATTTACGATAGCACTGAAAATAACTAATTCAATTAGTACATTAAAATAGCCATAAAAAAGGATTGCCAATTAGTGGTAAATAAGTATAATTAGCCGACTAAATAAATTAGGTAATGACAATTGAATTACAATTCAAGAATACTTCCTTCTCGCGAAACTTTAGCAAAAGCACAAAGATTTAATGATGAAATTATTGAGGTTTCAGGCGTTGATCTTGTCTTAAGTTTAATCACCACCGCCGATTTAATTCGATCAAATATTTATGCACAACTAGCCAAAGATTATGATGTATCTGAAGGAAAATTTGCCTTGTTAATGTCACTATATAGTGAAGGAGAAACTTGCGCTAGCGAGTTAGCATTAAGAGTTGGCGTAACACCAGCAACCGTTTCGGTAATGGTGAAACGAATGTTAGCAGCACCCGATCCTTTAATATCAATGACCAAAAGTGGAGAAGATGGCCGCTCTCGACTAATCACCCTTACTGCAACAGGGGAAAATCTTATCCAAAAGGCATTACCTAATCACTTAAAATCGATTCGTGCTTTTGCTCAAGTCTTAAATCCACAAGAGCAGGAATCTTTAATTGCAATGTTACGCAAATTATTGCGTAAATAATTGCCAATAATTATTCATAATCATGATATTTTAACAATATACTTAGCTGACTAAATAAATGAAAAATAAATTAAACTTAAATTTACCCAAAAACATTAAAATTCCTGCTATATTTTTATTGCTACTTCTATTTGGATCTACATTAATTTGTCTTGGTTCAAGAAATGATGCAGTAACTGTTGCTAAAAGTATCAAATCAGGGGTATTAACCGCTGACGAAATCAATGTTGCCTTTCAAAATGTAGGTGGAAAAGTAATTAAACGCTTTGTCCAAGAATCACAATTCGTTAAAAAAGGCGACCCATTAATGCAACTTGAAGATATTGATACCAAGCTATCAATTGATCGCTTGCAAGCATTAGTTGATAGTCAAACTGCTGCTGTTAATCAAGAACAAGCAGCAATCGAAATCACTGAAAATGAAATCAATCTTAATGAGTTATCAACTTGGCGAAAAATTGAGGAAGTTAAAGCTAACCTTGAAGCGGCAAAGTCTGCTCGTGATCTAGCTAATACTGAATTTCAACGCCATACTCAATTAAGAAAAACGGGCGGTACTTCTCAATCACAACTTGATGCTGCACGAAATGTCTACATTAGTACCAAAATGCAGGTTGTACAGATTGAAAGCCAATTATCAACCTTAATGATTGGCGCAACTCCAGAGCAAATTAACCAGTTTGAACAAACTAGAAATGCCACAGGTATGACATTGCAATCGATTACTATTGATCGACAAAAACTGCAAAATCGTCAAAATCAGCTTGCTCAAATTAAAGCGCAATTAGCACAAGCTCAAGCTGATTTAAAACAATTACAAGTCAATTACGATCGACTAACATTAGTTGCGCCAGAAGATGGTAAAGTTCTAAAACTGATGTTTGAAGATGGTGAGATGGCACCTGCTGGAGCACCAGCTGTATTATTAGAAACTGATCGCAAATATGTCGATATCTATGTTAATGAAAAAATGGTCAATGATTATCAACCAGGCACAAAGGTGAAGGCGAATGTTATCGCATTAGATAAAACCGTAAAAGGCACCGTTCGATTTGCAACTGCTGCGCCATCATTTGCTGACTTACGCATGACTCGAGAACGAGGACAGGCTGATTTAACATCTTACCAAGTCAGAATCTATATGGAATCTATTCCACAACTATTAACCGGTATGACAATTGAGGTTGATCAATGATGCGACAAAACATCATTAAATCTATGCTTGAAGAGCTTGATGCTATGTTATCAGGCCACTTCATTCCTTATTATAAAGTGTGCTTAGGTTTAGCAGCAATCGTATCACTTATTTTTTCAATTGTTCTGAGCCATGGTTCAGTTTTTGAAGGAAAAATCGCCGTTATTGATCTTGATGGTTCTAATTATTCAACTGAATTAATCAGTAAGGTAAATACGTCACCATTTATTGAAATAACAGAAGTGATTCGATCGCCAGTTAATCCAATTACATTGGTTTCTCATGATCGTAATTTAGGCGTGTTATATATCCCTAAAGGGTTAGAAAAATCGTTAAAAAAAGGTGATCAGACGGTTAAATTAGGTTATTTTGCTGATGACTCAAATGATGCCCAAAATGCTAAAGTAATGCAAAGCCTGAATGAAATTATCCCTGAATCAGGTGCAGAATTAAGTGTTGGTAAAGTCGCAGCATTAGGACTAGGTCGAGAAGCAACAGAAGCGACCTTATCACCAATGCAATTAAAAACGAGAACCATGTTTAATCCAGCTAGTTCATCAACAATATCCACTATTATCTATTTTGTTTACTTCTTTTCATCATTAACCTATGGTTTAACCTCGTTAATGATTATTGGTCGATTAAAAACCATGGGGATGTGGAATACAGTAATTGAACGTGGTTTTTTACCATTATTAGCCAGAACAGTGCCTTATGCCCTATTTTATACAACGGCTTTAACCTTAATCACGGCAATATTGGTAATATTTGGTCAACTACGCTTTGATGGTAACTATTTTACTTTCGTACCAAGCATTTTTATGACTGGTTTAGCTTTTGGTTGGTTAGGTTTACTACTATCTTGGAAAACTAACCATCCTGGCGAAGGAGCTAGTAAAATGATTTTCCTTGTCCCTCCCGGTTTTATTATGGGTGGTTCAACCATGGCTGTAGGTATTATGCCAATATGGGCATTTTATGTTAGTCATGCCTTTCCATTAGTTTGGTTATTTCGCTTTTTTCGTGATATAGGCATCCGCGGACGTTCATTTATCGATATGCTATCTACATATGGTATTTTCATTATCTATTTAACAATTATTGCTTTTGTCGTAATGATGTTTGTTAATCGCAGTAAAAATAGCCAACCAGAATAAAAAATAACCTCATAAATTATTGAAACACCAATCGGTGTTTCAATATCAACTGCAGTATTCTCTTGATTATAATTTTCAATTAACAACCTTATAATCAATTACATTCATAAATTTGTGATATAGATCACATTAAACAGTGAAAGCGAATATTCATTTATTGTTTAGTTTACTTTCTTTTATGTGATTTCTCTTTTAAGTTAAATTTTTGAATAATAATATTAATCTCCTTTTTATTGTTTATCTTTCACATTGAAACCTTTCGTTTCGTTTCAAATGAAAATAATATTTCAATTTTTCCTTTTATAATCAGTTTTGTGACCTATCTATCATTTTTCGATCCCTTATCTATGTTTAAATTTAATAAAGGAATGAAAGTTGAACGAGTGGTAAAAATGAATAAAGAAATAATCAATACTTTGCAACGTAGAGAAAAAATTATTCATTTACTCGATACAGAGAATACCGTATCAGTTAATAAATTAAGTAAATTATTTAAAGTATCTAGCGTTACCATCCGAAACGATTTAAGACACCTTGAAGAAAAAGGTTGTATATTGCGCTGTTATGGTGGCGCAATGTTAAATAAATCCTTTGCATTGGATAAGCCATTATTAGACAAAAGCCGTATCAATTCGATCATAAAAAATAAAATTGCTCAGCGAGCTGCTGAAATGGTTAATGATGGAGACCGAATCATTCTCGATTCAGGATCGACAACAGCAGCTATGGTTCCCTATTTACGTAACAAAAAGAACTTAATTGTCTTTACTAATGCTGTAAATATTGCCTATGAATTATCAACTAATAACGACATAGAAGTAATTATTGCTGGTGGTAACATCAGAAAAAAAGCTTACTCCATTTCCGGTCCTACAGTAGAACAACAATTAAGAATGTACCATTTTGACAAACTTTTTTTAGGTGTTGATGGTTTTGATCTAGATGCTGGTATTACAACACCAAATTTCGGTGAAGCCAATGTTAACAGAGTAATGTGTCAAGTTTCTGGGCAAATTATCGCAATGACTGACTCAACAAAATTCGGTCGTAAAAGTTTCTGTACGATTGAAAAAATTAATCTAATTAAAACCCTAATTACTGATACAGAAATTCCAAAAGATTATCTAGAACAATTACATAAATTAGGAATAAATGTAGTAATTGTAGATGATTAAACGTTATAAATTTATTGAAATGATTAAAAAGGATATAGAAGGATATAGATTATGCAAAAATATTTGAATTATTCGTTAGATTGGTTAGAACAACACGGAGCTCAACATACTGCGAAAGAAATTTGTCAACAACCACAAATTTGGCGAAATTTATTACAAATCATTTTACAAAAGCAAAATCAGTTACAATCATTTTTACAACCTTTACTTTCCGATCCAAATCTAGAAATAATTTTGACCGGAGCAGGCTCATCCGCTTTTGGTGGTGTTGCTCTAGCACCATGGCTAAGAGAACAGACTCATCGTAACGTTCACGCTTATGCTACAACAGAGATTGTCACTAATCCTCAGCAATATTTATCACCAAATAAAAAAACGTTAATTGTCTCATTTGCGCGATCCGGAAATAGTCCAGAAAGTGTTGCTGCAGTCAAATTAGCAGATCAAATAGTTTCTGACTGTTATCATCTATTTTTAACCTGTAACCCAACCTGCGCATTAACAGAGTATGCGGCAAAAGAAAATAATTCTAAGCGTATTTTACATCTGGTCATGCCTGAAGGAACTCATGACTTAAGTTTCGCAATGACATCGAGTATTAGTAGTATGATGCTTGCCACCCTTTTATTGCTAGACAATGTTGATTTAGAAAAAGCACACAATGCAGTAATGGAAATTGCCAGTATTTGTGAAGAGAAGCTTTCAAGCTGGCAATCAATAACCAAACAGTTAGCTGGTAAAGAACATGATCGCGTTATCTATGTTGGTAGTAGCTGCTTCACAGGTATTGCACAAGAATCTGCATTAAAAATTTTAGAATTAACCGCCGGTAAAGTAGCAACCCGCTTCGATTCAATATTAGGACTACGTCATGGTCCAAAATTTATGGTTGATAAAAAAAGTTTAGTTGTCTGTTTTTTCTCAAGCGAACCATATGTTCACCAATACGATATTGACCTATTTAATGAACTTGTTCATGACAAAATTGCTGCTGACGTCATTGCACTAACAAGTCAAGAGAGTATTGATCAACAAATATTATCGGTGGATAGCAAACTCCCTGATTGTTGGTTGATATTTCCTTATCTAGTTTTCGCACAAATGTTAGCGTTTGAAAAATCACTTTATCTTGGATTGACTCCAGATAACCCTTGTCCAACAGGAGAAGTCAATCGAGTAGTAAAAGGCGTTAATATTTATCCATTTAATAAAAATTAATCATCTGAATATGTTAAACAAATAAACTAAAGGACTTAATAGCAATGAGCACACCTAATATTCTTATGACACGTATCGATAATCGTTTAGTTCATGGTCAAGTTGGCGTAACTTGGGTTAATGCACTTGGTGCGAATCTATTATTAGTCGCCAATGACAGTGCTTCGCAAGATCCAGTCCAACAAAATCTAATGGACATGGTTGTCGCTGAAGGCATTCAAACTCGTTATTTTACCTTACAAAAAACTATCGACATTATTGGCAAAGCAGCAGAAAGGCAAAAAATTTTCATTGTCTGTAAAACACCACAAGATGTATTAACCCTCGTTAAAGGCGGCGTACCAATCAAATTTGTCAATGTTGGCAATATGCATTTTTCCGAAGGTAAAAAACAAATTCATAAAACAGTTTCTGTCGATGAATCAGATATCGCAGCATTTAAAGAACTTGAACAATTAGGCGTAACTTGTGAAATCCGCCGAGTACCTGATGAAGCTGGCGAAAAAATAGCGGATTTAATCAATCTATCTTAACTTGAGGGAGCATACTATGTTAATGGATGCATTATTAATTGGACTTCTAGCCGGTATAGCTGGCGTAGATTTATTTGATGGCCTGACTCATTTACACAGACCTATCGTAATAGGGCCGTTAGTTGGATTAATTTTAGGTGATGTTACAACCGGTTTATATGTTGGAGGATCATTAGAACTGGTATGGATGGGAATGGTACCGTTAGCAGGGGCACAACCACCTAATGTGGTTATCGGTGGTGTGATAGGTACTAGTTTTGCAATCTTAACTCATGCAGATCCTAAAGTTGCAATAGGTATTGCCGTACCATTTGCTATTGCAGTACAAGGATGTATCACTATTTTATTCACCATATACTCACCAATGATGCATAAATGTGATCGTTTCGTTGATCAACTCAATTTTAAAGGAATTGAATGGGTTAACTATCTTGGTATGATTATTCTTTTTGGTTTCTATTTTATTGTTGCTTTCTTACCTATCTACTTTGGTGCTGATGCAGCAACAGCACTAGTTCAGAAATCACCACAATGGTTGCTTGATGGTCTTAGTGTTGCTGGAGGTATGATGCCTGCCATCGGTTTTGCAATGCTAATGAAAATTATGATGAAAAAAACCTATATTGCTTATTTCATTTTAGGTTTTCTTGGTGTGACTTTCCTTAATTTGCCAATTTTAGCAATTGCATTAGGCGCTTTAGCTATAGCAATGATTGATTTCTTTAATTATGGCCGAGAAAACAACGATAGTAACAAGCCAGTAAGCTCAGATTCAGTGGAGGTGGAAGATGGAATTTAATAACGATCATGATAAAAAAATGGCCGAGAAAGAAGCAAAACGTATGGAACAAGCATTAGCGACAAGCAAAGCCACAGCCGATACTTTTTATGATCAAAGCCAAGATGTAACACTAACCAAAGGTGATATTAACCGGATGGCATTTCGTTCTCTTGCTTTACAAGCATCGTTCAACTATGAACGTATGCAAGCTGGAGGGTGGCTTTATACTATCTTGCCAGCATTACGTAAAATACATAAAAACAAAGATGACCTTAAAAATTCGATGCATATGCATATGGAATTTATTAATGTCCATCCTTTTGACGTAACTTTCCTTTCAGGGTTAGTTCTTGCCATGGAGAAAGGCAAAGAAAATATTTCAACTATACGCGCAGTGAAAGTGGCGTTAATGGGACCATTAGGTGGAATCGGTGACGCATTATTTTGGTTAACTTTACTACCAATATGTGCTGGAATTGGTGCATCGTTAGCTTTAGAAGGTAGCTTTTTTGGACCAATAATTTTCCTACTAATGTTTAATATTGTGCATTTTGGTTTACGTTTTGGTTTAGCTCATTATGGTTATCATGCCGGTACCAGTGCTTTACCTTTATTAAAAACACACACAAAACGTATCTCACATGCTGCATCTATAATTGGTATGACAGTAATAGGAGCATTAGTTGCTTCGTATGTACATTTATCTACACCGTTAGAAATAAATGCAGGACAGGCTCATGTTGCGCTACAAGCTGATGTATTAGATAAATTGATGCCAAATATATTACCACTTGGTTTTACCTTAATTGTTTATAGTTTAATGAAACGTAATTTCTCACCAGTAAAATTAATTGGATTAACCGTTATTATTGGTGTTGTAGGTAAATTAGTTGGATTTTTATAGAGGAAATTATGTTAGGGATAATATTAACCGGTCACGGTAGCTTTGCTACCGGGCTTTACGAAGCCGCCAGCCAAATTATTGGTAAACAACCACAATTTACGGCTATAAATTTTCCTGATGGTATGAGTAGTGAACAATTAGAGGAACAATTGCACCAAGCATATCAAGAAACTAATAGTGGTGATGGTGTCTTGTTTTTAACAGATATTGTCGGCGGTTCTCCATTTCGATTATCGGCGATTTTAAGTTATCAACACCCAAATATTGAGGTAATTGGTGGTATTAATATGCCGCTTTTACTTGAAATTTTGTTACTACGTGAAAATTTAGATATTACAACCATTCGTCAAGAAACTATTGAAAATGGTAGGCAAACAATAACTAGCTTATGGCATGAACATCAAAAACAGTCAACTATTGATAAGGAATGTTCTGATGGAATTTAAACAAATTTGTGCTCAAAAGGTTTTAACACCTGTTGGTTGGATTGATAATGCAATTATCAGTATTAATAATGGAAAAATTATTGATATTCAGCCTAGTGAGAAACCTTGTACGAACCAAATAAAACTGTTACCAGCGCTCATAGATACCCATATTCATGGCGTCATGGGCGCTGACACTATGGATGCTACTCATGAATCATTAAATACCATAAGCTGTTTTTTAGCAAAACGCGGCGTTGGTGCTTTTTTAGCAACAACAGTAACTGAAAGTTATGAAAAGATTGAAGCTGCATTAATACAAGTTAAAAACAGTATAAAAAAAGGCGTTTCAGGTGCCACATTATTAGGTTCGTATTTAGAAGGGCCTTTTTTTAGTGATATACATAAGGGCGCTCATCCTGAAGAGTTTCTATGTGCACCAGATCGTGCAATAATTGAAAAATGGTTATCGCTAGCTGAAGGAACTTTGAAATGTATAGCTTTAGCACCAGAATACCCCAATGCCCTCTCTATTATCAAGTGGTTAAATGAACAAAAAATCCGCGTTATGTTAGGACATACTAATGCCGACTATCAAACAATTAAAGATGCAATATTAGCTGGCGCAAGCGGCGTGGTACATTGCTATAACGGCATGTCTGGATTACATCATAGACAACCGGGCGTTGTTGGTGCAGCATTAAGTATCGATAACTGTCAAACTGAAATTATCGCCGATGGCCACCATGTTCATCCAGCAGCGATTAAAATCGCCCATAAATGTTGTGGAAAAAATCTGTTACTAATTACCGATGCAATGCAAGCAACAGGAATGCCAAATGGCGATTATTATTTAGGTAAATTACTAGTACATATGCAAGATGATGTTGTTCGGACTGATAATGGTGGTTTAGCTGGTAGCACGTTGACCCTTGAGCGTGCGGTAACTAATTTTGCTGATTATACTAATATACCTTTCGAACAGGCTTGGTTACATGGTAGTTATTATCCAGCTAAAGCATTAGGGATTGATGATACTTTAGGTAGTATTGCGCCAAACAAATTAGCCAATTTAGTATTATTAAATGATGATAATCAAATTGTTGCAACCATTATAAATGGTAATGTTGTTTATCAAACATCAGATGATCTTAGCAATATTTTGATTTAAAAAACTATACGCTTTTTAATAAAATAAGAGGTATAAGGGTTAATCGTGTAGGCGTCTACATATCTATTAAATCTATTTTCTTTCCTCTTATTATATAAGGATCGATAAGTAATATAGAGTAAAAATATACTATTTAATTGAAATAATTATTGGTGTTTACCTCCTACTTATCACAAGCAATATCATGGTGATCTTATCTCCTTGAACGTTACTTAAGAGGTTATTTATGCGAAAATTAAAATTAATATTAGGCCTATCTTTTGCTTTATCTTTCTCAACACAAGCATTAGAAACAGTAGATAATTATACATTAGAACAAGTGGTGGTTTTCAGCCGTCATGGATTACGAGCTCCATTAGCTAGTCCAAATAGTACTTTAGGTAAAGTAACCCCTAATCAATGGCCACAATGGGATACACCTGCTAGTTATTTAACTACCCGAGGTGGAGTATTAGAAAGTTATTTTGGACATTATTTTAGTGAATGGTTAGTTGACAATAAATTATTAAGCGAAAATACATGTCCAACAGAAAAAGAAGTATATATTTATACTAATAGCTTACAACGAACTATCGCAACTGGTCAGTACTTTGCGGTTGGCGCTTTTCCTGGTTGCATTGTCCCAATTATTCATAAAGAAAAATTAGGCACAATGGATCCTACATTCTTTCCTGTAATTAAAGATGATAGCCCAACATTTAAAGAGTCTGCCATTGCATCAATCAATCAAATTGCTGATACAAATGGTATTGAAGGTTTAAATAAAAAATTGGATAACGCCTATAATGACATGTCCAAAATAATCAATTACGCAAATTCGGCAAATTGTTTAAATGATAAACAATGTGATTTTACTGCTTTACCAACTAAACTTATTATTGAAAAAGGCAAAGAACCAGGTATAACAGGTCCTCTTCGTACTGGAACATCAATTGCGGATGCCTTTATTTTACAATATTACGAAGGGGCACCATTAACAGATATAGCCTGGGGTAAAATAAAGAATAACGAGCAGTTTGAAAAATTAGTCGCTATCAAAGAAAATTATAATACCGTATTATTTGGTTCGCCTGTTGTAGCCAAACAAATCGCAGCCAATTTAGTTAATTATATCAATCAAACATTTTCAGAAAAAAACAACAAAAGCAAATTTACATTTTTAGTCGGCCATGACTCAAATGTTGCATCACTATTTTCCGCCATAAAAATTAAGTCGTATACACTAGCAAATCAATTTGAAACTACTCCAATTGGTGGAAAAGTTGTATTTCAAAAATGGCGCGATAACAAGACTGGTGAAGCATTAATGAAAATTGAATATTTTTATCAGTCAACCGATCAAATTCGTAATTTGACCCAATTAAATAGGAAAACTCCTCCACAAAAAATTGTATTAGAAATGGAAAATTGTCCAACTAATAAAGATGGTTTTTGTTCATTTTCAACATTTAAACAAATCATGAATGATGTTACTAAATAATGCTTGATATATTGATTGTATGCTTAGGTTTAATAAAAATTCGGGCATACAATCAAAAATCTATTATTTAACAGTTATATTAGTAATCTATACTTAAATTATGACTTATCAAAGTCTACATACTATCTAAAGAAAAAGTTTACCACGACTTTAATAACTAATTGAATCAACATAGATGTAGCATTTTGCTTATAAAAATCATTTTCAAATCGTTAACTAGCAACTAGCTTCATATCTACAAAACCCAATGCATTCATTTTAACTTGGCTTCCGAAAATGGCTATAAATCATAGTGAATGCAACAAAACAAAGAAAAATTGCCAGATGAATATTTTTGGGTCGCAAATAAAAATATGATCTAGGTCACAAAAGAAACTTTTTTATATTGCAATAAAAGATTATAATGACAAAATGTTACCCGTAACAAAATGGTTTAGAGAATAAACTAATGACCGAGAAGAAAAATATTTTCATTTTTATGGGGGTATCCGGAAGTGGTAAATCAGTTGTTGCTAAACAAATTGCCGATAACCTAAATGCGGCTTTTTTAGATGGCGACTTTTTACATCCCAAAGCCAATATATTAAAAATGCGTAGCGGTATTCCGCTAAATGATGAAGATAGACTGCCGTGGCTAAATCTAATTAGTAACGTCGCATTTGCGATGAGTAACGTCAATGATGTTTCGATCATAATTTGTTCCGCATTAAAACAACAATATCGAGATATTATTCGTGGCGAAAATAAAAATATTCACTTTATTTACCTAAAAGGAAGTTTTGCGGTTATTGCACAGCGTCTAGCTGAACGTAAAGGACATTACCAAAAATCTGGCATGTTACAGTCACAATTTGACACCTTAGAAGAACCTACTGCCGATGAAAAAGATGTCTATGCTATCAATATTGAACAATCGCTAATTGATGTTATTAATGAAACTACGCAGGTTATTAATTCAATATGTAATTGTGAATAAATTTATAACAATAAAAAATAAAAAAGATCGGAGAGGTTAATGTGAATTCCACTATTTTAGCTGTAACGCAGCGTATTATTAATCGTTCTAAAGCATCACGTGAGGCTTATTTACAAAAAATAGAACACGCTATGTTAAAAAAAGTCACTCGTGCAAGTTTACCTTGTAGCAACTTAGCCCACGGCTTTGCCGCTTGCTGTTTAGATGATAAAAATGATCTTAAAAATATACTAAAAAGCAATATCGGCATTATCAGTTCTTATAACGATATGTTATCTGCACATAAACCTTATGAATCTTACCCCGAACAAATTCGCAAAGTATTACATGAAATAGGTGCTGTTGGTCAAATGGCCGGTGGGGTACCCGCCATGTGTGATGGAGTAACACAAGGTGAACCCGGAATGGAAATTTCACTCATGAGCCGAGATGTAATTGCAATGTCAGTTGCTGTTGGCTTGTCGCATAATATGTTTGATGGTGCTCTTTATCTTGGCGTTTGCGATAAAATTTTACCCGGGTTATTTATTGGAGCGCTATCTTTTGGGCATTTACCGGCTATTTTTGTCCCTTCAGGACCAATGCCATCAGGCCTATCGAATAAAGAAAAAGTTCGTATTCGCCAACTTTATTCGGAAGGAAAAGCATCACGTGAAGATCTATTAGAATCTGAATCTGCATCATACCATTCTAGCGGAACCTGTACTTTCTATGGTACCGCGAATAGTAACCAAATGGTCATCGAATTAATGGGTTTACATTTACCTGGCGCAGCCTTTGTACATCCAGAAACAGCATTACGTTACGAATTAACAAATGCAGCAGCAAAACAGATTACGCGCTTAACGAACCAATCAGGTAATTATATGCCTGTGGGTAAAATGGTTGATGAAAAAGTCATTGTTAATGGCTTAGTTGCTCTATTAGCAACAGGTGGGTCAACCAACCTAACCATGCATATTGTTGCTATGGCTAAAGCTGCTGGTATTATTATTAATTGGGATGATATTTCTGATTTATCAACTGTTGTACCGCTACTTAGTCGAATATATCCAAATGGACCTGCTGATATCAATTATTTCCAAGCGGCTGGTGGAACGTCATTACTTGTAAGAGAATTATTAGCTGGCGGCTTATTACATGAAGATGTTGAAACCGTTGTGGGGCGTGGACTAAGCCGTTATACCAAAGAACCAATTTTAGAAAATGGCAAACTAATTTTCCGTGAAGGCCCTACTAAATCTTTAGATGAAAATGTGATTGCATCAATCAAAAAGCCTTTCAATTCCCATGGTGGACTAAAGGTTATGTCAGGCAATTTAGGGCGAGCCATAATGAAAACATCTGCTGTTACTGCAGAGCATCAAATTATTGAAGCTCCTGCCGTAGTTTTTAATAGTCAATATGATTTAGATGCAGAATATAAAGCCGGTAACCTCAATAAAGATTGTGTTGTAGTTGTACGCTATCAAGGTCCAAAAGCTATCGGGATGCCGGAACTACATAAATTAATAACACCATTGGGCGTGTTACAAGATCGCGGTTATAAAGTTGCCTTATTAACTGATGGCCGCTTATCTGGCGCCTCAGGTAAAGTACCAGCCGCAATTCATGTCACACCTGAAGCTTATGCTGGAGGATTGTTAAGCAAAGTACAACAAGGCGACATGATTCGTGTCAACGGTCAAACAGGTGAAATCACATTATTAGTCGACGAAGCGGAACTAGCAATGCGACAAGCAGAACCAATCGATCTAACCGATTCACATCAAGGCTTTGGTCGAGAACTTTATTCGGTTATTCGAGAGAATCTTACTTCAGCAGAAGAAGGAGCCGTTAGCTTTTAATTCAACTTATCTGCCGCCATATGCGGCAGATATCGTTAAAATTAGGCTAAAAAAACCCCTTTCCTCAAAATTTTTTAAGATAATACTCAATTGTTAACTTAGTGATTTATTTTTTAACAAAATTATCCACCAACAAATTAACCACATCTTTCATTTTGCCATGCAATGATGCTTTTACACTATAAAGCGCCATTCCCATCACTTGTGAACTATGAATTTCCGGCGGCATAACTAGTTCATACTCACTTGTTTTAACATCTAATAAAGCTGGACCAGGATGAGCCAAGAATGATTGCACGGCCGCTTCAAGCAAATCAGAATTATCAACTCTAATTGAATACAAACCCATTGCATCGGCAACTTTAGCAAAATCAGGATTTTTTAAATCAGTATAGTGATCGACAAGCCCTTCCGATTTTTGTTCTAATTCAACAAAATTAAGTGAACTATTATTTAGTACGATAACTTTGATGGGTAGATTCTCCTGAATTGTAGTCAATAAATCACCTAACAGCATACTAATACCACCATCCCCGGATAAGGTAATAACTTGACGATGAGGAAAGGCTTTTTGCACACCCAATGCTTGTGGCATCGCATTGGCCATAGTGCCGTGTTTTAAACTAATAACGGTACGTCTTTTACCATTGGTTGAGAAATGGCGACATGCCCAAACCATCGCCGAACCAACATCAGCACAAAGTACCGCATCATCATTAGCATATTTATCAATCAATTCGGTTAAATATTGCGGGTGAATAACTGTTTTTGATGGTATCGCTTTTTTATTTAATTTATCGATTGCTTTAATGTGTAATTCACAACATTTATCCAAAAATGTCGTATCTGTTTTTTCGTCAACTAGTGGTAATAATGCCGCTAAAGTTGCTTTGCTTGCCCCAACTACACCAACCTCTACACTATGGCGGTGACCAAGATGAGTAGCATCGATATCGACCTGAATAATTATTGCATTATCTGGATAAAACTGAGACCAGGCAAAATCAACACCCAACATTAAAAGCACATCACAATCTTTAATAGCCGTGGCGCCAGACCCCATACCAAACATCCCCGTCATACCGACATTATAGGGATTATCATATTCAACAAAATCTTTAGCTCTTGATGTGTGGACTATTGGTGATTTTAATTTATGAGCCAAATCAACTAATTCATCATGAGCGTCTGATACCCCATGCCCAGCAAAGATTGTCACTTTACTATTTTCATTTAAAATTTTAGAAATTTTAGCCAACTCATCATCAGATGGACGAATAATAGGATTCGGGTGATAGATATTGTATTCACTGTTATCCTCAACTTTAGTTAAACTAATATTGTAAGGAATAACTAAAACAGCAACCCCACGCTGATTAATCGCAGCTTGAACTGCTGCAGTGGTAATTCGCCTTGCTTGAGTTGGATCAGTAATTTGCTGACAAAATACAGAACAGTTTTTATAAACTGCTTCAAAGTCAACTTCTTGCGGAAAATCCGTTCCTTGTTGAGAAGTAACCAACTGACTAGCCAATAAAATAAGCGGTACTTTATTACGTTGTGCTTCATAAATACCATTAATAAAATGTAAACTTCCCGGTCCACAAGAACCAGCACATGCTGTTATTTGATCGGTCAAATAGGCTTCAGCGCCAGCAGCAAAAGCGCCAACTTCTTCATGACGAACATGTACCCACTCAATATCACTTTTTTTAATAGCGGAAGTAATCTGATTTAATGTATCACCAACAATACCATAACAATGTTTCACACCGGCTTGAGCTAAAACATCAACAATAATCTGAGCAACTGATTTTTTTGATGACATACGGTCTCCTCAATATGGTTTAGAATTAAACAATTCAAGTTAACTAACTTACACCTAAGTTTTATGAATGCGAATAGTCGGAAAATAAAACAGCAGAAAATGTTAAAAATGTCATAAAGACAAATGACGGCATGGAATAATCTTTATTTGAAGATATTCCCTATTACTATAAATCAAGGTATTATGTCGAAAATCTACTCAACACTATAGAGCTACTTTTTGTGGAACATTTGTCATCTGGGCATAGTTTTGTATCATCAATGTCGGCTTTTTTGCCTAGTTATATAATCGAATATTATCCTCTTATTACTGTTTGTTTATTGCTTTTTATTGCTATTCTACTGTTTTCATTCAGTAAATTAAGAATGGATATTATTGCACTTCTCATTATAACCGCAATCACTGTTACCGGGGTATTAACCCCTGCTGAAGCACTTTCAGGATTTAGCGATCCAAACATTATCTTAATCGCATTGCTATTTGTCATTGGAGAAAGCCTAGTAAGAACCGGTATCTCTTACAAAATGAGTGAATATATATTAAAAGCAGCGGGTCAAAATGATATACGAATTATAACATTTATTATGTTAGGTATAGCATTATTAGGATCGATCATGAGCTCAACAGGTGTTGTAGCAATATTTATTCCAGTAGCGATTAGCATTGCCAATCATACCGGTATACATGTAAAAAAACTAATGATGCCACTATGTATTGCTGCGCTAATTAGTGGCATGATGACCCTAGTTGCTACTGCACCAAACCTAGTAGTGAATAGTGAACTGAGTCGAGCAAATTTAACCGAGTTTAGTTTCTTCTCTATTACACCAATAGGTCTCGGAGTATTAATCGTTGGTGTTATTTATTGCGTACTAACTCGCAATTGGTTACTGACAGCCGACCAAATTACACCAACCAATAGTCAACCACAAAGACGTAAAATTACCGACCTGATTAGAGATTATAAATTAATTGGTCGAGCGCATCGAGCGCAAATTCTTGCAGGATCCCCTTTTGTTGGTCGAACTATTGACGGTTTACATTTACGCAGTGAACACGGAGTAAATGTTATTGGTATCGAACGTTGGCGAAAGTTTCAAAAAGTCCTCATTCCGGTTAATGGAACCACCGAATTTAGAGAAAACGATATTCTTTTATTGGATATGTCCCATTCCGAAGCAGATTACCGTACATTTTTAACAACCAATAATCTTGAACCCAAAATTTTACGTGGTGAATATTTTTCCGAACAAGTAAAAGAAGTTGGCATGGCCGAGGTAGCATTACTCCCAGAATCATCATTATGTGGTAAAACGCTTAATGAGATAGATTTTAGAAGTAAATATTTTTTAACCGTGATTGGTATTTGGCGAAATCATGCTCCTGTTGAGACTAATAACTTATTCCAAGAACGCTTAGAAATGAGTGATACACTTTTGGTGTGTGGCGATTGGGGATCAATCCAAAAACTTCAAACTCGTACCAGTGATTTTGTGGTGTTAGATTATCCATCAGATATTGATGATGTAGCCCCTGCTAGCTCGCAAGCCTATATAGCACTATTTAATCTAGCCTTAATGATCATCTTAATGGTTACCGGAATTGTGCCAAATGTTGTTGCCGCGCTCATCGCCTGTCTATTAATGGGAGCAACACGTTGTATTGATATGGCTAATGCCTATAAATCGATTCATTGGCCAACATTAATTCTCATTATTGGTATGATGCCTTTTGCAGTAGCTTTAAATAAAACTGGGGGAATTTCGTTAATCTCGGAATGGCTTGAAATTCATTTACGATCGTTTGGTCCTTATATGGTGTTAACCTTTATCTTTTTATTGTGCTCAACGGTGGGATTATTTATTTCTAATACCGCAACAGCAATTTTGATTGCACCAATTGCGATTGATTTAGCCATAAAATTTGGCTATTCACCGTATCCATTTGCTATGACAGTGGCGATTGCAACATCGGCTTCATTTATTACACCTGTTTCATCACCAATTAAAACAATGGTAGTGGCTCCAGGAGGATATAGCTTTAGTGATTTTGTTAAGATTGGCGTACCATTAACTTTTCTGGTGATGGCTGTTGATATAGCATTAGTACCAATTTTTTTTCCATTTTAAATAATAAGAAAATATTTATCACAATATATGTTACTGTTGCTATAAAGTGTCTGGATGATAAGATAATTTAAGGAATAAGGAGTTAGAAAATGAGTAATGCTCAACAATTTTTCATGTTTATAGGCATAATGACATGCCTAATTGGCAGTTTTAGTTTATTTATTTATATATTAACAGTGTTACATACATTAACAGTAAAAAAATCAATAAATAATAATAAAACATCAGATGAAAGATTAATCAAATTATATAATGATGCGAAAAATACTATTGATAATAAATCTAAAATTATCATAACGGCGGTTGTTATGGGCATATTTTGTGGCGGAATTTTTGGTGGATTTTTTTACTATTATTTTATCAAAAAACTTTTTACCAACTCTTATGACATTTACAAAAATGCGATGATTCAACGTAACTTACCGCTGTAACCTACGTAATATTTTTTATATAACACAAAAGTGATATCTATTAGGGGTATACTTTTGTGATTAAAGATTCTTAGAACAATTTGAAGTATACTATCTATTATATTTTGATTATGGATATTATCACTCATGACATCAACAACAAATCCCTTAAATATTATTTTTGCAGGTACACCTGATTTTGCTGCCACACATTTAGAAGCATTAATTAACTCAAACCATAATGTCATCGCCGTCTTCAGTCAACCAGATAGACCTGCAGGTCGAGGAAATAAATTAACGGCAAGCCCAGTAAAACAATTAGCAATCGAAAATAATCTTCCCATTTATCAACCGGCCACACTCAAAACAGAAGAAAATCAGCAAATCATTGCCAATCTTAATGCCGATATTATGATTGTGGTTGCTTATGGATTGATTTTACCTCAAGCTGTGCTTGATATGCCAAAGCTAGGATGCTTAAATGTTCACGGTTCTTTATTACCTCGATGGCGAGGTGCAGCGCCAATTCAGCGCGCCTGTTGGGCTGGTGATAGTGAAACCGGCATCACCATTATGCAAATGGATGCTGGCCTTGATACCGGTGATATGCTGTATAAATTAGCTTGTCCAATTGAAGCGAATGATACTAGTGCAACATTATATGAAAAATTGGCTAAATTAGGCCCTCAAGCATTACTTGATACGCTAACACTAATTAACCAAGGAAAAGTTAAACCTGAAAAGCAACAACAATCACAAGCCACTTATGCCGAAAAATTATCTAAGCAAGAGGCTAAATTAGATTGGAATTTATCAGCGAAACAATTGGAACGATGTGTGCGGGCATTTAACCCGTGGCCAGTTAGTTACTTTGAAGTAAATGGTGAACCCGTAAAAGTTTGGCAAGCTCAAGTTATTACTGTTGAACATAATCAACCCATCGGTACCATTTTGCAGGCTGATAAAAAAGGCATCTGTATTGCCACTAGCGATGGGGCGTTAAATATGACAGTATTACAACCAGCAGGTAAAAAACCAATGTCAGCCCAAGATTTATTAAACTCTCGAAAAGCGTGGTTTGAAGTTGGTAAAATACTGGGTAATAACCAATAGTAAAAAATAATATATTACAGGAAACATCCTGTAATATTATGGTTTTTTGGCGAATAGTGTCGCAAAACGGAGTTTTATTCGGTTGCCATGGATATCCGTTTTATGCAATTCGCCAACATCCTCATTATATTTTATAATCTGCCAATCCTGATAATAATTACGTAATTCATTCTCTTTAAACGTAAACGAAAAGCCAACTGTGCAAGGAAAATCATCCGTTGACATAGCACAAACAATTAAATTATAACCGCCTGATTTAGTTATCGTTTGCATATTGTGAATAATATCGGGAATTCTATTAGGTTGTAAAAACATCATCACAACGGTTGAAATAATTAAATCATAATTACCTGTTAAATTAGCTTGGTTTATATCATAAATAGATGCATTGATATGCGCTAAATGATCATTGGCAATAATTTGCTGTAAATTATTAATACTCATCTCTGACTTATCAACGGCATCAACATCAAAACCAAGTAGCTGCAAATAGAGTGAATTACGACCTGAACCACAACCTAAATCTAACGCTTTTCCGGCTTGAATCATTTGACAGATTTCTGATACGTCAGAATGGGTTTGCGTCATTTGATATTTTTTATGTGTATAATCTTCAGGTTGGCAATAAAAAGCCAGTTGGCACTGTAAATCATCGGATACATTAGCTATTCGATGCCATTGTTGAGGCTGAATAAAAGGCGGTTGATGCTCAACATCAAAAACATGTTGCGAAATGATCTCGCCTTGCTCGGTTAACATATCAAAATTCACACGACCTTTAATAATGTTTAATTTTGCCCATGTTCCTACTTGGGTATTATGCTTTTCACAAAACATTTTCGGTAGAGTTGTTACATCCCAAACTGGTAGCGTTTTATAGCAAACTAAATCTTTCATCACTATTTACCAAACGAAGCTATTTAATAGTTGAGTATTATAGTCAACTATTAACCCAATAAACAACCTCTTTTTTAAAAATAAAATGGCAATTAAATAGGTAAAAATGAATTTATAGTAGCGAAGTTAACTATATCAACATATAATCATCAACATTCTAGACTATATAGTAAAAAATATTAGAGGAATAATTTATGGGATTTTTAACAGGTAAACGCATACTGGTTACCGGCGTGGCAAGTAATCGTTCTATTGCTTACGGTATTGCAAAAGCGATGCACCGAGAAGGTGCTGAATTAGCTTTTACTTATCAAAGCGAAAAATTAAAAGGCCGCGTTGAAGAGTTTGCTGCTGATTTTAATTCTAAAATCGTTTTACCTTGCGATGTGGCACATGATGATAGTATCACATCGTTATTTACTGAGTTAGCAAAAACATGGGATAAATTTGATGGTTTTGTACACGCTATTGCTTTTGCGCCAGGAGATCAACTAGATGGTGACTATGTTAATGCCGTAACGCGTGAAGGTTTTGCAATTGCCCATGATATCAGCTCTTATAGCTTTGTCGCGATGGCTAAAGCGTGTCGTTCAATGCTTAATCCTGATTCAGCATTAGTTACCCTTTCTTACCTAGGTGCTGAGCGTGCAATTCCTAACTATAATGTGATGGGTCTTGCTAAAGCATCTCTAGAAGCAAACGTACGTTACATGGCTAATGCTATGGGACCTGAAGGTATACGTGTAAATGCGATTTCAGCAGGTCCTATTCGTACTTTAGCGGCATCAGGTATCAAAGATTTCAAAAAGATGTTATCACACTGTGAATCAGTCACTCCTATTCGCCGAACAGTAACCATCGAAGATGTGGGTAATTCAGCAGCATTCTTATGTTCGAACCTATCTTCAGGTATTACCGGTGAAGTTATTCATGTAGATGGTGGATTTAGCATCGCTGCTATGAATGAATTAGAACTTAAATAATATAAACTTAAATGAAATAAGGTGTCAGAATAAATAACTGACACCTTATTTTTTAATTCATCACCGTGATATTTTTTATCTTAACCTCTAGATAATCAAACTTTTGTATAGAGTAAATTAATATTGCTGTCTAATTCAAAACATAGAATTTTTACTAATCCATTTTATCGGTAAATTCTTGCTATATCAGCTAATCTAAATCAAAAGCTCAGTATCTTAATTCTAAAAATTATCTATCACTTTTTGACAATTAAAATACAATTATGATGATTTAATAATCATTAAGTCTATTTTATAGAACCTTAAAAATCTAATAAATTATCATTACCCAAATAACATATGATCAAATTTTTCAATAGAATATAAATCGTGCTGTCGAATCCAATGGTTAATTTAATAATATTATTTGTAACACATTGGTGCATCTTTATTTTGCGAGGTAACGACACAAATAAGCGGTTGGTTCTGAAACCTGAACATCGAATTTGCTTTCTTTAGCAATATGAAAAACTTGTCCAGCTTCAAATATTTGCCAATCATTTGCCGTAGGCAATAACACTTTAAGTGAACCGGTTATGACGGTCATTTCCTCTGGATTATCAGTATTAAAAATATATTCACCTGGTAACATCACACCAACAGAGACTTTACCGGTAGAACCATTTTCAAAGCCGATAGATTTCACTTTCCCTTCAAAATAATCATTAACTTTCAACATAAAATCCCCCTTTCCTCACTATTTTTAGTCATTAGCAATAATTGAATATTAGCTACAATAAAGTACTGTATAAAATTCACGCTATCAGCTTAATTGATTTCAACAAGCTATCCAACTATTATTTACTAATTAAAATTGGTCTCTTGAAACAAAAGCACTTCAAAAAATAAAACATTAGCAAAACTTCTTAAAATACGAAAAAATAGCATACAGATGGATTTTTTTCCGTTAAAATCTAACACTATTTGCTCAGTAACAGTTTGTTGGAGAAAACATGAAAATAGCAAAAAACACAGTGGTAAGTTTAGCATATCAAGTTCGTACTAAAGATGGTGTTTTAGTTGATGAAGCAACAACAGTAGCACCACTCGAATATCTACACGGTGCAGGAAACTTATTACAAGATCTTGAAAATTCCTTAGAAGGCCATCAAGTTGGTGATAAATTTGACGTTGAACTAGTTAATCCTTATGGTGATTTTAATGATGCACTAGTACAAAATGTGCCACGTGACGTTTTTGTTGGTGTTGACGAACTTGAAGTCGGTATGCGTTTTTTTGCTGACACTGATCAAGGCTCTTTACCTGTTGAAATTACTGCAATTGATGGCGATAGTGTAACTATCGATGGCAATCATATGCTAGCAGGCCAAGATCTAAATTTCAATGTCGAAGTATTAGCAATTCGTGAAGCGACACCAGATGAAATATCGCATGGACATATTCATGGTGCGCATGGTCACGACCACGGGCATGGTGGCTGCGGTTGTGGCGGACATGATCATGATGAAGATGAAGAAAGCGGTTGTTGTGGCGGTGGTCACGGCGGATGTGGCTGTCATTAATTTTCAAATAAATAACCAGTTAAAAAGCGCTAACAAGCGCTTTTTTATTTGCTGTAAAAATAATTTCATTACTGCGAACTTGTTCACAACGTTATATATCTCTACTTATTATTTTTCACAACATAGCTAATAATCACATTTTGTGTGAATAACAAGAATCCAATTATGTCAGAACAAAAAACCACCTTAATGCCTCGAGAAAAATTATTACTATTTGGTGTCGAAACACTATCTGATGCGGAATTACTCGCCCTTTTCTTACGCACAGGTATACGTAATTTACCAGTCCTAGATTTATCACAAAAATTATTAAATGAATTTGGCTCATTTTATCATTTAATAAATGCTAGCCACGATGAGTTTTGTAAAAAGCAAGGTCTTGGAACTGCAAAATATACTCAGTTAAAAGCGGTTGTTGAACTTTCTAATCGTTATTTGAAAGTTAAAATAAGCCATGAAAATTACTTAACATCGCCAAGCTTGACCCATCATTACCTAGCTAGTCGCTTAATGGATAAAGATCGTGAAATTTTTATGGTGATATTTTTAGACAATCAGCATCATGTCATTACTTCTGAAGAGATGTTTGTTGGAACCTATAATTGTGTAGAGGTTCATCCGAGAGAAGTAGCTAGACGGGCATTACAACACAATGCAGCAGCATTAATTTTAGCTCATAATCATCCATCAGGATTGGCTGAACCAAGTCAAGCTGACCGGATATTAACAAAGAAAATTGAACAAGTTTGTGAATTAATAGATGTTCGGATTGTTGATCACCTTGTGATTGGTAAGGGAGAGTATGTTTCTTTTGCCGAACGAGGATGGATTTTATAATTACTTTTACTTACAATATAAAATTACTAAACCAATTAATGAATAAACTATGAACCAACAACTGGAATTATTAGAAACTAAAGTCGCATTCCAAGAAATGACCATTGAAGAACTCAATCAAATGGTTGTTAATCTTCAAGCAGATATCAGCAAACTCAAAGAACAATTAATGTTATTGTCACAAAAGTTACAGGCTACACAAACCTCAAATATTGCTAATTTATCAGAAGAAACACCGCCTCCTCATTATTAACTACAAGTTTAATAATTCGAGGGACTCTAAAATCTACTTTTTACCAATAAAATTATACCCTCGATAAGAAAGCAGAGAAATTAAAATCAAGAAGCAACCAACCCATTTTGTCCATGGCATATAAAATCATGATTATTGCAAAGCAAATAGTAAAATTGTAGTAATAAAAATACTCAATTAGGTAATATCTAGATAATAAAAAACCGGCTAAATAGCCGGTTTTAGTTTAAGCTTTAATTATTTTTATTCAGCTGCTGCTTCTGCTTCTACCGCAGGGCGATCAACTAATTCAATATAAGCCATTGGAGCATTATCTCCATCACGGAAACCACATTTTAAAATGCGAACATAACCACCTGGACGGGTAGCAAAACGTGGACCTAAATCTGAAAATAATTTTTTTACTGTATCTTTATCACGGATACGAGCGAAAGCCAGACGGCGATTAGCTACGCTATCGCTTTTAGCTAACGTAATTAACGGCTCAACGACACGACGCAACTCTTTTGCTTTAGGCAATGTTGTTTTGATAATTTCATGTTCAACTAATGAACTTGTCATATTACGAAACATCGCTTGACGATGGCTGCTATTTCGGTTCAGTTGACGACCACTTTTACGATGGCGCATAACTTTATCCTTCTTATATAAATTTTATCTTAGTCTTCAACAATACTTGCTGGTGGCCAATTCTCAAGACGCATGCCTAAAGATAAACCACGAGATGCGAGCACATCCTTAATTTCAGTAAGAGATTTTTTACCAAGATTAGGGGTTTTAAGTAACTCGACTTCAGTACGTTGCACTAAATCACCAATATAATGAACTGCTTCTGCTTTTAAGCAATTAGCAGACCGAACAGTTAATTCCAAGTCATCTACTGGACGTAAAAGAATTGGATCAAATTCCGGTTTATCTTCTTTGACTTCTGGTTGACGTACATCACGTAAATCAACAAAAGCTTCAAGTTGTTCAGCCAAAATAGTAGATGCGCGACGAATAGATTCTTCTGGATCGATAGTACCATTAGTTTCCATATCGATAACCAGTTTATCTAAGTCGGTACGTTGTTCCACACGAGCAGCATCGACAGAATATGCAATACGCTCAACTGGACTATAACATGCATCAACTAATAGACGACCAATTGGTCGCTCTTCATCTTCTGACTTAACTCGAGCAGAAGCAGGGACATAACCACGTCCTCGTTGTACACGAATACGCATACTAATTGAAGCATTGGCATCAGTAAGATGACAAATTACTAAATCAGGATTAACAATTTCAACATCACCATCGTGAGTGATATCTGATGCAGTTACAGCACCAACGCCTGATTTATTTAAAGTCAGCATAACATCATCTTTAGTATGTACACGAACCGCTAATTTTTTCAAATTAAGCAGAATATCAAGCACATCTTCTTGAACGCCTTCTTTAGTACTATACTCATGCAGAACACCGTCAATTTCAACTTCGGTCACTGCATATCCCGGCATAGATGATAATAAAATGCGGCGTAGTGCATTACCTAAAGTATGACCAAAACCACGCTCAAGTGGCTCTAATGTCACTTTCGCATGAGTTGGGCTGTATTGAACAACGTCAACTAGGTGAGGTTTTAAAAACTCTGTTACAGAACCCTGCATTATGTCCTCTCTTAAGTGCTAAACTTTACTTAGAGTAAAGTTCGACGATCAAATGTTCGTTGATGTCAGCAGATAAATCTGAACGTTCTGGTAAGCGTTTAAATACACCTTCCATTTTGCTAGCATCAACTTCTAACCATGTTGGTTTTTCACGTTGTTCAGCTAACTCTAAAGCGGCTTTAATACGTGCTTGTTTTTTTGATTTTTCGCGAACACTAATTACATCTTCAGGTGAAACTTGATAAGATGCGATGTTCACAACATGACCATTAACAAGAACAGCTTTATGACTAACTAATTGACGAGCTTCAGCGCGAGTTGCACCAAATCCCATACGATAAACAACGTTATCTAAGCGACGTTCTAAAAGAGCAAGTAGGTTTTCACCAGTATTACCTTTAATACGTGCTGCATTTTTGTAGTAATTACGGAATTGACGCTCTAGAATTCCATAAATACGTCTAACTTTTTGTTTTTCGCGTAACTGAACACCATAATCTGATAAACGCGGTTTACGCGCACCATGTTGTCCAGGAGCTTGTTCTAACTTACATTTACTATCAACCGCTCGGACGCCAGACTTAAGGAATAAATCTGTACCTTCACGACGACTTAATTTGAGCTTTGGTCCCAAATATCTTGCCATTTTTTTTCTCCAATAATCCTATAAACATTCAATGTTTAATAAAAAATTAAACACGACGTTTCTTTGGTGGACGACAACCGTTATGAGGAATCGGAGTAACATCAGTAATATTAGTGATGCGATAACCCGCTGCATTTAATGCACGAATTGTTGACTCACGACCAGGACCAGGTCCTTTAACCATAACTTCCAGATTCTTAATTCCGTAGTCTTTTACAGCTTCGGCACAACGTTCTGCTGCTACTTGAGCTGCAAAAGGAGTTGATTTACGAGAGCCGCGGAAACCAGAACCACCAGCGGTTGCCCAACCCAACGCATTACCTTGACGATCGGTAATTGTTACGATTGTATTGTTAAATGATGCATGAATATGAGCTATACCATCAGAAACTTGCTTTTTAACACGTTTACGTGTACGAACAGGTGTCTTTGCCATTTATTATCACCTCAATTATTTCTTGATTGGCTTACGCGGTCCCTTACGGGTACGAGCGTTAGTCTTAGTGCGTTGACCACGGACAGGAAGTCCACGACGATGACGCACACCACGATAACAACCAAGGTCTAATAAACGCTTGATACTCATAGTTACTTCACGACGTAAATCACCTTCAACAGTGAATTTAGCGACTTGTTCGCGTAACTGTTCAATCTGATCTTCAGATAGTTCTCTGATCTTAACATGTTCAGGAATACCCGCTTCAGCACAAATTGTCTTTGCACGAGTACTACCGATACCATAAATTGCTTGTAACGCAATAACAGTATGTTGTTGATCAGGAATGTTAATGCCTGCTATACGGGCCACTATGCACTCCTTTATTGTTAATGTTCAGCAGATCCACCATACTGAAAAGCCCGTTTTCAGGATACTCAAACAATGGATCTACAAAAAAATTTTTTAGGCTGGCTATTCTAGCCAGCTTTACTATACTTTGGCAAGTAAAATATGCAAAAGTTCAACTTTACAGTTAAATAATATTAACCTTGACGTTGTTTATGTTTACCTTCAATGCAAATAACACGAACAATGCCATTGCGTTTGATGATTTTACAATTTCTACATAATTTCTTGACTGAAGCACGAACTTTCATTTTTTTCTCCGTAACTTCTGGCTAACTTATCGGCCGTAGCCTTTAAGATTCGCTTTCTTTAACACTGACTCATAACGATTTGGCATCATTAAAGTCTGTACTTGTGCCATAAAATCCATGATTACAACAACCACAATTAATAATGATGTTCCACCAAATTGAACTGGAACTTTCATTGCGCTTGTCATAAACATTGGTACCAAACATACAAGAGTAATGTAAATAGCGCCAATTAGCGTTAAACGTGTCATTACTTTGTCAATATACTTCGATGTTTGTTCACCTGGACGGATACCTGGAATAAATGCACCTGATTTCTTTAATTGATCTGCTGTTTCTCTAGGATTGAAAACCAATGCTGTATAGAAGAAACAGAAGAAAATAATCGCAGCTGCAAAAAAGATTATGTATAACGGTTGATCATGAGAGAAGTATTGCCCTATAAGAACAAAGATATATCTCCATCCTTCACCATTTCCTTGGAACCAAGAAGCCATCATTGATGGTAACATAACAATTGTTGAAGCAAATATTGCAGGAATAACACCTGCCATATTAATCTTCAATGGTAAATGTGTACTTTGTGCAGCATACACACGACGTCCTTGCTGCCTTTGCGCGTAATTAACAACTATACGTCGTTGACCACGTTCGACAAAAACAACAAAGTAAGTCACACCAACCACTAATGCTGCGACGACTAATAATAAAATCGGATGCAATGAACCAGAACGAGCTTGTTCAATTGTTTCATATATTGCATGAGGAAGACTTGCCACAATACCTGCAAAGATAATGATAGAAATACCATTACCTACACCGCGTTCCGTGATTTGCTCACCCAACCACATAAGAAACATAGTGCCAGTAACTAAGCTAATCGATGCAATAAAATAGAAAGAAAATCCTGGGTTAATCACTACATGACTATAACCAGGAATATTCGGTAAACCAGTCGCAATACCAGCTGCTTGTACAATTGCTAAAGCTAATGTGCCATAACGGGTGTACTGACTGATTTTTTTACGACCTGATTCACCTTCTTTCTTCAATTCTGCTAATTTAGGGTTAATTGCCGTTAATAACTGCACAATAATAGATGAAGAAATATAAGGCATTATCCCTAAAGCAAAAATTGAAGCACGGCTTAAAGCACCACCAGAGAACATATTGAACATACCAACAATACCATTAGATGATGATTGTAGTAAGTCCGATAACGCTTTAGTATCAATACCAGGAACCGGAACGTAAGAACCAAGACGGAAAACAATAAGCGCTAAAAGCACAAATAATAAACGTCTTTTAAGCTCACCACTACCGCCTCGTGTGCTTTGAAAATCTAATCCTGGTTGCTTTGCCATCTTTCTAATTATTCCTCAATTTTTCCGCCAGCAGCTTCAATTGCAGCTTTAGCACCTTTAGTTACTCGAATACCACGAACTGTTACTGGTTTAGTAACTTCTCCAGATAACATAATTTTTGCATATTCGATTTGTGAATTAATCACATTAGCAACTTTCAAGCTATTTAGGTCAACAATATCGCCTTCAACTTTCATTAAATCAGAAAGACGAACTTGTGCTGTTATCATAGCTTTACGTGAGGTAAAACCAAATTTTGGTAAACGACGATATAAAGGCATTTGACCACCCTCAAAGCCACGACGAACGCCGCCACCTGAACGTGATTTTTGACCTTTGATACCACGAGTACCAGTTTTACCTAGCCCTGAACCGATTCCTCGGCCCACGCGCTTAGATGCATGCTTTGAACCTTCAGCAGGAGATAAAGTATTTAAACGCATTACTATTACTCCTCAACTTTAACCATGTAATAAACTTGGTTTACCATACCGCGAATTGCAGGTGTATCTTCACGCTCAACAGTATGACCAATACGACGTAATCCTAGACCAACTAACGTTGCTTTATGCTTCGGTAGACGGCCAATAGAACTACGAGTTTGTGTAATTTTAATTGTCTTTGCCATGGCTAATTACCCCAAAATTTCTTCGACGGTTTTACCACGCTTAGCAGCAACCATTTCTGGAGATTTCATATTTTCTAAGCCATCAATAGTTGCACGAACCACGTTAATTGGGTTAGTAGAACCATATGCTTTAGCTAGAACGTTACGAACACCAGCAACTTCTAATACAGCACGCATTGCACCACCGGCGATAATACCAGTACCTTCTGATGCTGGTTGCATGTAAACACGAGAACCTGTATGAGCACCTTTAACTGGATGCTGTAAAGTATCGTTATTTAACGCAACGTTAATCATATTACGACGTGCTTTTTCCATTGCTTTTTGGATTGCTGCTGGCACTTCACGTGCTTTACCATATCCAAAACCAACGCGGCCATTACCGTCACCAACCACTGTTAGTGCAGAAAAACTAAAAATACGACCACCTTTTACGGTTTTAGAAACTCGGTTAACTGCGATTAGTTTTTCCTGCAGTTCACCAGCTTGTTTTTCGATGTTTGACATCTTTAACTCCTACCTTAGAACTGTAGGCCAGCTTCGCGAGCAGCATCTGCTAGCGCCTGAACTCGACCATGATATTGGAAACCTGAACGATCAAAAGAAACTTCTTTGATATCTTTCGCTAATGCGCGTTCTGCAATTGCTTTACCAACTGCTGCTGCTGCATCTTTGTTTCCAGTGTATTTTAAACTTTCACTGATAGCTTTTTCTAATGTTGAAGCCGCTGCCAGTACTTCTGATCCGTTTGGTGCGATAATCTGCGCATAAATATGACGCGGAGTACGGTGAACTACTAAGCGAGTTGCAAGTAGTTCTTGCATCTTACGACGCGCTTTAGTTGCACGACGGATACGAGCTGATTTCTTATCCATAGTGTTACCTTACTTTTTCTTAGCTTCTTTAGTACGCACAACTTCATCTGCGTAACGAACACCTTTACCTTTATAAGGTTCAGGACGACGATAAGCACGGATATCAGCAGCTACTTGTCCAATTAACTGTTTATCAGCACTTTTCAGAACGATTTCAGTTTGCGAAGGACATTCAGCTGTTACACCTGCAGGTAATTGGTGATCAATTGGATGTGAATAACCAAGAGATAAGCCAATTGTATTACCTTTAACTTGTGCACGATAACCGACACCAACTAGCTGAAGTTTTTTAGTAAAACCTTCAGTAACACCAATAACCATTGCATTAATCAATGCACGAGCAGTACCTGCTTGCGCCCAAGCGTCAGCAAAACCGTCACGAGGCGCAAATGTAATCTGGCCTTCTGCTTGATTAATAACAACTGCATTATTTATTGTACGAGATAACTCGCCATTTTTACCTTTAATCGTAATTACCTGACCATTGAGTTTTACCTCTACGCCAGCAGGAACAACGACAGGTGCTTTTGCAACACGAGACATTTTTTTCTCCCTTACGCTACGTAGCAGATAATTTCACCACCAAGACCTGCTTGGCGTGCTGCACGATCAGTCATAACACCTTTAGAAGTAGAAACAACTGCAATACCTAATCCAGCCATTACTTTTGGTAATTCATCTTTACGTTTATAAATACGTAAACCTGGACGGCTAACACGTTTAATACTTTCTACTACAGCCTTACCTTGGAAATATTTTAAAGTGATTTCCAATTCTGGTTTAGTGTCACCAACTACTTTATAGTCCCCGATATAACCTTCTTCTTTTAGCACATTGGCAATTGCCACTTTTAGCTTAGAGGAAGGCATGGTGACTGCAACTTTATTCGCAGCTTGACCGTTACGAATGCGGGTCAACATATCTGCTATAGGATCTTGCATGCTCATCTATAACACTCCCCTGATTACCAACTTGCCTTTTTAAGACCAGGAATCTCACCACGCATGGCTGATTCACGAACCTTAATACGGCTTAAACCAAACTTACGAAGGACGCCATGAGGACGACCGGTTTGACGACAACGACGACGTTGACGTGATGGACTAGAATCACGAGGAAGCGTTTGCAATTTAAGCACTGCATTCCAACGATCTTCATCTGATGCATTAAGATCAGAGATAATCGCTTTTAATTCTTGACGCTTTGCAAAATATTTTTCTGCTAGCTTTACGCGTTTCTTATCGCGTTCAATCATTGATTGTTTAGCCATTATGCCCTACCTTACTTACGAAATGGGAAGTTAAAGGCAGATAATAAAGCTCGGCCTTCTTCATCAGATTGTGCAGTTGTTGTGATAGTGATATCTAAACCACGAACACGATCAACTTTATCATAATCGATTTCAGGGAAAACGATTTGTTCACGAACACCCATGCTATAGTTACCACGGCCATCGAAAGATTTTGCGCTTAAACCACGAAAATCTCGAGTACGAGGAAGAGCAATATAAACTAGACGTTCAAAAAATTCCCACATACGTTCGCCACGTAAAGTGACTTTACAACCAATAGGATACCCTTGACGGATTTTAAAACCAGCAACTGATTTGCGTGCTTTAGTGACTAGTGGTTTTTGACCACTGATTGCTGCTAAATCTGCAACCGCATTATCTAATAATTTCTTATCAGTAATTGCTTCACCCACACCCATATTCAAGGTGATCTTTTCGATCCGAGGGACTTGCATGACAGATTTGTAGCCAAACTGTTCTTGCAGTTTATTTACTACCTGTGCTTTGTAGTAATCATGCAGTTTCGCCATCGTACACTCCAAATTACTTAATTGATTAATTTATTAGTAGACTTATAAAAACGGACTTTTTTACCGTCTTCAAAACGAAAGCCTACGCGATCTGCTTTGCCTGTATCTTGGTTAAAAATTGCTACGTTAGAAACGTTAATTGGCGCTTCTTTCTCAACAATTCCACCTTCTTGATTTAATGCAGGTACTGGTTTTTGGTGTTTTTTCACCAAATTGATACCTTCAACAATCACTTTACCAGTAGACAAAACACTTTTTACTTTACCGCGTTTACCTTTATCTTTACCGGCTAACACGATAACTTCATCTTCTCGACGGATTTTAGCTGCCATTACCCGCTCCTTACAGTACTTCTGGTGCTAATGAAATGATCTTCATAAACTTCTCAGAACGAAGTTCACGAGTGACCGGTCCAAAAATACGCGTACCAATCGGTTGCTCACTGTTATTATTTAAAATAACACAAGCATTGCGATCGAAACGAATGACAGATCCATCAGGACGACGAACACCTTTTCGAGTGCGCACCACCACAGCTTTAAGTACATCACCTTTTTTAACTTTACCACGTGGAATAGCTTCTTTAATGGTAACTTTGATGATATCACCTACCGCTGCATAACGACGATGCGATCCACCGAGAACCTTGATACACATTACGCTACGTGCGCCAGAGTTATCAGCAACATCGAGCCTAGTCTGTTCTTGGATCATTTTAATGCTCCGTATAAATTAATTATTGTCTAATCTACCTTCATCCACCTCAACTACCATGGATAAGAATAGACAACCAAAAACCCACTTACGTGAGGGCGCATAGTATAACACCACTCAAATAAAATGGATAGCATAAAATAAACGGCCGGTGAGCCGTTTATTATATTATGTACAGTTTTTAATCAAATTTGATTAGCTAACTGCTTTTTCAACGATTCGAACAAGAGTCCAAGATTTGGTTTTTGATAATGGACGACACTCTTTAATTTCTACAGTATCACCAATACCACACTCGTTGTTTTCATCATGTACATGCAATTTAGTCGTACGTTTAATGAACTTACCATATAACGGATGCTTCACTTTACGTTCAATAGCTACAGTAATAGATTTATCCATTTTGTCGCTAATAACACGACCTTGCTGAGTACGAATTTTTACTTCAGTAGTCATATTACGCACCCGCCTTCTCAGTTAATAACGTTTTAACTCGTGCAATATTACGACGCACTTGTTTTAACATATGAGTTTGTGTTAACTGTCCTCCAGCTAATTGCATACGTAAGTTAAATTGCTCACGTAATAAATTAAGAAGTTCAGTATTTAACTCTTCAACGCTTTTTTCGCGTAGCTCTTTTGCTTTCATTTACATCACCGTCTTAATCACAAAGGTGGTTTTAATTGGCAGTTTTGCAGCTGCCAACGCAAATGCTTCACGAGCAACTTCTTCCGGTACACCGTCCATTTCATAAAGGACTTTACCTGGTTGAATCTGAGCAACCCAGTATTCAACGTTACCCTTACCTTTACCCATACGCACTTCAAGTGGTTTTTCAGTAATTGGTTTATCAGGGAAAACTCGAATCCAGATTTTACCTTGACGCTTAACTGCACGAGTCATTGCACGACGTGCTGCTTCGATCTGGCGCGCAGTCAAACGACCACGACCCACAGCCTTAAGACCGAATGTACCGAAACTTACATCAGTACTCACAGCAAGACCACGATTGCGGCCCTTGTGCACTTTACGGAATTTTGTACGCTTTGGTTGTAACATCAGCGACGCTCCTTATTGTTTTCGGCCTTTGCGCTGCTTTTTCGGTTGAGCAGCAGGTTGTTTTTCTGCTTGTTCAACGGCAGCCATACCACCAAGGATCTCACCTTTGAAGATCCACACTTTAACACCAATAATACCATAGGTAGTCAATGCTTCTGATAAACCATAGTCGATGTCCGCTCTTAATGTATGTAGTGGTACGCGACCTTCACGATACCACTCACTACGAGCAATTTCAGCGCCGCCTAAACGACCACTTACTTCAACTTTGATACCTTTAGCACCCGCCTTCATTGCATTTTGAACCGCACGTTTCATTGCACGACGGAACATAACACGGCGTTCTAACTGAGAGGTAATACTGTCAGCAACTAATTTAGCGTCTAGTTCTGGTTTACGAACTTCAGCAATATTAATTTGTACTGCAACATCACGTTTCTCTTTTTTGTCTTTGTATTTATTGACAATAGAAGCTACGGCATTACGTAATTTTTCAACGTCCTCACCTTTTTTACCAATCACAATACCTGGACGAGCAGTGTGAATAGTAATGCGAACGTTAGTTTCTGCTGAACGATCGATAACAATTTTAGAGATTGATGCTTGTGCTAATTCTTTATTTAAGAATTCACGC
This sequence comes from Gilliamella sp. M0320, assembly GCF_016101635.1. Classification (NCBI taxonomy): domain Bacteria; kingdom Pseudomonadati; phylum Pseudomonadota; class Gammaproteobacteria; order Orbales; family Orbaceae; genus Gilliamella; species Gilliamella sp. M0320. The sequence goes on from NZ_JACFQD010000004.1 coordinate 118,103, forward strand.
ACTCTAAAATCACTTTCTAAATTATCAGCGAATGTCTTTGTACCCGAATACCATGTAGATGTCCAAGGCTTGACGATGCCTAATCGGATACCATTTGGATTTACTTTTTGACCCATTGCTATTCTCCAGCCTAGCGATCTGAGACGATCACGGTGATGTGACTCGTACGCTTCAAAATTCGATCTGCACGACCTTTCGCACGAGGCATAATACGCTTCATGGTTGGGCCTTCGTCTACGAAAATTTTCGCAACTTTCAGATCATCAATATCAGCACCATCGTTATGCTCTGCATTAGCAATAGCAGACTCTAATACTTTTTTAACAAGTACAGCCGCTTTTTTATTGGTGTACGTTAAAATATCAAGTGCCTGAGACACTTTTTTACCGCGAACAAGATCTGCAACTAAGCGAACTTTTTGTGCAGAAGAACGAGCGTGGCGGTACTTTGCAATTGTTTCCATCTCTTTCTCCTACTTATTTCTTCTTAGCTTTCTTATCCGCAGCGTGGCCGCGATAAGTACGAGTCGGCGCGAATTCACCCAATTTATGACCAACCATTTCGTCGGAAACATAAACTGGAACGTGCTGACGACCATTATGGACAGCGATGGTCAATCCGATCATGTTAGGAAAGATCGTTGAACGACGGGACCAAGTACGAATTGGTTTCTTGTCCCCGCTTTCCACCGCTTTCTCTACCTTCTTCAGCAAGTGTAGGTCAATAAAAGGACCCTTCTTGAGAGAACGTGGCATAGCTAATCCTCTATATTAATTATTTCTTATTGCGACGGCGAACAATATACTTATCAGTACGTTTGTTGCTGCGCGTTTTCAATCCTTTGGCTTTTTGACCCCATGGAGACACAGGATGTTTACCAAAGTTACGACCTTCACCACCACCATGTGGATGGTCTACCGGGTTCATTGCTGTACCACGAACAGTAGGACGAACACCACGCCAACGCGTTGCACCCGCTTTACCTAGTACGCGAAGCATATGTTCTGAGTTACCCACTTCACCAATAGTGGCGCGGCAATCAGATAATACTTTACGCATTTCACCTGAACGTAGACGTAATGTTACATAAGCACCATCACGCGCAACGATTTGAACATAGCTACCAGCTGAGCGAGCAAGTTGTCCGCCTTTACCTGGTTTCATTTCAATATTATGCACGGTAGAACCTACTGGAATATTGCGCATTGGTAAACAGTTACCTGTTTTAATCGCTGCATCAACACCAGATTGGATCTGATCACCTGCTTTTAAGCCTTTAGGCGCTAAAATATAACGACGTTCACCGTCTTTATATAGAACCAATGCAATATTTGCACTACGGTTCGGATCATATTCCAAACGTTCAACAACTGCTGGAATACCATCTTTATTACGCTTAAAGTCGACAATACGATAATGTTGTTTATGACCACCACCGATATGACGGGTAGTGATACGACCATTATTATTGCGACCACCAGTTTTGCTTTTTGTATCAAGCAACGGTGCATAAGGCTTACCTTTATGCAACTCTGGGTTAACCACTTTAACAACGTGGCGACGACCCGGAGATGTAGGTTTACACTTAACAACTGCCATTGTTCTTACTCCTCCGAATTACTCAGCGACGCCAGCAAGGTCTAAATTTTGACCTTCTGCTAAAGTAACGTAAGCTTTTTTCCAGTCGCTACGGCGACCGATTTGTTGACCACGACGTTTTACTTTGCCTTTAACAACAAGAGTATTAACGTCATCTACTTTGACTTCAAATAGTTGTTCAACTGCGGCTTTAATCTCTCTCTTAGTAGCATCTTTAGCAACTTTCAATACTAATGTATTTGTTTTTTCCATTGAAATAGATGCTTTTTCAGAAACATGTGGTGCTCGCAGGACTTTAAGCAGACGCTCTTCACGAATCATGCTAACATCTCCTCTACTTGTTTAACGGCATCAACAGTGATAACTACTTTGTCAAATGCAATCAAACTAACTGGATCAATACCTGCCACATCACGCACATCAACTTTATATAAGTTACGTGCTGCTAAGAAAAGATTTTCATCAACTTCAGAAGTAATGATTAGCACATCTTTTAGATTCATATCATTTAATTTCTGAGTTAATAATTTAGTCTTAGGTGCTTCAACAGTAAATGTTTCAACCACGATTAAACGTTCTTGACGCACTAATTCAGAGAAAATACTCTTTAATGCACCACGATACATTTTACGGTTAACTTTTTGGCTATGATCTTGTGGTTTTGCTGCAAATGTTACACCACCACTACGCCAGATTGGGCTCTTAATAGAACCTGAACGAGCACGACCTGTGCCTTTTTGACGCCATGGTTTTTTGCCTGAACCAGCGATTTCTGCACGAGTTTTTTGTGCGCGAGAGCCTTGACGAGCAGCAGATGCATAAGCAACAACTACTTGGTGAACTAACGCTTCATTAAACTCACGTCCGAAGGTAGTTTCGGAAACAGAAAGCGCTTGCGCGTCTTTTACTACTAATTCCATCTCTATCTCCTCGACGTTAAGCCTTGATTGCCGGTTTAACAATTACGTCACTATTGATCGCGCCTGGTACTGCACCTTTAATTAATAAAAGGTTACGTTCAGCATCAACACGTACAATATCTAAGTTTTGAACAGTTACACGTTCATTACCTAAGTGACCTGCCATTTTACGACCTTTGAACACTTTACCTGGAGTTTGGTTTTGACCAATAGAGCCATGACCACGGTGTGCCAAAGAGTTACCATGAGTAGCATCTTGAGTGCGGAAATTCCAACGTTTAGTTACGCCAGCGAAACCTTTACCTTTAGATGTACCAGTAACATCAACTTTTTTAACGTCTGTGAAAATATCAACGTTAATGCTTTGACCTACAGTATATTCGCCTTCTTCAAAACGGAATTCCCATAGACCACGACCAGCTTCAACGCCAGCCTTAGCGAAATGACCTGCTTCAGGTTTGTTTACGCGGCTTGCTTTTTTGCTGCCAGTAGTAACCTGAATAGCTTGATAACCGTCATTTTCAAGTGTTTTAACTTGAGTAACGCGGTTGCTTTGAACTTCAACTACGGTGACAGGAATAGAAACACCCTCTTCGGTGAAGATTCGTGTCATTCCTACTTTACGACCGATTAAACCAATCATTGTTTCGACCTCTCAATCATTCAGCTTAGGATTAACCTAAACTGATCTGCACATCAACACCGGCAGCAAGATCTAGACGCATTAAAGCATCAACTGTTTTTTCAGTTGGCTCTACAATATCAACTAGACGTTTATGAGTGCGAATCTCATATTGATCACGCGCATCTTTATTAACGTGCGGAGAAATCAATACTGTGAAACGCTCTTTGCGTGTCGGTAATGGAATAGGACCACGAACTTGTGCGCCAGTGCGCTTCGCAGTTTCTACAATTTCAGCAGTTGATTGATCAATCAAACGATGATCAAACGCTTTTAACCGGATACGGATTCTTTGGTTCGACATGAGACCAGAGCTCCACTATTTAAAAGTTATAACAAAAGATTACTCCTCTTGCCCTGTTTCGATTGACAGGAGAGTGTAATCCGTTCTTTTCGTAATCCCCAAATCGGAGATATTGTTGATATAATTCAATATTTTGACATAAAGACTATATCTTTTTACGCATTTGTTTATTGAAAAATCAGCAAACAAAGTGCGACAATTATACGGGATTTATTGGCTAATGCAAGGAGTAATTATAAAAACTTGTATATAATTATCTAATTGATTAGCTAATAATGAAACAGTAATCATAGTGATGCTGTTCCATTATTTAAAAGCAGTTTAGATTACAAAATACAATCTTTATTTGCATTAAATTTATTTACTATTGCAATAACTCATCGCAATTTCAGAAGCTAATTTTGCATTATTAAAGACTAGGTTGATATTTGCTTCTAAACTATCACCACCAGTTAATTCCACCACTTTTGCCAATAAAAATGGGGTAGTTTCTTTACCTTTAATGCCTTGTTCAACTGATTCTTTTAAGGCTTTTTCAATTGCTGCTGAAATTAATTCTTCATCCATTGCATATTGTGTTGGAATAGGATTAGCAACCACAACCCCACCATTTAAGCCTAAATCCCATTTTACTTTAATCATTTCAGCTATTTGTTTGGCACTATCTAGTTTAACACTAACATCAAATGGGCTAGTTCGACTAAAGAATGACGGTAGTTTTTCAGTTTGATAACCAACCACAGGAACGCCAAATGTTTCTAGATATTCCATAGTTAAACCTAAATCTAAAATTGATTTAGCACCAGCACAAACAACGGCAACACTAGTATTGGCAAGTTCTTGAAGATCGGCAGAAATATCAAATGTATGTTCTGCCCCACGATGAACACCACCTAATCCACCGGTTGCAAATACACGTATACCGGCTAATTCAGCGATAATCATGGTTGCCGCGACGGTAGTTGCACCATTTTGTTTATTAGCTACAACTACTGGTAAATCTCGACGACTCACTTTAGTTACATTTAATCCTTCTTTACCAAGAATTGTTATCTCTTCTTTTGACAAACCAGCTTTTAAACGACCATTAATTACCGCAATAGTGGCAGGTATTGCGCCATTTTGTCTGACAATTTCTTCTACTTTTAATGCAGTTTCAACATTTTGTGGATATGGCATACCATGTGAAATAATGGTAGATTCTAATGCCACAACCGGTTGATTATTTTCAAGAGCTTGTTTAACTTCAGGCGAAATATCAAGATATTGATTATATTTAGACACATTGTTCATGAAAGGGACTCCAAAATATTTTGAACACAATTAATTGATAAATTAGGATTATTAGTAAATTCAGATGATAATGTTAATGCCGAACAAGCTTGACCAAATCTCACACTTTGATAAAAACTCAGTCCATTCAAGTAACCTTGAACAAGCCCTGCCAGCATGGCATCACCAGCACCAGTAACGCTGACAATATCAGTTGGAATGGATGCAGACCAACCACGATCACCATTGATTTCGCTATAATAAACACCATCAGCCCCAGCGCTAATTGCAATTCGTTGCACGCCTTGTTGATGGAACCAGTCAACCACTTTAGGAATATCGTCATTAGTTTCGATTTTTATTCCACTTAAAATTTCGGCTTCTAGTCGGTTAGGTTTTAAAGTATGAATATATGACAACCAAGCTTTAATCTTATGAGATTTAAATGCAGATACAGTATCAACAAAAATAGGCACTTCCCCAGCATTATTAAACAGCCATGTTAATGCTTCTTGTTGCAAATTACAGTCGATAATCAGTAATTTAGCATGCTGAATTAACTGCTTAGATTCATTTAATAAACTTGGTGTTAGTTTGTTAATAATATCCATATCATTAATAGCTATCACCATTTCTCCTGATTGATCAAGCAGAGAGAGGTAAGTTGAAGTACTATCGCCTTTTATCACATGGCAATGCTCCATATTAACACCGGCTTTTCGGGTATGTTCAATAAGCTGGGCACCATAGAAATCATCGCCAATCATTGAAATAAGATGGGTATCAAGTCCTAAAAGCGCCAAATTTTCAGCAATATTTCGCCCCACACCGCCAGGCGTACAACGAATCTTACCAGGATTAGAATCTTGATAAACTAACTTTTCATCTGAATATCCGGTCACATCCATGTTACAAGAACCCACGACAACCACATGATTATTTTCAGACAAAAGATAACCTTTTCCTTTTATATAACCTTTTTGAGTCAAAGTCATAATGTAACCAGCTACACTAGAACGGGTAATGCCTAACATTTTAGCAATCACTTGTTGTTGGATGAAGGGATCTTTGCGAATAATCGTAAGTATCTGCTTTTCTCTTTGATTCATAAACACCTGTCTATTTTTAAGCATATGTTTAGTCTGTGACTATAGCAGAATCATTATCAAGTTGAAAGCAACTAAGTCAATTAGGTAAATAAAATGAGATAATTATCACAAGTAAAAATTTGAGGAAAGGTGTTTTTACAGAAGGATGTCGCCATAAAGGCGACTAATTAATGATCTTCTTTGGCGTGATTAAGGCTATATCTTGGAATTTCGACTTCAAGATCTTCATCGGCTACTCGAGCTTGGCAACTTAAACGACTATGAGGCTCGACACCCCAAGCTTTATCTAGCATATCATCCTCTTGTTCATCACTTTCTTCAAGTGAATCAAATCCTTTTCGGACAATACAGTGACAAGTTGAACAAGCACAAGACATTTCACAAGCATGCTCTATTTCGATGTCATTGCGCAAAGCAACTTCTAAAATGGATTCGCCTTCTTCTGCCTCAACAGTTTTTCCTTCAGGGCAAATATCGGCATTTGGTAAAAAGGTAATTTTTGGCATAATAATCTCATTGGTTAAATATCATCAACGCTATGCCCGGTTAAGGCATCACGTATTGATCTATTCATACGTTTAGCAGCAAAGGTTTGTGTTGCGTTATCAACAATCTTTATTTGCTGCTCAATCAAAGAACAATCATCAGATTCCGTTGCTTGTTGTAATTGTTGCTTAGCATTCAAGATAAGATTAAGTTCCTCTTCATCTAATAAATCAGCATCTTTATCTAGTGCAGATTGTAATGTTTCAAGTACTCTGGCTGCCTCTACTTTCTGTTCGGCAAGCTTTCTTAGTTGTTTATCTTGATTTGCATAATTGATTGAATCTTGAATCATGCTAGCAATTTCGTTTTCTGACAGTCCATAAGAAGGCTTAACTTGAATCGCCGCCTCAATCCCTGTCGATTTTTCCATTGCAGTGACACTCAATAAACCATCAGCATCGACTTGAAAGGTAACTCGAATATGCGCACCACCTGCTGGCATAGGAGGGATCCCTCGCAAAGTAAATTTTGCTAACGAACGGCAATCGGCAACACTTTCTCGTTCACCTTGCAAAACATGAATCATCATCGCCGTTTGACCATCTTTAAATGTGGTAAACTCTTGTGCACGAGCGCATGGAATTGTACTATTACGAGGAATAATTTTTTCAACTAATTCCCCCATAGTTTCAATCCCTAAAGATAAAGGAATAACATCCAGCAATAACATGTCTGAATCAGGTTTATTGCCAACCAGTATATCCGCCTGTATTGCGGCACCAATGGCAACAACTTTATCTGGATCAATCGACGTTAATGGTTCTGTTTTGAAATAGTGACCTACCAATTGTCTTACTAATGGCACTCGAGTTGAGCCACCGACCATCACAACTTCACTAACTTCATCAAAATCAATTTGCGCATCTTTCAATGCACGGCGACAAACTGCCAATGTTCGTTTAACTAAAGGTTCAATTAAGTCTTCAAATTGTTTACGAGTTATTGTTAAAGACTGCCCTTCTATATTCACTAAAGCAGAATCTTGCTGACTTAATATAATTTTAATTTTAACTGCTTCATCGATAATTTTTTGGTTTATATAGGGATCAGAATTGTTATTTAAACCTAACTGTACTTTTAAATTATCAGCAAGTAATCGGTCAAAATCATCACCGCCAAGTGCTGAATCTCCTCCGGTTGCTAAAACTTCAAATACACCTTTATGTAGACGTAAAATAGAGATATCAAATGTACCACCACCTAAATCATAAACAGCAATAACACCTTCTTTACCTGAATCTAAGCCATAAGCAATAGCAGCAGCAGTTGGTTCATTCAGTAATCTTAAAACATGTAATCCAGCTAATTTAGCCGCATCCTTAGTTGCTTGTCTTTGCGCATCATCAAAATAAGCTGGTACTGTTATTACTACACCATCAATCTCACCATCTAAGCTTTGTTTTGCTCGATCAACCAAAGCAATCAAAATCTCAGCTGAAACTTGTACTGGATTAACTTGTTGATTAGGTAAATTTAATAAAGGAACACCATTATCAGTTTGTGAAAAAGTATAGGGAAAGCGTGAACTATCAATATCAATTAAGCTTCTTCCCATTAAGCGTTTTATGGAACTAACCGTATTCAATGGATCATTGGCTGCATTAGTTTTAGCATTTTTACCGACAGTAATAATAGTATTATCATCATGGTCAAGGCCATAATACACAACAGATGGTAATAATGCATTACCATCTAAATCTGGCAAAACTTCTGCTTGCCCACTACGAACTGTTGCGACTAAAGAATTAGTTGTACCTAGATCTATGCCAATAGCTAATCGACGTTGATGAGGTTCTGGTGTTTGTCCCGGTTCACTGATCTGTAATAATACCATTTGATCTATCTCTAATTGATGTGTTACTTAATCTTAAATTATAGAGCAAATTGCTTTTCTTGTAACTTTTCGATCTGTTCAATCAATCTAGCTAGATAACGGATTTTATAGATTTGATTAACTGCGCTTTGCCAATCTTGTTGGGATATATGTTGCAATAGCTGATGATAGACTTGTTTTTTTCGTTGCGAAATTTCCGAATGAAAATCATCTAACAGATCAATATTATTTTGATTTTCAATATCATCTAATTTTTCACGCAAACTAAATTGTTCCATTAAAAAATCGGCATCATGAATAATATTTTGCTCTGTTGCAACATCAAAACCTTGCAATGATAAAAAGTATTCAGCCGCTTTTATCGGATTTTTTAGCGTTTGATAGCCATCATTGATCATTGCCGACTTTTGAATGATAGCCACTTTTTCATTATCTGTTGCCTGAGCAAAATTATCAGGATGATATTGGCGTTGCAACTGTTGATAGTTAGCCGTTAACTGACCATTATCAATAGGTAATTGAATTGGTAATTGAAATAATTCAAAGTAATTAATCACAATTCATGTCCCATTAAACATTAAAGCTTTCGCCACAACCACATTCATTGCTAGCGTTAGGGTTATTGAATTTAAAGCCTTCATTTAGACCTTCTTTAACAAAATCAAGTTCTGTTCCATCAAGATAAACTAAACTTTTTTTGTCAATGATCACTTTGACATCTTTATCTTCAAAAACACTATCATCATCATTAATGATATCAGCAAATTCTATTACATAAGCCATTCCCGAACAGCCAGAAGTTTTAACGCCTAACCGAAGCCCAACCCCTTTACCTCTGTTAGCTAAAAAGGCCTGAACTCGATTTGCTGCGCTATTAGTTAATGTGATTGCCATTAACGTTGTCCTTTTTTGGTTTTATAATCATCAATAGCTGCTTTAATGGCGTCTTCCGCTAAAATTGAACAGTGAATTTTAACTGGAGGCAAAGCTAATTCTTTCGCTATATCAGTATTTTTTATTGCTTCAGCTTCATCTAATGATTTACCTTTAATCCATTCAGTCACTAATGAGCTTGAGGCAATTGCACTACCGCAACCATAAGTTTTAAATTTGGCATCTTCAATAATACCATCATCATTAACTTTGATTTGTAACCGCATTACATCGCCACATGCTGGTGCTCCAACCATACCACTACCAACATTTGGATCATTTTGATCAAAAGAACCTACATTGCGTGGATTTTCATAATGATCGACGACTTTTTCACTATATGCCATAATTTACTCCTAATTTTTAATGGGCTGACCACTTAATTTTTGTTAAATCAACACCATCTTTAAACATTTCCCAAAGTGGAGAAAGATCTCTTAATTTACCGATAGAATCTTTAATTAACTTAATTACATAATCTACTTCTTCTTCGGTACTAAATCGACCAAATGAAAATCTTATTGAACTATGGGCAAGTTCATCATTAAGTCCTAGTGCTCGTAATACATAAGACGGCTCTAAACTTGCAGAAGTACATGCTGAACCAGATGATACTGCTAAATCTTTTAGCGCCATCATGAGTGATTCACCTTCAATATAAGCAAAGCTTACATTTAAAATATTAGCCACACCATGCTCTAATGAACCATTAAGATAAACTTCATCAATATCTTTTAATCCATTCCATAAACGAGTTTTTAGAGCTAAAAGACGTGGTATTTCTGTTGTCATCTCTTCTTTTGCTATACGGTACGCTTCACCCATACCCACAATTTGGTGTACCGGTAAAGTACCAGAACGCATACCGCGTTCATGTCCACCACCATGCATTTGGGCTTCAATACGTACTCGTGGTTTACGTCTAACATAAAGTCCACCAATGCCTTTTGGCCCATAGATTTTATGACCAGAGAACGACATAAGATCGACTTTTAATTTAGTTAGGTCAATCGGTAATTTACCAACACTTTGGGTTGCATCAACATGAAATACAATGCCTCTTTCACGGCACATTTCGCCGATTTTTTCGATATCCTGAATAACACCAGTTTCATTATTAACATGCATAATTGACACAACAGTTGTGTCACTACGCATCGCTGCAGCCAGTTTATCAAGATCAAGAATACCATTTGATTCTGGTGCTAAATAAGTTACTTCATAACCTTCTCGTTCTAATTGACGACAAGTATCAAGAACTGCTTTATGTTCAGTTTTACAGGTAATAATATGTTTACCTTTAGCATGATTAAAATGCGCCGCACCTTTAATGGCTAAGTTATCGGCTTCTGTCGCGCCTGAAGTAAATACAATTTCACGTGAATCGGCACCTATTAAGTCAGCAATTTGATTTCGTGCAATATCAACGGCTTCTTCAGCTTGCCAACCAAATTTATGTGAACGAGAAGCGGGATTACCAAAAACACCATCGTGTGTTAAATACTGCATCATTTTTTCAGCTACTCTAGGATCTACAGGCGTTGTTGCTGCATAATCCATATAAATAGGTAATTTCATTAATTACTCCCAATTACAAATTCTGTATTTTTAATTAATTCTGTTTTGATGAAGATGACTTTGTCGATTAGAGACGGCTTTCACTTCTTGATTATTAACCAATTCGCTTAAAGTAATGCTGGTCAAAAAATCATTGATTCGCTCACTCAAGTCATTCCATAAACTATGGGTAAGGCATCTTACACCATTTTGACATCCGGTATTACCGTGGCATTTAGTCGCATGAACAGTTTCATCAACAGCCTTTACAATTGAGCTAATCGCAATTTGCTCCATACTACGACCAAGTACATAACCACCACCAGGACCTCTAACACTTGAAACTAAACCATTTTTACGCAATCGTGAAAACAGTTGTTCTAAATAAGATAGTGAGATTTCCTGACGTTCTGAAATATCAGCAAGTGATACAGGGCCTGATTCTGAATGCAGTGCTACATCTAACATAGCTGTCACTGCATATCGCCCTTTTGATGTCAATTTCATTAATCATTCCCCTATATTTAATAGTAAATATTTTATATATCCATTACTTTTAGTCAAGTATTTAGTTGACTATTTTAGTGGGAATTAAGTTATCAGTTCTTCATCGACGAAATATACGGGAATATGCTAATCTAATAAACTAATTTGATACAGGAGTTTAAGAATGAATTTAGTAATACGCTGGTGTTTAATATTAAGCATACTTTGGGCTAAAAGTGTGTTTGCGGAGCCTACTTTGAATGATTTGCGACAAAATTACCAAAAGTGGCAAAACACTTATCAATCATTAACTTTTGATGAACAACAGAAATTACTAAAACAATTAAAAAACTATCCACTATACCCTTATGCTGCTGTGCAATTTTTTCAAAACAACATTAAAACAGTATCAACACAAGCAGTGAGTGATTTTGCAAAAAAATATCATGATTTCCCATTAACATCGTCATTAACTCAGGCTTATATAACTGAGCTGGCTAACCGTCAAGACTGGAATGCAATTATCACTTTTCCTATAGATAATTCCATTGCCTCTAATTGCCGATATCAGTATGCAAAATTACAACAACATCAAGATAAAGCGGTATTTAATAATGTCGAATCGCTATGGTTAACAGGTAAAGAATTGCCTTCGGCTTGTGATCCTTTATTAGATGCATGGTCAAAAAGTGGTAAACGTACAGCAAATATTATTTTATTACGCATAGAACTAGCTTTAGAAAACAACAATTTAAAATTAGCTCGCCATTTAACCAACTTACTAGATGATAACTATCAAACAACCAAAAATCATTTATTAGCTATTTTTGATAATCCGCGAAAAATTGAAGATTTTTCAAAAAATATTAAAACGAGTACCTTCACGCAAAAAATTGTTTTAGCATCTTATCCTCGGTTAGTTAAAGCTGACAAAAAAATGGCTGCGGTATTATTACCACAACTAATAAAAAAACAGAATTTCACTGATGATGAGCAAATTAAATTACAACAAAGCTTAGCCAATAGTTATTTTAGTGATTCAGCAACCCCAGAACAGATCAAATGGCGAGATAATTATATTAGCAAAAGTCACGACTCAACTTTAGTTGAAAAACGTATTCGCATGGCTATTGATGCGAATAATTACAAAGATATTGCACATTGGCTAAAACAACTAACTTCAGAAGATCAATTAAAAGAAGAGTGGCAATACTGGCACGCTCGAGTATTACTCAATAACAATAAAACCAACGAAGCAAAACATATCTTAAAAAGTTTAACTAATAAACGTGGTTTTTATGGCATGGTAAGTGCACAAACTCTTAATCAACCATATACTATTAATAATTTATCGAAAAAGATCCCGACTGCAGAAGTCAATGCACTAAAAGCCAAGTATGACCAGCAACCATATATCATTAGAATCAAAGAATTAAGATTATTAGGTATGTTAGCGGAGTCAAAACAAGAATGGCGATATGTACTTAAAAACCAAACAGCAGAAAATGAATATTTAGATTTAGCTAAATACGCTTATCAGAAAGGTTGGGGAGAACTAAGTATACAAGCAACAATATCTGGTAAACTATGGGATAATTGGACTGAACGCCTACCTATCATGTATAAAAACTTATATAATGATGCCTTGAAAGATAAAGCGATTCCATTATCTTATGCTTTAGCAATAACTCGGCAAGAAAGTGCATTTGACACCACGATACAGTCTCCAGTTGGAGCCAGTGGTTTAATGCAGTTAATGCCTGCAACAGCTAAGGAAACAGCCAAAAAAGTCAGCAATATTACCTATTATTCACCAAGCCAACTGTTTGAACCGACAACGAATATACAGTTAGGTACTTATTTTTTAAATAGTGTTTATTTACAAAATGATAACAATCGTATTTTATCCTCGGCGGCATATAATGCTGGTCCAGGCCGAGTAAAAAAATGGTTGAATAATAGTAATGGAAAACTTGATGCTATCGCATTTATTGAAAGTATTCCCTTTAATGAAACTCGAAATTATGTCAAAAGTGTATTAGTTTATGATTATATTTACCAATATATTTTAGGAAATCAACACCCTCATATACTGACAACAAACGAATTTAATAGACAATATTAATGGTGCATTACATGAAAACTAAAGAATGGAACCAGACGGTTGAAATATTACACCAAGCATTTAATAGCGGTTATTCATTAGATATATTGAAATTACTGATGACCGCTGATGAACGGGATGCATTAATCACAAGAGTTAAAATTGTCCGTTCTTTACTGGATGGCTCGATCAATCAGCGCCAACTTAAAGAGCAATTAAAAATTGGCATTGCCACTGTTACCAGAGGATCGAATAGTTTAAAAGAAGCAACTCCTGAATTTAAAGTGTGGTTGGAAAACATTCTATTGAAATCAGATAAATAAAATAATAGTCAATATTTATAAAAACTAGTTAAAGTAGACTATAACAAGTTTGACTGGATATTGACTTCATCATCTGCAACCACAGGTACACAATAATCGCATTCCATAGTATGGATATCTTCAAAACATTTAATCGTATCATCATGATGATTATGATGAATCTCAATTAAACAGCTTGAAGTGCGTAACCGAACTTTCAATGCTGGCATTGCAGCTAAATGGACTTGAGAAATAAAATCGCTGAAATTTTCTAGCGAACCGATATATTTAAAACAAAGATATAAACCACCTTCATTAACAATTGGTTCTATATGCTCAAGATTATTATTATGATCTAAGGCAATTGTATATAAAAGTTCTTGTTCATTAGCATTATCTTTACTTTTCAAGATACGGCTAAAAGCAAAAATCTTATCCGGTAAACTGTCGCTATTGTGAGCATAATGGGATAAATAATTTTGAAAAAACTGCGATCTTAATTTATTTTCTTCATCTAAAATTTGACTCAAATTACAATTATTTTTATAAGAGATTCCCCAAAAAGTTTGTTTCGGCATATTCACAAATTTAGGTTCAGGTAAAGAAAGTCGATTTTTATTTAATTCAATAGCAGGAGTTAACCCGGTAGGATCCCAAAATTCACCACGACGATAACTTGCTGGTGTTTCATTAAATTGCTTTTTAAAAGAACGAGTAAAAGTTTGCTGCGAATCAAAACGATATTGCATAGCAATATCTAAAATAGGTTTACTTGTCATGCGCAAAGATAATGCCGCATAAGTTAATCTGCGGTGACGAATATAAGTACCAAGTACTTGACCAGTTACTTCTTTAAACATCCGTTGTAAATGCCACTTCGAATAACCTGATTTCTGGGCGACATTATCAATAGATAAGGGTTGCTCCAAATTTTTTTCAATCCAAACGATAAGATCTGAAATAATACTAACTTGATTCATATAACCCCATCATGATGTGAATTGGCAAATATTATGCGATTATGACTTAATCACAGCAATAAGCAAGATGTAAATCGAAAATTTTTTAACAATATGAATGGCTTCCAGCTTGATGTTCGGTAATATCTTTTACGCCTGCCAGTTCAGGGAATTCAGCAAGTAGCTGTTTTTCTATCCCCTCTTTTAAAGTGTAATCGACCATCGAACAACCATTACAACCACCACCAAATTGTAATATCGCATAATTATCATCAGTTAATTCAACCAAACTCACATGACCACCATGACTAGCTAATTGCGGATTAACCTGTGCTTGAATAACATAATTGACGCGTTCAATTAACGGTGCATCATCGGCAACCTTTTTCATTTTTGAATTTGGTGCTTTTAAAGTTAATTGAGAACCTAATTCATCTGTTACATAATCAATCACCGTTTCCTCTAAAAAAGGAGCGCTAATTTCATCAATATAAATAGAAAAACCAGCTTGTTGTTGTTCTTCGATATCGCTATCTTCTACAGTATCTGCTGGGCAATATGAAACCCCACATTCTGCTGATGGTGTGCCAGGATTAATAACAAAAACCCGAATTTGTGTACCATCAGGCTGATTAGCAAGTAATTTTTTAAAATGTTGTTGCGCTGATTCAGAAATGGTAATAATAGACATAATCCCTCACTTTGACACGATTGACATTAATCATCACTAACATCATCGATAATAGTTGACTAACCTTGTTGGTCATTATAGGGGGTGTTTTAGATTTTACAAGATGGTGCGACATAAACAAACTACCTGAATATAGTTTGCCCCACATTGTTTTAACTGTTGGCTAATGGCATTTATGGTATTGCCGGTAGTAACAATATCATCAATAAGCATTATCGATTGATGGGTTAAATCATCGCGGCAACTAAATAAGGTTTCAACATTGGTTATTCGTTGCTTACGCGATAGATACTTTTGATCGTGTGCCACTGACTTTCGTGATAACAGATAAGGTTGAAAATCACAATTTAGCCATCTGGCTATCGGTTTCGCTAATAATGCCGCTTGATTAAATCCTCTAGACCAATAACGAAAATGGTGCAATGGAACACAAGTTACAATATCTGGTTTAACCAAACCACTACTCAACCGTCGTTGATACCAAGCTAAAAACATTAACCTGGCCAAAGCATTAGTTAACTCAGTTTTACGATAAAATTTTAAATGTTGGATTAATTTTTTTAACGGTGCCGTATATTCTGTTACTGCAACCATTTCATCCCAATAAGGCTGCTTATCACGACATCGATAGCAGATTTTGGTTGATAATGAATGAGGAAGGCTACATTGATAACAAATCTTATTAAATTTTGGTAAGTTTTTCACACATTGACTACAAATCCCATGATGAGGCAACACTAAAGGCATATTACATAAAATACATCGCATAATGATTCATCGCTTAGCAAAAAATTTTGAGGAACAGGGTTTTTTATCTACAAAATAAGCTTAAAAATGGAAATAAAATAGAAAATAAACTCACTAATAATATGAATTATAATAAATAAAGAATATTTTTTATTTATTAATCGCAATACTGGAAGCTATTACCCAAAATTTTAGTTATTTAGTCATATTAATCATTTCAATTCATCTAATATTCGGTATAATTTGCCTACTATTTTGGAGTAAGGATTTGTTAAATGAAAAAAATCAAACTATTACTTATATCATTACTATTAAGCCTTGTTTCAACTGTTGCTTTGGCTGATAGCAAAGTATTATTACAAACCAGCATGGGCGATATTGAAATTGAATTAGATAGCGAACATGCACCAATTACCACGAAAAATTTTCTTGATTATGTCAATAACGGTTTTTATGAAAATTTAACCTTCCATCGAGTCATTCCTGGATTTATGATTCAAGGCGGTGGAGCTGATGATCAATTAAAATTCAAAGAAACTCAACAACCAATTAAAAATGAAGCCAATAATGGCTTGAAAAACGATCGCGGAACTATCGCAATGGCAAGAACCAATGCTGTAGATAGCGCAACCAGCCAATTTTTTATTAATGTGGTCAATAATGATTTTCTTAATTACCAATCACCAGTCCAATATGGTTATGCTGTTTTTGGTAAAGTCGTTAAAGGAATGGATGTCGTTGATAAAATTGTTAACGTAGCCACCAAACGCATGGGACCACATCAAAATGTCCCTGTTGAACCAATCTATATTAAAAAAGCAACAGTGATTGAAGATAAATAATAGGTTTTTCTAAAATTAATCAACACTTAAAGCAAACCACCTTAGAGATTTAAGGTGGTTTTTTATTAAATCATAGGATTATATTTTTAATTCATCACAAGCAAGTTTATGACCTTGGCTACAAGACTGTTTTAAATAATTTTTAGCTAAAGATTTATTTTGCTTTATACCATCACCGTACTTATACATAAGCGCTAAATTGTATTGCGCGCTGGAGTAACCTTGCTCCGCTGCTTTTGTATACCAATATACCGCCTTCTGTTTATCCTGCTTTATGCCATCACCTTGATTATACATAAGTGCTAAATTATATTGTGCGTAGGATATACCTTGTTCTGCTGCTTTTGTATACCAAAAGAAAGCTTTAAGTTTATCTTGCTTTATACCTTCATCGTCATCATACATAAGCCCTAAGTTATATTGTGCGTAGGAATAACCTTGCTCCGCTGCTTTTGTATACCAATATATCGCCTTCTGTTTATCCTGCTTTATACCATCACCTTTATCATGCATAAGTGCTAAATTATATTGTGCAATGGATACACCTTGCTCTGCTGCTTTTGTATACCAAAAGAAAGCTTTAAGTTTATCCTGCTTTATGCCATCACCTTTATCATACATAACTGCTAAATTATTTTGTGCTTTGGAGTCACCTTGCTCTGCTGCTTTTGTATACCAATATACTGCCGTTTGTTTATTCTGCTCTATACCTTCTCCTTTCTCATACATAACTGCTAAATTATATTGTGCTCTGGAGAGATTTTGTTCTGCTGCTTTTTCAAACCAATATGCTGCTTTAAGTTTATCTTGCTCTATTCCTTCATCGTCATAATATATAACCGCTAAATCATTTTGTGCGGTAGAATCTCCTTGCTCCGCTGCTTTTGTATACCAATACACCGCCTTTTGTTTATCTTGTTCTATTCCTTCACCATCATCATACATACGAGCTAGATTATATTGTGCCACTTTGTCATTTTCTTCTGCTTCTTGTGTACATTCAACAAGTGCCTTTTCATAATTTTTATTTTCAAATTCTGTTGCACAATCCCTCGCATAAGTAGCAAAAGAAAATAAGAGGGGTATAACTAATAGTAACTTTTTTATGTTCATGATATTCCTTATATATTTATCAACTTTTTTAAAATTCTATTTAATGCATCATAAAATCATTACTAATCATTTTAATATAGTTAACAAATTAGCTAGCGTTCTTACCCCGATACCTGTTGCGCCAGTTGCCCATAAAGCGGTGGCACTTTTGCGGAATGTCGCTGAACAGTCAATGTGTAGCCAATTTTGTTTATAATTTTTAATAAAATGAGATAAAAATGCCGCGGCAGTGCTGGCACCAGCGGTATTGGGTAATCCTGAATTGGCTATATCCGCAAACGATGATGGAAATTGGCTACGATGAAAATCAGCTAATGGTAATCGCCAAAAAGCTTCATGTTCCGCTTGGCTACTTGCCAATAATTGATTAGCAAATTTGTCATCAAATGAGAGTAATGATTGATAATCATTACCTACTGCAATTTTTGCTGCTCCAGTAAGGGTTGCGCAATCAATAATATAGTGAGGCTTATCACTGTCAGCACTAATTAACCCGTCAGCTAAAACTAATCGTCCTTCCGCATCGGTATTATCCACTTCAACTGTTTTACCATTACGATATCGAATAATATCACCCAGTTTAAATGCCTTACCACTCACCAAGTTATCAGCACAACATAGATAAAGTTTAATACGATGTTTAACTCCTCGGGCAATAGCAAGTGCCAGAGCACCAGTTACTAATGCCGCGCCCCCCATATCCGATCGCATTGATTCCATAAAACTGCTTGGCTTTAAGCTATAACCACCAGAATCAAAAGTGATACCTTTACCGACTAAACAAGCGACAATTGGCGCTTTGGGGTTGTTAGTCGGATTATAATCAAGCTCAAGTAACGCTGCCGGCCGATCAGATCCTTTGCCAACCGTATAAATTCCCATATAATCCTGTTCTTTTAATGCTTCGCCGGAAATAATGTTATAGGTAATATCAGAAGAATAATTGCTGATTAAGTTTGCACTTTGCGTGGCCAATTCTAGAGGACTTAATGTTTCTGCTTGTTGATTAACAATATCTCGACACCAATCAATAATTGCTAAGCGATATTTTAGTTCTTGTTTATCATGGCTATTAAGTTTTGCCCAACTCACCTTATTATTATTTTTGGCATTACGATAACCGAGCCAAAAATGCCAACACGATTCTAGATCCCAATTATCACCACTAAGTTTAACCGACTTAATACCTTGATTATCTAATTTTCTTGCTGCTCGCTGAATGGCGCCATGTCGATGATCCGGTTGATAATGAATGGTAACAGCATCATCTGAAAAACTAAGTAACGCCTCTTTTCCCCACTTTGATGGTGCAGGTTTTTCCGAAAGTAATATAGATAAACTCGACATAATAAATTCCTCAAGCAATAAAAATGCAAAAACGATAAATCAATTCTAATCAGAAACATGTTAAGATAGCAAGCAAAGTTAAGCATAAATAAGGACCTATAATGACATCAGTTGTACCAATCCAAAATGGCATCAATTTTCGTGACTTAGGTGGCATTAAAACCAGTGATGGTCGCCAAATTCGAACAGGAATGTTGTATCGTTCAGGTGAATTTTCACGTCTTAATGATAGTGAAAAAAATTTTTTATCTGATGAGCTTAATTTGCATTATGTATTAGATTATCGTGATCAACATGAAATTGATCGTCATCCCGATAATCTTTGGAATAACAGTCAATATATTAATGTGCCAGCAAACCCATTAAGTGATGAAATTACAGCAAGCCTAACCAGTGATGATATTTTCGTTATGAAAAAATATTCACCGTTTGATTTTATGATTAAACTTTATCAATTATTACCTTTTAATAATCTTGCTTATAAAAAGTTAACATCACTACTACTTAGTGCTAATGGAAAACCCTTAGTGCAACATTGTGCAGTAGGTAAAGATAGAACTGGTGTTGGCGTAGCTTTAACCCTATTTGCATTGGGGGTAAGTGAAGACGTAGTTATGCAAGATTACTTACTTACCGAGCGCCATTTAAATGATTATCGTCAAGCCATACTCAGCCAAAATGAAAGTAAATTATCGGCTGAAGAGTTTGAGAAACAGAAAATCATTTTTGCGGCTAAACAAGAGTTTTTAACCGCAGCTCTTGATGAAATCAAAAAACGCTATACCACCATCGACGATTGGTTAACTAAAGAGTATCAATTGGATGATAAAAACAGGAAAATTCTGCAAGATATTTATCTGATATAAATAACCTAAAGGGATGGGTCATCTCTGTGCTCTTATTATAATCAGATTATCTTTAATGACAGAGAAGTGAAAACAATAAAATAACAATGTGAGGCAAATAAAATGTTAACCAACCAAATGGTCAAAAAACTTAATGACCAATTAAATCTAGAATTCTACTCTTCTAACCTTTACCTACAAATGAGCACATGGTGTGATGATCAAAATTTTCCATCTTTCGGAAAATTTTTAAGAGATCATGCCGGAGAAGAGCGGCAACATATGGAACGCTTATTTGATTATGTGTTAGATTGCGGTTCGTTAGCGCTTATTGGCAAAATTGCAGCGCCAGAATCAGAATATAAATCACTACTTGATGTGTTTAAAGCGGCATATCAACATGAACTTAAAATTACCAAAGAAATTAATGAACTTGTTGACTATGCTTTAACGCAAAAAGATTTTTCAACCTTCAACTTTTTACAATGGTATGTAGCTGAACAACATGAAGAAGAAAAACTGTTCAAGAGCATTGTTGATAAACTCGAATTAGTTGGTGAAAACAAACATGATTTATTCTTTATGGATAAAGACTTCAATAAAACGTTAAGTGAATCAGGCCTAACGAGTTCAAACGAAGAGTAAATTGATGATATTAATCTGCTACCACATTAGTAGCAGATTATTAATAGATTAAGTTTGCAGGATAAATTTTTTGATTGGTTTATTCTGATTAACAGCAAGATGAACCGATGCCACTTGCTGATATTGATAATAAAAATCTTGGCCAAATGGCGCACTAATCAACTGGTTTGCGACATCAACTTTTACCGATTTCATTTGCCAAACGCCTTTGGCATATAATTTAAGAGCTGACTCTTTTAATGTCCAAAGTTGCCAAAATGCGGTTAAAGTATCACGTTGTTTTAACATCCATTGATATTCATCATTAGCAAAAATACTTTCAGCGACATTCAAATAATTTTTACGCTGCCTAGCAACTTCAATATCAAGGCCGACTTGACCATTTAGCGATATTGCAACCGCCATCCAATCTTGGCTATGACTAATATTAAAATCAGGAAAATGGTTATCTAAAAAGCAAGGTCGGCCATTATCGCCAACTATCATGCTCGGTAAAGTATCAATTTGACAATACTGTTTAAGCAAACTAGCTAACATTGAACGACAGACTAAAAACTGTTTTTTACGTGTACCCTTTAATAATTCAGCATCATCAATGATTTTTGGTGATAATAGTGAATAGTTCACTTCCGCCGTATCTAAATGAGCAAGTTGGACAATTAACATGTTGTGTAAGCCAATTTAAATAAAAATTATTTTTTACTATTTTAACAGCATGCTATGCTAACTGTTATCGAAATTTATCGGTTCACTAAGGATGCATCATGTCATTACAAACAAAATTAGTTCATGCTGGTCGAAAAAAACGCTATACCCAAGGTGCAGTTAACTCAGTTATTCAGCGAGCATCATCGCTAGTTTTTGATTCAATTGAGGCCAAAAAAGAAGCGATGGAAAATCGCACTAAAGGAGCGCTATTTTACGGTCGTCGCGGCACATTAACTCATTTTGCCCTGCAAGATGCCATGGTGGAAATTGAAGGTGGTGCTGGTTGCTATCTCTATCCTTGCGGTGCGGCAGCCATTGCAAATGCCATTTTAGCTTTTGTAAAAACCGGTGATCATATTCTGGTATCAGAAGCCAGTTACGAACCAACGCAAGAATTTTGTGAACATATATTAAAAGATTTTGGTGTGGAAACCGATTATTTTTCTCCGCTAATTGGTCGTTATATCACGAATCATATTAAACCAAATACCAAAGTGGTATTTCTTGAATCACCAAGCTCAATCACTATGGAACTGCATGATGTGCCAGCAATTGTTAAAGCGATTCGCAAGGTAAATCCGGAAATTGTCATTATGATGGACAACACTTGGAGTGCTGGCGTTTTATTCAAAGCATTAGATCACGATGTTGATATCTCCATTCAAGCAGGTACTAAGTACTTAATCGGCCACTCCGATGCCATGTTAGGTACTGCTGTTGCTAATCAACGATGTTGGGATCAATTACGTGAACGTTCTTATTTAATGGGACAAATGTGTGATGCTGATACCGCTTATATGGCCGCTCGTGGATTACGAACCTTAGCGGTTAGATTAAAACAACATCACGAAAGTAGCTTAAAAGTGGCAAACTGGTTAGCTAATCATCCTAAAGTGGCAACTGTTAATCATCCGGCTTTGGCAAGTTGTAAGGGACATGAGTTTTTTAAACGTGATTTTAGTGGTGCTAGTGGTCTATTCTCGTTTGTACTTAAAGATCATTTAAGCGATGTGCAACTATCTGATTTCTTGGATAATATGACTCACTTTTCTATGGCGTATTCATGGGGTGGATTTGAATCATTAATTTTAGCCAACCAACCTGAAGATCTAGCAAAAATACGTCCGGTATCGGGCATTGATTTCACTGGTACATTAATTCGATTACATATTGGTCTTGAAGATCCTGATGATTTAATCGCCGATCTTTCTGCTGGCTTAGATAGAATTAAATTACATAAAAACAAAGTTAATGCATTACAAAGTTTAGTATAAATGGATAACCGATGAGTCATCAAAATCAAGCTAAGACTAAAAGTATTATTGAACAAACAATTTTACAACATCTAAACGGTCGACAATCGCTACTGGTTGCTTTTAGTGGTGGTGTCGATTCGACTGTTTTACTGCAAGCATTAGTCAACTTGAGACAAAAGTCACAAAATTTACAACTTAGAGCCATTTATATTCACCATGGTTTAAGCAAAAACGCTGATAGTTGGGCGGAACATTGCCTGCAACAATGCAATGTTTGGCAAATTCCTTTGATTATTGAAAAAGTCAAACTTGATAGAGCGGCGGGCAATATTGAAGAACAAGCAAGAGAAGCTCGCTACCAAGCTATTTATCGACATTTAAAAAGTGATGAGTTGTTATGTACTGCTCAGCACCTTGACGATCAATGTGAAACTTTCTTTCTGGCATTGAAGCGTGGCAGTGGCCCAACGGGATTATCCGCTATGCCACTGGGAAATGGCCAACATCTTCGGCCTCTACTCACGATATCTCGTCAAGAGATTGAACAGTACGCCAATCAACAGCAATTAACTTGGATTGAAGATGAAAGTAATCAAGATGACCATTATGATCGTAACTTTTTACGCTTAAAGGTACTGCCAATACTTAATCAGCGTTGGCCACATTTTTCACAAATGGTGGCGCGTAGTGCCGAGTTATGTCAACAGCAAGAAGCATTAATCCATGAGCTTTTATCGGCAGAATTTAAGCAAATTATTGGCAATGCCAAACAACTTAATATTCAACCACTACGTGATTATTCTGAATACAAACGTAATGCAATATTGCGAATGTGGTTTAGAGAGCAACATATCGGCATGCCAAGTCAAAAGCAACTGTCGTTAATTTGGCAAACCGTTATTCAAGCAAAAGAAGATGCTAATCCACAATTTATTTTGCATAATCGACAGATTCGCCGCTATCAAAACCAACTTTATTTATTGCCTCTATATCAAGATATTGAACAGCAAATCTTGCCTTGGGATCTAAATACTTCGCTAACCTTGCCGGATAATTTAGGCCATTTGCAGCCTAATTATCAAACTGATCTAACCTGCCGTTTACCACATAAAGATGAGACGGTTTCGGTGCGTTTTCATGCCCAAGGTCAATTTCAAATTGTACAGCGCCAAGGATCACGATCAATAAAAAAACTATGGCAAGAACACCATATTCCACCTTGGCAGCGCACTCGTATTCCATTAATTTACTATAATGAACAATTGATTACTGCCGTCGGGGTATTTGTTACTGAACAAGGTAAGGGATCACAAGTTGGGTTTAATCTAAAATAAATTATAAGAATAAAAATGCGCTTGAGTCTAATTGACACTAAACCAAATTCAATCTAAACATACTAACCTGAATTATATTATATAATTAAGCAACCTTATACATTACAGGGCTGTGGTTCTTCATGGCTAAACAGAATACACTTTATACTAACAAATTAAATCGAACTGGTAATAGAAAAATAATTTTAAGTTACATCAATATACCCATTAATAGCAAGCCAACTAAACGTCGTCAAAATAAATTCATTTAGCATATTTATTACCTTACAAAAAACATATACTATTAGGTGAAATAATAATCAATCAAGAGTTAAGATAAAAATGAAAATTAGCCATTTTTCTGCAAATGTTGGACAAGCAATCAATAAAGTGAATCAATATGCGATAGATAAAAAACATATAGTTGGATCTGTTGTTATGGTTGCTAAAGAGGGACAAATAATCTATCAACAAGCATCCGGCTATGCTGATAAAGAACAAAAATCAACCATGCAAGTTGACTCACAATTTTTGCTTTCATCAGTTACCAAACCGATAGTTAGTGCAGCCGCATTATGTTTAGCAGAAAAAGGGCTACTAAAATTGGATTCGCCTGTTACTGATTATCTACCTTATTTCACTCCAACACTAGAAAATGGCCAGCAACCAGTTATTACTTTGCATCACTTATTAACCCATAGTGCGGGACTAAAATATCGTTTTTGCGAACCTCATGGTGAAGGCATTTATAATACATTACAGATTTCAGACGGTTTTGATCAAATAGCAACTGATTTAGATGAAAATCTTCATCGATTATCAAAAGCTCCTCTTCTTTTTGCACCTGGAACAAATTGGTGTTATTCATTGGCATTAGATGTCCTAGGTGGAGTATTAACTGCCGTCACTCAACAACCATTAGAAGAAATAATAAAAACTACCATAACAATTCCTTTGAATATGGCAAATACTGGCTTTACCATACCAGATAATAATCAATTAGTTACTCACTATTATAATGCTTTACCGGAACCATTACCTATGCCAAGCCCTTATTTTATGCAATTAGATGAATCATGGAATAACGGGATTGTTTCTTATGATCCTAAACGCATATTTAATCCCAAAGCCTATCATTCAGGTGGGGCGGGTATGGTTGGTACTGCACCTGATTTTATGCAATTTCTGTTATCACTAACTTCAATAAATAATGATTTAAGTAGCAATAAACTAATGGATAAAATGGCGAAGTGTTATATAAGTAGTAAATATTGTACAAAAGGACCAGGATGGGGATTCGGTTATGGTGGTGCGGTGCTTGATGACCCGATCTTAGCACAAACACCTCAGAGTAAAGGAACTATTCAATGGGGTGGTGTGTATGGTCATAATTGGTTTTATGACCCTCAACAAGAATTAGCTGTAGTCATTTTGACTAATACCGCAATTGAAGGAATGTTGGGACACTATCCAGTAAAAATTAGAGATGCTATTTATCATTGTTTAGCATGATGCTATTCCGATAGGAAAATTTTGCCGGTTTTTGGCTTTAATTTATCTGAAAATGATTTACCGATTGAAAAAACACCCTATAAGATGGTGCTTTTTCAATCAAGTATTTGAATTTTCACATAGTGAAATATTTATACTTATCCAATTAATCGTTTTTTCAGTTAGTTTCATTCTAATTTATATTCGCCACTAATCTACTCCTTGTTAGATCTGAGCAATAAAAAGGATCCAAAATCGACTAATTTGGGACAATATTTGCATTAATGACTTGTTCTAAAATTAATTTATTACCATAAAGAATTAGGTCAAAATAAAATTATTTTGACCCAGAACGCGCTTGCCACCGTTTTAACAATAAAGCATTAGTCACCACACTTACACTGCTAAGTGCCATAGCTGCACCGGCTATCATTGGATTTAAGAAGCCGAAGGCAGCGAGTGGAATGCCAATTAAATTGTAGAAAAATGCCCAAAATAAGTTTTGTTTAATTTTATTATAGGTTCTTCTTGAGATATCAATGGCATCAGCAATTAAAAATAGATTGCCACGCATCAAGGTTATACTTGCTGCATGCATCGCGACATCAGTCCCTGTTCCCATAGCAATACCAATATCAGCTGCTGCTAACGCAGGTGCATCATTAATACCATCACCAACCATTGCCACTTTATGATTGCTATTACTACTTTTAATATTTTGGTCTTCTTTTTGTAATTGATAAATATAATTGGCTTTATCTTGCGGTAAAACTTCAGCAATAACTTTATCTAAACTTAATTGTTGCCCTACATAATTAGCGGCTTGTTGATTATCACCAGTTAACATAACTGTATTTACGTTTAATTTATGTAATGCATTAATGGCATTTTTTGCTTCTGGTTTAATTACATCAGCAAAACCAAATAAAGCTAATATCACAACACCATTTTCTGATTGCTGTTTAGCTAAAAATGAGATTGTATAACCTTTTTGCGTCAGTTCATTAATTTTATCCTGCATATCCACAAAATAGGCATTTAACGATTTCATCCAATGTAAACTACCTAAATAATATTCATGATTGTCAATGGTTGCCATTACCCCTGAACCAGCAACTGAGGTAATATTCTGTGCATAATTATACGATTTAGCTTTCGCTAAAATTGCTTTAGCGAGTGGATGCTCACTTCCGGCTTGCATTGATGCTGCTAGTGCGAGAATTTGATCGGCAGTTTCTGTGCCCATTACATCCAGTTCAACTAATTCTGGTTTACCAATGGTTAATGTGCCAGTTTTATCAAATGCTACCGTATTAATGTTATGTAAGGTTTCAAGCGCCTCGGCATCTTTAATCAAAATACCATGGCGAGCAGCAACCCCCGTACCAACCATTATCGCCGTTGGTGTCGCCAATCCTAACGCACATGGGCAAGCAATCACTAACACGGCGACCGCATGTAGTAAAGCTTGCTGCCAATCATGAGAAATAACGCCCCAAGCAAGCAGTGTAATCAGTGCAATCATTAAAATCACGGGAACAAAAATAGCACTAATCCGATCGACAATACGTTGAATTGGCGCTTTTTTAGCTTGAGCAGATTCGACCATAGCGATAATCTTAGACAAAGTCGAATCAGCTTGTACTGCTGTTGTTTTTACTATCAATAATCCTTCACCATTAATGGTGCCACCGGTTACCACACTATTGAGGGTTTTACTAACCGGGAAACTTTCCCCCGTCAACATCGATTCATCACAACTCGATGCGCCGTCAATAACCACACCATCTACCGGAATTCGTTCACCAGGTTTGATCACAACCACATCATCGACCTTAACCTGACTTATCGGCAAACTTACTTCTTGATCGCCTTGTCGAACTAATGCAACTTCCGGGCGCAGCGCGGAAAGTGCTTCAATCGCTTGGGTCGTTTGATGTTTGGCTCTCGACTCTAACCATTTACCAATCAAAATTAACGTAATAATAACCACCGATGACTCGAAATAGAGATGATCGTTATTACCAATAATAAGCTGATAAAGTGACAATCCATAAGCTGCACTGGTACCAATAGCCACTAACAGATCCATATTACCGGACAACGCCTTGGCAGCATTAAAACCACTACGATAAAATTTTGCACCAAGCCCAAATTGCACCACCGAGGCAATCACTAATTGCAACCAAGCTGGCATCATCCAATGAATGCCAAATGGCTCAAGTAACATCGGCAATACAAAAGGAATCGCTAAGATAACCGAGATAATAATCGGCCAGAGTGACGCTTGCTTATTTATATCTTTGGCGTGAATTTCCGCCTCACTAATCTTTACCGCGTGGTAACCGGCTTTATCGACTGCTGCCATTAAGGTTTCTAATTGCACATTCGTATTGGCTTCAACTGTTGCCTTTTCTGTCGCAAGGTTAACACTAACATCAATCACGCCATCAATCTTTTTTAATGCTTTTTCAACACGACTAACGCATGATGCGCAACTCATCTCTTCCACAAAAAAACTATATTCGACGGTTTTCATTTGATGTTTCCCTTGGTTTTTGATGTGATTTATATAGCTATTGTAATATTAATTATCCTTTTAACAAGAATGCACTTTTTTGATATATACTACCCCAAAAGATACTATTGAGATAATAATGTGAAAAATAATCCGATTAATACCACTGGTCGTGGAAAAGAACATCAACCTATCACCTATTGTCCAGTTGATGCCGCAATTAATATGATTGGTGGTAAATATAAATCGCTCATTTTATGGAAACTAATGACCGAAACCACCTTGAGATTTTCACAATTACAGAAAGAAATTCCAAGCGCTACCCCTAAAATGCTAACCCAACAGCTACGTGAACTTGAAGCAAATGGCCTAATTAATCGACACGTTTATCCCGTCGTACCACCTAAAGTAGAATATTCTTTAACCAACTTTGGCAAAAGTATCAAACCAGTCCTCGAATCAATGTATGTCTGGGGTAGTGACTATTTAAACAATCAAGGCTTACAAGTTAATTGTTCCATGACAGCAATAACTGATCCACAATAACCAATAGCAAATTTATATTTTTGATAAACGACATAAAGACAAAATGCAGGGATAAGACAGCCCTGCATTTAGATAAAGAAAATAAAAATTAATTACGTAAATTTTCTGGCCAATCATTTTGAGTAGAAACAAGCAGATCTTTAACGATTCTTGGATTTCCAGCCACAATATTACCAGAGACCATATAGTTATTACCGCCCGCAAAATCGGTAACCACACCACCCGCTTCACGTAAAATCAATTCACCTGCGGCAATATCCCATGGTTTTAAGCCAATTTCAAAAAAGCCATCTAAGCGCCCTGATGCGACATAAGCTAGATCTAACGCGGCTGAACCTGTACGACGAAAATCACCACACTTAGTAAATAACTTTTGCAATACCGCGAAATAACAATTACTGTGTTGTTTAGCTTTAAAAGGAAAAGCTGTTGCAAGCACACTACCCTCTAAATCTTTCGCATTACTTACTCGAATACGGTAACCATTTAACTGCGCACCTTTACCTCGAGCAGCCGTGAAGAGTTCATTACTCATCGGATTATACACGACAGCAACTTCCGTTTTACCTTTAACTCGAGCGGCAATCGAAACCGCAAAATGAGGAATATTCTTAATAAAATTGGTGGTACCATCAATTGGGTCGATAATCCATTGCGTGTCAGCATCATTACCTTTAGCCAATCCGCTTTCTTCGGCAATAATCGTATGATCAGGATACGCTTTTTTGATTGTTTCAATAATTAAAGCTTCAGCAGCACGATCGGCGTTAGTAGCAAAATCGTTAGCACCTTTAGTGTCAATTTCGATTGAACTTGGATTTTCATAAGCCTTAATGGCCACATTACCTGCTTTACGAGCAGCACGAATAGCAATATTCAGCATCGGATGCATAATTTTCTTCCAATTGATGATGTTAAAGAACGGGTTGATTTAGCAACACAGCAAGTATTACTAAAAATTGTCGCATAGTATAAAGGTTTTATACTTACTTTGCCAGCCGAGCGACGATAAATTGAAAAATAGACACAATTAATGCAAAAAATCAGGTTATATCAATGTCCTAATAACTATCATGGTATAGACTTCTCAATTATTTTTACAAAATAAACCTAAATAAAGCAACTCAAAATAACCATTATCTAAAAAATAATTAACCAATTAGAATGGTTGTTGGTAGTAATGTTTTTTCACCGACCAGTGGCCAACCAACCATTTATGACCACAACGATGAAGCTTCGAATATTACGCATGCGGCAATTAGTGACGGTGAGTTAATCATTCGTGACCAAGATAAACAAACACAAGATATTAATGAACTCAGTCATGATACCGAAAATGCCCATAGCAAACTCAAACCAATCTTTAATAAAGAGGATGAACAGACCAAACAAAACATTGTCACTAGCTTACAAGAGTTAGCGTCACAGGTTAAAGAGCTCGAGCGCACCATTCATAAAGATACCGGTAAAGACTCAAAAGATGGTAAAATGGGCAATGACTTTAGTAAAGGCGTTGACTCAGCCGTATCAATTATTACCGGCATTATCACCAGCGATATGACCGGCGGCCTAGCTGGCGCCAGTGTACCATGGTTAGCTGAGCAGATAAAGATACAAGCCGGTGATAACGAAACCGCGAGGTTAGAGTTGCCCATGCAATACTTGGTGCGGTAGTGGCTGAGCTACAAGGTAACTCAGCATTATCTGGTGGAGCGGGTGCAGTGGCCGGTGAAGTTGCGGCAGATATCATCCGCAAACAACTGTATGGCAAAGAAGTCAAAGATTTAACCGAAGAAGAAAAACAAACCATCAGCGCATTATCTCAACTAGCTACTGGTCTTGCCATAGCCGCTGGCGGTGGTAATATTAGCGATGCTAGCACAGCAATTCGTAGCAGTAAAAATGCGGTTGAGAATAATTATTTGAGTGTAAATGAAGCTAAGCGAAAAGCTTATTTGACTTGGATAAAGCCAAACTATCTAGGTGAGGAATTAACAGAAGATGAAAAGAAAGAATTAGAAAATCTCAATAAACTAGATAAAGAACGAGATCAAATTTTACAGGATAATTGTTCATTGGGTAACATCTCAAGCTCAGCTTGTAAAGGATTGCTGCAAGAAGCATGGGAAATGCAGAATGAATATGAAAAAGAGGTTGCTAGAAGTTTAACAAATGCTGATTTATATAGAGAAGACTCAAAAAACCTTAACGAAGCATTAGTCGGTTTAGATCCCAACAGCATTATTCATTTAATTTCAATTGAAGCAATTGCAAAAGAGACAGGTAGAGATGTAAAAGATGTTGCTCAACAGTATAAATATGTTATGGCTGCACATGGAATTGTATCTTCATTGGCTGGTTTGTATGGAGGAGTAAATTTTACGCAACCAAATACCAATATAGGTAAACCCGGTAATATTGTTAATAAGGTTGATGATATTGCTGTAAAAGGGAGTATTCCCGAAATTAAAGCTGGTAGTGGAGTGGAAAAACCAACTGATTCTTTGAATAACAAAGCTAGTGATACTGTTGGTACAGGAAAGCAAAAAGATGATCAAATTTGGACAGAAACCAATAAAAAAGATCCTGTCGAAAATGCTTATAGTCATTGGGATAAACATAAGTTAGAATTTCCAGAATTCCAAAATGCAAAACAATATGTAGATGCGACACATAATTTTGTTAATAATCCACCAGCTGGCACGCTAGTTATTACTAGAAAAAATGGCGATACAGTTTTTTACAATCCTAGCTCTAATATTTTTGCTGTAAAAAATGCAGATGGTACGCCTAAAACAATGTTTAAGCCTAATCCGGCTGAACATGGATATAAAACTAATTTGGAGTATTTTAATGCACAAAAATAATAATGAAGCATATATCTGCCGTGTTTGCGGCCTTAAGCAAAATGAACCTCAATGGGGAATTGATGAACAAACGCCAACATATAATATTTGTGATTGTTGTGGCGTGGAATTTGGTTATGAAGATTGTACTTTGATTGGAATTAAAAGTTATAGAAAAAAATGGTTAGATGGCGGGGCAAAATGGAATTGTAAAAAGTGCCAACCAAATAGTTGGTCTCTAAATGAACAGTTAGCTAATATACCTAAAAAATATCAATGAAATATTAAAAATAATGAATATTAATCTAGTCCTGCGACAGAGCTCGCAGAGCTGGATTAATTATTTATCAACTCTGGATCTACCTCGCAATTTCAACAATCAACTTCCCTTTTTTAGCTGTGATGGTGACGGGTTGCCCGGTGGTAAAGCCGGCGTCCTCCAGCCAATCGCCTGCTGGGTTTGCAGGTTTGGGGGCGTGACAGTTATTGCAGGGGGGCGTGACAGTTATTGCAGGGGTTCGTGACAGTTAGTACGGGAGTGACGGGCACTGGCTGGCAATGTCTAGCAACGGCAGGCATTTCGGCTGAGGGTAAAAGAACTTTCCGCTAAGCGATAGACTGTATGTAAACACAGTATTGCAAGGACGCGGAACATGCCTCATGTGGCGGCCAGGACGGCCAGCCGGGATCGGGATACTGGTCGTTACCAGAGCCACCGACCCGAGCAAACCCTTCTCTATCAGATCGTTGACGAGTATTACCCGGCATTCGCTGCGCTTATGGCAGAGCAGGGAAAGGAATTGCCGGGCTATGTGCAACGGGAATTTGAAGAATTTCTCCAATGCGGGCGGCTGGAGCATGGCTTTCTACGGGTTCGCTGCGAGTCTTGCCACGCCGAGCACCTGGTCGCTTTCAGCTGTAAGCGTCGCGGTTTCGGGGTCTGACGCTCAGTGGAACGAAAACTCACGTTAAGGGATTTTGGTCATGAGATTATCAAAAAGGATCTTCACCTAGATCCTTTTAAATTAAAAATGAAGTTTTAAATCAATCTAAAGTATATATGAGTAAACTTGGTCTGACAGTTACCAATGCTTAATCAGTGAGGCACCTATCTCAGCGATCTGTCTATTTCGTTCATCCATAGTTGCCTGACTCCCCGTCGTGTAGATAACTACGATACGGGAGGGCTTACCATCTGGCCCCAGTGCTGCAATGATACCGCGAGACCCACGCTCACCGGCTCCAGATTTATCAGCAATAAACCAGCCAGCCGGAAGGGCCGAGCGCAGAAGTGGTCCTGCAACTTTATCCGCCTCCATCCAGTCTATTAATTGTTGCCGGGAAGCTAGAGTAAGTAGTTCGCCAGTTAATAGTTTGCGCAACGTTGTTGCCATTGCTGCAGGCATCGTGGTGTCACGCTCGTCGTTTGGTATGGCTTCATTCAGCTCCGGTTCCCAACGATCAAGGCGAGTTACATGATCCCCCATGTTGTGCAAAAAAGCGGTTAGCTCCTTCGGTCCTCCGATCGTTGTCAGAAGTAAGTTGGCCGCAGTGTTATCACTCATGGTTATGGCAGCACTGCATAATTCTCTTACTGTCATGCCATCCGTAAGATGCTTTTCTGTGACTGGTGAGTACTCAACCAAGTCATTCTGAGAATAGTGTATGCGGCGACCGAGTTGCTCTTGCCCGGCGTCAACACGGGATAATACCGCACCACATAGCAGAACTTTAAAAGTGCTCATCATTGGAAAACGTTCTTCGGGGCGAAAACTCTCAAGGATCTTACCGCTGTTGAGATCCAGTTCGATGTAACCCACTCGTGCACCCAACTGATCTTCAGCATCTTTTACTTTCACCAGCGTTTCTGGGTGAGCAAAAACAGGAAGGCAAAATGCCGCAAAAAAGGGAATAAGGGCGACACGGAAATGTTGAATACTCATACTCTTCCTTTTTCAATATTATTGAAGCATTTATCAGGGTTATTGTCTCATGAGCGGATACATATTTGAATGTATTTAGAAAAATAAACAAATAGGGGTTCCGCGCACATTTCCCCGAAAAGTGCCACCTGACGTCTAAGAAACCATTATTATCATGACATTAACCTATAGTATCACGAGGCCCTTTCGTCTTCAAGAATTTTATAAACCGTGGAGCGGGCAATACTGAGCTGATGAGCAATTTCCGTTGCACCAGTGCCCTTCTGATGAAGCGTCAGCACGACGTTCCTGTCCACGGTACGCCTGCGGCCAAATTTGATTCCTTTCAGCTTTGCTTCCTGTCGGCCCTCATTCGTGCGCTCTAGGATCCTCCGGCGTTCAGCCTGTGCCACAGCCGACAGGATGGTGACCACCATTTGCCCCATATCACCGTCGGTACTGATCCCGTCATCAATGAACCGGACTGCTCCCCTCCCATTGCGCCATACCAGATAGTCGGCCCCGCGCAGTTCATCAGCAATGTCTTCTATAGGTTTCAATCCCTTGACGATTGCAGGAGTCCCGTCTGGCAATGAAACTTTCCAAACGAGGCTGGAAAAGGTGTCCGCAATGAGAACAGGTTGCGAAACGTGCCAATGAGCAGGAAAAACAGGCGGCATGAACATCAACCCCAAGTCAGAGGGTCCAATCGCAGATAGAAGGCAAGGCGTTCGCGGTCGGGGGCTTCGATCCCCAATACATTGAATAGGACAGCGAAGGCGCGCTCTGCTTCATCTGGCGCTGCCCAGTTCTCTTCGGCGTTAGCAATCATGAGTGCCAAATCGGCATAGCGATCTGCTGTTCCGAGCCGCCCAAGGTCGATCAGACCCGTGCATTGAAGAGTTTTAGGGTCCACCATGAAGTTCGGCATGCAGGGATCACCATGGCAAACAACCATATCGGTGCGCTCTTGGTCGAGCCGCACCGGTAGCTCTCGTTCGACACGAGCCAAAAGATCGAGCTGCGGCGTACTCTTGTCCTCGTCCGGTAAGAAGTCGGGATTGACGGCATTGCGGGACACCACATCAACGGCGCGTCCGAACATTCGCGACAGCCTGCGCTCAAACGGACATTGATCAACCGATAGGCTGTGAACAGCGCCAAGTTGCTGCCCCATTGACGGCCACGCTTTGAGCAAATCCGCTCCAGACAGATCAGCCGCCGGTACTCCCGGAATTGCCGTTATCACCAAGCATGCACCCTCCTGTTCCTCCTGCCAGTTGATGACCTCGGGGCAAGCCACACCTCGACCTTTGAGCCAAATGAGGCGGTCACGCTCTCCAGCGAGCTCACCGCGGCGGGAAGCAGGTGCGATTTTCGCGAAGGCATGCCCGTCACCACGTCGAAAAACAAAATCACCAGATTCTCCGCCTCTGACAGGCAACCAGTCAGAATGCGATTCACCAAAAAAAATATTAGTTCGATTCAATGGAGGTTCCTTCAGTTTTCTGATGAAGCGCGAATATAGAGAAATATCCCGAATGTGCAGTTAACGAATTCTTGCGGTTTCTTTCAGCGCCGCCAATACCGCCAGCCCGTCGCGCAAGGGGCGCGGCTCGTGTGTGCGGATGAAGTCAGCTCCACCTGCGGCGGCGGCAAGCTCTGCAGCGAGTGTCGCGGCCCCGACATCCCCCGGACCACGGCCTGTGAGCGCGCGCAGAAAGGATTTGCGCGAAACAGACAGAAGCACCGGCAAATCGAAGCGCAGCCGCAATTCATCGAACCGCGCCAGCACCGAGAGCGAGGTTTCGGGAGCAGCCCCCAGAAAAAACCCCATGCCGGGATCAAGGACAAGGCGGTTGCGTTTGATACCGGCACCCGTCAGCGCCGCGATGCGCGCGTCAAAGAACGCCGCAATGTGATCCATGATGTCGCCAGCGGGTGCCTCGCGCCGATCTGCCTGCCCGTCTTGCACCGAATGCATAACGACGAGTTTGGCAGATGATTTCGCCAATTGCGGATAGAACGCAGCGTCTGGAAAACCGCGAATATCATTGAGATAGGCCACACCACGCGACAAGGCATAGGCTTGCGTCGCGGGTTGATAACTGTCGAGCGAGACGGGAATGCCATCTGCCTTGAGCGCGTCCAGCACCGGCGCGATACGCGCGATTTCTGTGTCGGACGAAACAGGCGCGGCGTCGGGATTGCTGGATGCCGGACCGAGGTCGATCACATCTGCCCCCTCGGCCATCAGCTTACGCGCCTGCGCAATGGCTGCGTCTGGCGCCAGATACCGGCCTCCATCGGAGAAACTGTCCGAGGTTATGTTGACGATGCCGAAAATGATGAGCGATTTATTCATGGGGGCTTCTATAATAATAATAATCGAGCATGAGTATCATACGGATGCTCGGGTCGAAAGGGAATCCCCAGGCGAGTAACCTGTTTGCGGTGATCCATTAGCTGCAGGAGCAGAATAGCATACATCTGGAAGCAAAGCAAGGAAAGCGGCCTATGGAGCTGTGCGGCAGCGCTCAGTAGGCAATTTTTCAAAATATTGTTAAGCCTTTTCTGAGCATGGTATTTTTCATGGTATTACCAATTAGCAGGAAAATAAGCCATTGAATATAAAAGATAAAAATGTCTTGTTTACAATAGAGTGGGGGGGGTCAGCCTGCCGCCTTGGGCCGGGTGATGTCGTACTTGCCCGCCGCGAACTCGGTTACCGTCCAGCCCAGCGCGACCAGCTCCGGCAACGCCTCGCGCACCCGCTGGCGGCGCTTGCGCATGGTCGAACCACTGGCCTCTGACGGCCAGACATAGCCGCACAAGGTATCTATGGAAGCCTTGCCGGTTTTGCCGGGGTCGATCCAGCCACACAGCCGCTGGTGCAGCAGGCGGGCGGTTTCGCTGTCCAGCGCCCGCACCTCGTCCATGCTGATGCGCACATGCTGGCCGCCACCCATGACGGCCTGCGCGATCAAGGGGTTCAGGGCCACGTACAGGCGCCCGTCCGCCTCGTCGCTGGCGTACTCCGACAGCAGCCGAAACCCCTGCCGCTTGCGGCCATTCTGGGCGATGATGGATACCTTCCAAAGGCGCTCGATGCAGTCCTGTATGTGCTTGAGCGCCCCACCACTATCGACCTCTGCCCCGATTTCCTTTGCCAGCGCCCGATAGCTACCTTTGACCACCATGGCATCAGCGGTGACGGCCTCCCACTTGGGTTCCAGGAACAGCCGGAGCTGCCGTCCGCCTTCGGTCTTGGGTTCCGGGCCAAGCACTAGGCCATTAGGCCCAGCCATGGCCACCAGCCCTTGCAGGATGCGCAGATCATCAGCGCCCAGCGGCTCCGGGCCGCTGAACTCGATCCGCTTGCCGTCGCCGTAGTCATACGTCACGTCCAGCTTGCTGCGCTTGCGCTCGCCCCGCTTGAGGGCACGGAACAGGCCGGGGGCCAGACAGTGCGCCGGGTCGTGCCGGACGTGGCTGAGGCTGTGCTTGTTCTTAGGCTTCACCACGGGGCACCCCCTTGCTCTTGCGCTGCCTCTCCAGCACGGCGGGCTTGAGCACCCCGCCGTCATGCCGCCTGAACCACCGATCAGCGAACGGTGCGCCATAGTTGGCCTTGCTCACACCGAAGCGGACGAAGAACCGGCGCTGGTCGTCGTCCACACCCCATTCCTCGGCCTCGGCGCTGGTCATGCTCGACAGGTAGGACTGCCAGCGGATGTTATCGACCAGTACCGAGCTGCCCCGGCTGGCCTGCTGCTGGTCGCCTGCGCCCATCATGGCCGCGCCCTTGCTGGCATGGTGCAGGAACACGATAGAGCACCCGGTATCGGCGGCGATGGCCTCCATGCGACCGATGACCTGGGCCATGGGGCCGCTGGCGTTTTCTTCCTCGATGTGGAACCGGCGCAGCGTGTCCAGCACCATCAGGCGGCGGCCCTCGGCGGCGCGCTTGAGGCCGTCGAACCACTCCGGGGCCATGATGTTGGGCAGGCTGCCGATCAGCGGCTGGATCAGCAGGCCGTCAGCCACGGCTTGCCGTTCCTCGGCGCTGAGGTGCGCCCCAAGGGCGTGCAGGCGGTGATGAATGGCGGTGGGCGGGTCTTCGGCGGGCAGGTAGATCACCGGGCCGGTGGGCAGTTCGCCCACCTCCAGCAGATCCGGCCCGCCTGCAATCTGTGCGGCCAGTTGCAGGGCCAGCATGGATTTACCGGCACCACCGGGCGACACCAGCGCCCCGACCGTACCGGCCACCATGTTGGGCAAAACGTAGTCCAGCGGTGGCGGCGCTGCTGCGAACGCCTCCAGAATATTGATAGGCTTATGGGTAGCCATTGATTGCCTCCTTTGCAGGCAGTTGGTGGTTAGGCGCTGGCGGGGTCACTACCCCCGCCCTGCGCCGCTCTGAGTTCTTCCAGGCACTCGCGCAGCGCCTCGTATTCGTCGTCGGTCAGCCAGAACTTGCGCTGACGCATCCCTTTGGCCTTCATGCGCTCGGCATATCGCGCTTGGCGTACAGCGTCAGGGCTGGCCAGCAGGTC
Organism: Gilliamella sp. M0320; assembly: GCF_016101635.1. NCBI lineage: Bacteria > Pseudomonadati > Pseudomonadota > Gammaproteobacteria > Orbales > Orbaceae > Gilliamella > Gilliamella sp. M0320. Next base: position 156,096 of record NZ_JACFQD010000004.1, read on the forward strand.
GCCGGTCTGCTTGTCCTTTTGGTCTTTCATATCAGTCACCGAGAAACTTGCCGGGGCCGAAAGGCTTGTCTTCGCGGAACAAGGACAAGGTGCAGCCGTCAAGGTTAAGGCTGGCCATATCAGCGACTGAAAAGCGGCCAGCCTCGGCCTTGTTTGACGTATAACCAAAGCCACCGGGCAACCAATAGCCCTTGTCACTTTTGATCAGGTAGACCGACCCTGAAGCGCTTTTTTCGTATTCCATAAAACCCCCTTCTGTGCGTGAGTACTCATAGTATAACAGGCGTGAGTACCAACGCAAGCACTACATGCTGAAATCTGGCCCGCCCCTGTCCATGCCTCGCTGGCGGGGTGCCGGTGCCCGTGCCAGCTCGGCCCGCGCAAGCTGGACGCTGGGCAGACCCATGACCTTGCTGACGGTGCGCTCGATGTAATCCGCTTCGTGGCCGGGCTTGCGCTCTGCCAGCGCTGGGCTGGCCTCGGCCATGGCCTTGCCGATTTCCTCGGCACTGCGGCCCCGGCTGGCCAGCTTCTGCGCGGCGATAAAGTCGCACTTGCTGAGGTCATCACCGAAGCGCTTGACCAGCCCGGCCATCTCGCTGCGGTACTCGTCCAGCGCCGTGCGCCGGTGGCGGCTAAGCTGCCGCTCGGGCAGTTCGAGGCTGGCCAGCCTGCGGGCCTTCTCCTGCTGCCGCTGGGCCTGCTCGATCTGCTGGCCAGCCTGCTGCACCAGCGCCGGGCCAGCGGTGGCGGTCTTGCCCTTGGATTCACGCAGCAGCACCCACGGCTGATAACCGGCGCGGGTGGTGTGCTTGTCCTTGCGGTTGGTGAAGCCCGCCAAGCGGCCATAGTGGCGGCTGTCGGCGCTGGCCGGGTCGGCGTCGTACTCGCTGGCCAGCGTCCGGGCAATCTGCCCCCGAAGTTCACCGCCTGCGGCGTCGGCCACCTTGACCCATGCCTGATAGTTCTTCGGGCTGGTTTCCACTACCAGGGCAGGCTCCCGGCCCTCGGCTTTCATGTCATCCAGGTCAAACTCGCTGAGGTCGTCCACCAGCACCAGACCATGCCGCTCCTGCTCGGCGGGCCTGATATACACGTCATTGCCCTGGGCATTCATCCGCTTGAGCCATGGCGTGTTCTGGAGCACTTCGGCGGCTGACCATTCCCGGTTCATCATCTGGCCGGTGGTGGCGTCCCTGACGCCGATATCGAAGCGCTCACAGCCCATGGCCTTGAGCTGTCGGCCTATGGCCTGCAAAGTCCTGTCGTTCTTCATCGGGCCACCAAGCGCAGCCAGATCGAGCCGTCCTCGGTTGTCAGTGGCGTCAGGTCGAGCAAGAGCAACGATGCGATCAGCAGCACCACCGTAGGCATCATGGAAGCCAGCATCACGGTTAGCCATAGCTTCCAGTGCCACCCCCGCGACGCGCTCCGGGCGCTCTGCGCGGCGCTGCTCACCTCGGCGGCTACCTCCCGCAACTCTTTGGCCAGCTCCACCCATGCCGCCCCTGTCTGGCGCTGGGCTTTCAGCCACTCCGCCGCCTGCGCCTCGCTGGCCTGCTGGGTCTGGCTCATGACCTGCCGGGCTTCGTCGGCCAGTGTCGCCATGCTCTGGGCCAGCGGTTCGATCTGCTCCGCTAACTCGTTGATGCCTCTGGATTTCTTCACTCTGTCGATTGCGTTCATGGTCTATTGCCTCCCGGTATTCCTGTAAGTCGATGATCTGGGCGTTGGCGGTGTCGATGTTCAGGGCCACGTCTGCCCGGTCGGTGCGGATGCCCCGGCCTTCCATCTCCACCACGTTCGGCCCCAGGTGAACACCGGGCAGGCGCTCGATGCCCTGCGCCTCAAGTGTTCTGTGGTCAATGCGGGCGTCGTGGCCAGCCCGCTCTAATGCCCGGTTGGCATGGTCGGCCCATGCCTCGCGGGTCTGCTCAAGCCATGCCTTGGGCTTGAGCGCTTCGGTCTTCTGTGCCCCGCCCTTCTCCGGGGTCTTGCCGTTGTACCGCTTGAACCACTGAGCGGCGGGCCGCTCGATGCCGTCATTGATCCGCTCGGAGATCATCAGGTGGCAGTGCGGGTTCTCGCCGCCACCGGCATGGATGGCCAGCGTATACGGCAGGCGCTCGGCACCGGTCAGGTGCTGGGCGAACTCGGACGCCAGCGCCTTCTGCTGGTCGAGGGTCAGCTCGACCGGCAGGGCAAATTCGACCTCCTTGAACAGCCGCCCATTGGCGCGTTCATACAGGTCGGCAGCATCCCAGTAGTCGGCGGGCCGCTCGACGAACTCCGGCATGTGCCCGGATTCGGCGTGCAAGACTTCATCCATGTCGCGGGCATACTTGCCTTCGCGCTGGATGTAGTCGGCCTTGGCCCTGGCCGATTGGCCGCCCGACCTGCTGCCGGTTTTCGCCGTAAGGTGATAAATCGCCATGCTGCCTCGCTGTTGCTTTTGCTTTTCGGCTCCATGCAATGGCCCTCGGAGAGCGCACCGCCCGAAGGGTGGCCGTTAGGCCAGTTTCTCGAAGAGAAACCGGTAAGTGCGCCCTCCCCTACAAAGTAGGGTCGGGATTGCCGCCGCTGTGCCTCCATGATAGCCTACGAGACAGCACATTAACAATGGGGTGTCAAGATGGTTAAGGGGAGCAACAAGGCGGCGGATCGGCTGGCCAAGCTCGAAGAACAACGAGCGCGAATCAATGCCGAAATTCAGCGGGTGCGGGCAAGGGAACAGCAGCAAGAGCGCAAGAACGAAACAAGGCGCAAGGTGCTGGTGGGGGCCATGATTTTGGCCAAGGTGAACAGCAGCGAGTGGCCGGAGGATCGGCTCATGGCGGCAATGGATGCGTACCTTGAACGCGACCACGACCGCGCCTTGTTCGGTCTGCCGCCACGCCAGAAGGATGAGCCGGGCTGAATGATCGACCGAGACAGGCCCTGCGGGGCTGCACACGCGCCCCCACCCTTCGGGTAGGGGGAAAGGCCGCTAAAGCGGCTAAAAGCGCTCCAGCGTATTTCTGCGGGGTTTGGTGTGGGGTTTAGCGGGCTTTGCCCGCCTTTCCCCCTGCCGCGCAGCGGTGGGGCGGTGTGTAGCCTAGCGCAGCGAATAGACCAGCTATCCGGCCTCTGGCCGGGCATATTGGGCAAGGGCAGCAGCGCCCCACAAGGGCGCTGATAACCGCGCCTAGTGGATTATTCTTAGATAATCATGGATGGATTTTTCCAACACCCCGCCAGCCCCCGCCCCTGCTGGGTGTTTGCTGAAGAGGGTTTTGGCGGGTGTTGCTTTGTGCTGATGGCGGATTCTGATATAGCCCACCGTGTAATAGTCAGGAAAGGGATGTACAAGGGCAACTAACGCATGGCGATGTTGTCATTAAAGGAAGTGACTTAACCGCAGGAGAAGCAATTATTATCGATGCTAACCGTCATGTTGCTATTGAAACCTCGGCAGATAAACAATTGGAGCACAGTAAAACAACGAGTAAAAATTGGAGTGCCACGACAGCAGCGCCGACAGCGGGTTCATCGGTACGATTTATCAACGGCAGTCCAAATCATGGTGCGGGTATCTTACCTTATGGTAGTGAAAGCTCTGGTAATCGAAGTAATAGTGATGTAGTGGGTCAAAATGCCTCCACGCTCACGGCAAATAACATTGCTATCAATAGCCGTGAAGGCAATATCGACATAAAAGGAAGCCTATTAAACTCACAATATGATATTAATTTACATGCAGCAAAAGGCCATGTAGATATTAGCGCCAGCACCAATCAATCACACAGTGAAAATAAAGGTTACCATAAAGTGATTGGTGAGCTTGGTGGCGATGGCTATAGTGGCACAGTTGGTTACCAACATTCACGATATAAAGAGTTAGAAGATAAAGCAACACAAAGTAATATTCGCAGTGGACTTAACAGTACAAAAGGCAATATTAATGTCGTTGCAGGTGATGATGTTAAACTGGCGGGTGTTGATATTAGTGCCGGTAAATCTGTCAACCTCACGGGTAAAAATGTCATTATGGAAACCAGTGAAGACAGTCTGCACCAAAAAACGCAGAGCAGTAATAAACAATATGGTGTTACGGTTTCTACCTCCGGCTATGCGGTTACAGCGGCACAGTCAATTGAAAAGGCCGCCAAAGCAATTGAAAATAAGGAAGACAAACGTTTAGCGGCGATTTATATGGCACAAGCTGGGGTGAATGCCGCACAAGCTAATTTAACGGCGGCTGATTCCTCAGCGGAAATAAACCGACCAACCGTAAATGCTGAAAATAATGCTAATGATGGTGATGGTGGTTCTGCCTCTTTAATTAAAGTCAATGTAAGTGTAACGGCAGATAACTCAAAACAGAAAACAGAGTATCACAACAACGCCCAAACTGGCACGGTGATCCATGCGGGTCAAAATGTGAATATCAATGCAGAAGAGAACATTGAAGGGAAAGGCGTTGATATTACCGGGCAAAACATCAATCTCAATGCGGGGAATGATATCAAATTTGATGCCGCCCACAGCACTGAAAAATTGAAAAGCACGGATTCAGGCAGTCACTATGGTGCCGGTGTTGGCTTTGGATTAGTGGGCGGGCAAAATGGTTTTTCAATTGAGTTAGCCGCCAGTCAATCCAAAGGTAAAGAAAACGGTACCAGTGATATCAATCACAACAGCACCATCACCGCCAGTAATACACTTAACATCCAGAGTGGTCGTGATGTTATTTTAACGGGCGCGGAGCTGTCTGGTGAGCAAGTCATTGCCGATATAGGTCGTAACTTAACCATCAGTAGTGAACAAGATAAAGAAAAATATGATGCTAAACACACCAGTGTTGGTGCAAGTGCCAGCATCTGTGTACCGCCATTTTGCTATGGTGCAAGTAGTGCGAGTGCTAATTTTGCTCAAGACCGGATGAAGAGTAATTATGAATCGGTTAACGAGCAATCGGGCATATTTGCTGGCAGTGGAGGTTATGATATTACTGTGGGTGAACATACCCAACTAAATGGTGCGGTGATAGCCTCTGAAGCTGAACGGTCAAAAAATCGCTTAGATACCGGCACTATTGGCTTTAATGATATTAAAAACAAAGCGGAATATGATGTCAGCAGCATCTCTGGCTCTGTTGGGGTAAGTAAAGGACCTGGTAGTGGTGGTTTTTCACCGACCAGTGGCCAACCAACCATTTATTACCACAACGATGAAGCCTCGAATATTACCCATGCGGCAATTAGTGACGGTGAATTAATCATTCGTGACCCAGATAAGCAAACACAAGATATTAATTAACTCAGTCATGATACCGAAAATGCCCATAGCAAACTCAAACCAATCTTTAATAAAGAGGATGAACAGACCAGATTAAACATTGTCACGAGCTTAAAAGAGTTAGGAGAACAGGTAAAAGAGCTTGAACGCACTATTCATAAAGATGCCGGTAAAGACTCCCAAGATGGCAAAATGGGCAATGACTTTAGTAAAGGCGTTGACTCAGCCGTATCGATTATTACCGGCATTATCACCGGCGATATGACCGGCGGCTTAGCTGGCGCTAGTGCACCATGGTTAGCGGAGCAGATAAAGATACAAGCCGGTGATAACGAAACCGCGAGGTTAGTTGCTCATGCAATACTTGGTGCGGTAGTTGCTGAGCTACAAGGCAACTCAGCATTATCTGGTGGAGCCGGTGCAGTGGCCGGTGAAGTTGCAGCAGATATCATCCGCAAACAACTGTATGGCAAAGAAGTCAAAGATTTAACCGAAGAAGAAAAACAAACCATCAGCGCATTATCTCAACTAGCATCCGGCCTTGCGGTAGCTGCCGGCGGTGGTAATTTTGGCGATGCCAGTGCGGCTATTAGTAGCAGTAAAAATGCGGTTGAGAATAATTATTTAAACTCAGATGAGCATCAAACCAAAAAAGGTTTAGAATACAAAGAAAGAAAAGGTATATTAACAGATGAAGAAAAAATGGAATTACTTGAACTTCGTCTTAAAGATGATAGTTTAAGTGATGCATTAATAAATGCGTGTATTGATGTAAATAGTGATGAATGCCATGTGGAACGCCAGAAAGCCTACGATGCTTTAAAAACTTATAAGTATTTAACTTATTCAAATCCTCCAAATGCTCAAATTGGTTACCAAGAAATTGAGCATTTATTGAACAGCACATCAGCAGCAGCAAATGAATTCCATGCTATTTATAATGGATATGTAGTAAGTTTTAAAAGTTTTGGTTACAGTGATGAAGAAGCTCAAGTAATGGCTGGTAGAACCATTGCAATAATGATGATGATTAATGGTTTGGAAGGGCATTTTGCTTTACCTATAATAAATAGAGCATTAAAAGGAAGTAAATTATCAACGGCCAATAAAAGTAAAACTAGTAATATAACGGGAAAATTAGATAAAGATTATTTTGAATCAGTATATGGAAAAGAAAACGTTCAACAAGGTGGTGGAAATTATAAAGAAACAAAGGATAATATAAATAATAATCATGCAGCAAATCAACAGGCTAATAAAAGCAGTAATTTTGATGAACATGTAGTAAATGAGAAAGGCTTGGGGAATGCAGGAAAGCAAACAAATAGATTCGAACCTACAACATTAAGTGAATTACACTCTGATCTTATTTCTAAAGGCTTTCAATTAAAAGGAACTAGTACTGGAGGATATACAACTTATAAACATCCTGACGGACGTATTGTTACAGTAAAACCTACTGGTGAGGTTATCCCTACGAAACCTAAGATTGCGGAAAATGGTAAGAAATACAATGAAAGAACTGACTATGAATTTAATAGATTGAAAGATCAAAGTCATTCAACTGGTCATTTTATCAATAGGGATAAATAATATATGAAAGATCATTATTTGAAATTGGTTGACGTTAATTTATCGTTTTTTTCTGTTAAATTAGATAAAAATGAAGCTAATATAGAAATTTTAAATATGGATAATGGCGACAAGGTTTGCACCATTAATATAAATAACATTATCACATTACAATATCAAAATAATATTGATGAAGAGGATATTTTACCTGCATATATAGGTGAACTTGAGATATTAAAGAACTCAGATGATAATGTATATTATTTAAAGATGCAAGGTTGGGTAGATTTATCCTTAGTTTGTGTAAATTGTTCTATAAGTTATCCATATACAATATAGTTGTTCATCAAGATTCTTCGCCCAAAGAAGGGGGAAAATCTTTGTTTGTACTTTTTATTGCTGAAATTTAAGGGAGATAACTCTGAACCTGATCTAATTCTTGGATGATAACTTATCTATGATATCATAAACAGTATAATTAGCTTACGCAGTGTTTTACTTGTGGTTATTACAGTTTTTGCCGCAGGATAAGGGGCTAGTCATGATTAGTTTTGTCATAAAGTATCGAATATTTTATAAAAAAAGTAACACACATCCTTCATACACATAACCAAAGCAAAAAACATAAAGCAGTTTTATTAACTTGAGCTAAAAAATTTCAAAATGTCCATATAGAAAGATGTGCTATCAAATGTGCATCCTTCTATTTATTTTTACAAATAAACCTCAATAAACCAAATCAAAATAACCATTATCTAAAATATAATCAAAAAATTAGGATAATTGTTGATAGCAGTTTTTCACCAACCAGTGGCCAACCAACCATTTATGACCACAACGATGAAGCCTCGAATATTACCCACGCGGCAATCAGTGACGGTGAGTTAATCATTCGTGACCAAGATAAACAAACACAAGATATTAATGAACTCAGTCATGATACCGAAAATGCCCATAGCAAACTCAAACCAATCTTTAATAAAGAGGATGAACAGACCAGATTAAACATTGTCACGAGCTTAAAAGAGTTAGGAGAACAGGTAAAAGAGCTTGAACGCACTATTCATAAAGATGCCGGTAAAGACTCCCAAGATGGCAAAATGGGCAATGACTTTAGTAAAGGCGTTGACTCAGCCGTATCGATTATTACCGGCATTATCACCGGCGATATGACCGGCGGCTTAGCTGGCGCTAGTGCGCCATGGTTAGCGGAGCAGATAAAGATACAAGCCGGTGATAACGAAACCGCGAGGTTAGTTGCTCATGCAATACTTGGTGCGGTAGTTGCTGAGCTACAAGGCAACTCAGCATTATCTGGTGGAGCCGGTGCAGTGGCCGGTGAAGTTGCAGCAGATATCATCCGCAAACAACTGTATGGCAAAGAAGTCAAAGATTTAACCGAAGAAGAAAAACAAACCATCAGCGCATTATCTCAACTAGCTACTGGTCTTGCCATAGCCGCTGGCGGTGGTAATATTAGCGATGCTAGCACAGCAATTCGTAGCAGTAAAAATGCGGTTGAGAATAATTATTTGAGTGTAAATGAAGCTAAGCGAAAAGCTTATTTGACTTAGATAAAGCCAAACTATCTAGGTGAGGAATTAACAGAAGATGAAAAGAAAGAATTAGAAAATCTCAATAAACTAGATAAAGAACGAGATCAAATTTTACAGGATAATTGTTCATTGGGTAACATCTCAAGCTCAGCTTGTAAAGGATTGCTGCAAGAAGCATGGGAAATGCAGAATGAATATGAAAAAGAGGTTGCTAGAAGTTTAACAAATGCTGATTTATATAGAGAAGACTCAAAAAATCTTAACGAAGCATTAGTCGGTTTAGATCCCAACAGCATTATTCATTTAATTTCAATTGAAGCAATTGCAAAAGAGACAGGTAGAGATGTAAAAGATGTTGCTCAACAGTATAAATATGTTATGGCTGCACATGGAATTGTATCTTCATTGGCTGGTTTGTATGGAGGAGTAAATTTTACGCAACCAAATACCAATATAGGTAAACCCGGTAATATTGTTAATAAGGTTGATGATATTGCTGTAAAAGGGAGTATTCCCGAAATTAAAGGTACTCAAGTCGGATTAAGAGATCCTGCTCAAATTGATTTAATGAAAAGCGATATGCTAAACGGAAGTTTTGAGTTCACGGCTACAAGAGGAAAAATTGCAGGATATATTGATAGTAAAGGAAATTATTATATTACCGGAGGTCATCATAGAATGGCAGCAGCTCAAGAAATATACAAAACTACAGGTGATGCAACATATATCCATAAGCTATTAGAAAATGGTAAATGGGATAAAACTAATAAAGTCCCTGTTGATGCACGGCCTCTACCAACAAGGAAACCATGATGAAGAAAAATGAAATATATGTGGAAATGTTAGGACGAACATTAACTTATATAAGAAACGTGCAGTCACAAGACTCGATTAGAAAGGCGAAAGATATATCATGTTATTATGAGGCTGAATTAGTTCATAATTTATTAATTACTATTTTTGATGCTGAATTTGAGCAGCATGATATTTGGTTTTTAAATCATCAGGCTCGATATTATTATGAGAACTGTAATACCGAAATATCTATTAATTATGATAAGCAAGTTAGTTTTATTAAAGAACTCTTTGCTATGGTTCCTGTAGAACTTAAAAATAAGCTGACATGGAATGGACCCATATAATTTGATCCATTACATGCCATTAGTGAAGTTAACCTCAACTCAATGATAGGGTGGATTCTGACTATCCGTTTTACTGATTAAGCTTAACGGTGATATCACAGATGCGCTGCTGGGTCTGTTGTATCTCTTCGAGTAACTTACGGTTATCCGTCTGGTGTTTAGGTTCGGTGATGATGACTAAACAACCCTGCATCACCCGGATAATCAGCGGTGTACCGGTGGTAAACCCGGCCTGATTTAGCCATTTACCCTTAAGATGAATAGCCGGAATACTGTCATCACTGCGGGACGGCAGATAACCAACGGTGTAATGCCGTTCAATCTTGCTCATCTGGACAATCATCTTATCCAGCGTAGAATATACCTTAGTCATAATAACTACTCCTATAGTTGTTGTGATTAGTAGGTTAGCGGTGGTGGTACACCGTTAATCTGCGTCTATTTTACTGCTCTTCTTTAGCCGCCTTGTCTTATTCAATCAACTGCTTAGCCTGATGTTTTAAAATAATGCTGGAAAAGGCACGACGAGTACAGAAAGTAAAGTAGGAGAGTATCTCGAAGACTTTAAACCATCACCAACACCGACCGAGTTAGTTCAACAACAAGCTGGTAAAGGTACTCAGGTAACAATCAATACCGATCACATCTTAAATGGTGAGATTAAGACTTATAAAAACGGCAAAAAGGTTGGTACAGGAGGACATTATTTAAAAGATCCAAATATTAAAGTAGATAAGTGGACAGGTGAAGCCGATGCAAATGGTGTCACGAAAGGATATATATCGGTCAGAGATCCTGCTACAGGTAAGTGGTATGAAAAGCAGGCTGAAACAACATTCTTCCCTAAGCATTGGTCTAAACGTCAAACTGAAAAGGAAATAAAAAGTGCTTTTGAAAATTCAAAAAGAATACCAAACACAGAAATGTGGGAAGGAACGTCTTCAAGTGGTTTAAAAATGCAAGGATTTTATAAAAAACCTGATGGAACAGGAGCAACAGCATGGCCTATTTATGGGAAAAAATAATATGTTAAATGATAAAATTATATTCTGGTGGGATAATTCAAGTTTTCTTCCTACAGGTGGAAAACTTGTAAAACATCCTAACAGCAAAAAGATATTTGGCTTTGGAGCAAGAGAAATAGCTGATTGGCTAAGAGTTGATATTCAATATTCAATAAACTCAGTCAATATCTGGATTAATAATCTAACCGATTTAGCGAATAGTCGAGCACCAGATGGCATGTTTGGTGTTGGTAATGCTCATTGGGTATTAATTACCGGCGATTATGTATTTATTGGTACTGAATATGTTGAAGAGCAACAGGTTATCCTTACTAGGGAACAGCTTTTATATGTTCTGGAACAATATAAAGCCTTTTTAGAAGGGAACTATGAAGATCCTAATAATCCACCCGCTCCGATAGATGTAGAGTTTATTGCCGAAGGGCAAGAGGCGGTTGATCTCTATAATAGTTTAGAAGGAAGTCATCAAGTTTTCTATCTTGAATAACAAGGATGAGTAGACCAAATAAAACATTGTCACGAGCTTAAAAGAGTTAGGAGAGCAGGTAAAAGAGCTCGAACGCACTATTCATAAAGATGCCGGTAAAACGTTAACTCCTGATTTTAATGCTCAGGAAAGCTATCTGAATGGTCAAAAGGTAAAATGGGGAACAGACAGGAGTGTAAGACCAGATTTTTGTAATGGTACTACTTGTTCAATAGAAGTAAAAAATTATGATATACAAAATAATATTAATGGTTTGATTGATAATGTTTCCAAACAAGCCATTGAGAGAAAAGAACATTTACCGCCAGATATGGAACAAACAGTTGTAATAGATATTCGCGGTCAAAAAATAACTGCCGCACAGCAATTTAAAATAAAACAGGGTATAAAAAATAAATCAAATGGAATAATTAAGCCTGAACAAATTGAATTTAAAACAAAATAGGAGGTAAGTAAATTGTGTTAATAAAAATTGGTTTCAGAGGTGGTGGTTTAGTTTATGAATTAGGTACAGATAGTGATATGCGGCTATTTTTTGACTGTATTTCATATTATGTTCTACCTAAATATCCTGACCAAAATTGGTCATTAATTACTGACCGCTTATATCGCCGTTATTTAAGATTAGAAGAGTTAGATGCCGCCGTAGCATTAATGAAATTGGTAGAAAAAGAGTTTAAACAGTTGGATAGAGAAGCATTTGATTGGAGTAAAATATTATCAGGTCAAGTTAAAAGTGATTTAGATAGAGCTAAATCAACTTTATTTGAAATTTTTAGTAAATATTTTGAAGCATTTTATGAGTGTATTGAATCTGCTATAAGAAATTATGAATGGTTTAAATCAGATCCCGATTATAAATATCAACCGGTAATGGTAGCATATACTACAATACCGGATTTAATTACCTACAAGCTGATCCCTTTATCTGTTTTCGATAATTTACAACCTGATGAAAAACCAATTTGGTGGACAGGTAAAATTCCTAAAACCACAACTTAGTTACTTTTTAACTTACCTCTAATCCCCTTTACCTAAAAATTTTAAGGAAAGGGGGGGATAGATATTATTACTGATTTTAATTTCACATTAATGTTGTTTTATTGAGTTCGTTTAGTATGTCAAAATCCTGATGTCTAAAATTATCTTCAGCGACTTATTATTGCTTTATTAATAGCCCACGGATATTCAAATATCAATAAGAAGGTATACACTCCTCAATTATTTTTACAAAATAAACCTAAATAAAGCAACTCAAAATAACCATTATCTAAAAAATAATTAACCAATTAGAATGGTTGTTGGTAGTAATGTTTTTTCACCGACCAGTGGCCAACCAACCATTTATGACTATAACGATGAAGTACTGCATATCATTCAACAATAAGTAATGATGAATTAATCATGTTGCTATATTTTATTAGGGAAAATATAAAATAAACATTTCTAAGTCACATATGCAAGTCACTAACTTTTACCTAGGTATGACAAAGATTACGCCTAGATAGTTGATAACAGAAACAATTTCACTATTAACTATCTTTTTACATGACACTATTGATCTATCATTTATTATGTTTTTAGTGACTTTGCCTGCTTTCTATTCGCATTACAGTCAGAATTATTGCATAATACACGGCGAATAAAATGCAGAATCTAAAGGTATAAATATGGAACTTCTTTGCCCTGCCGGCTCGTTACCATCATTAAAAATAGCAATCGATAACGGTGCTGATGCCGTTTATATTGGTTTGAAAGATGATACCAATGCTCGCCATTTTGCGGGATTAAATTTTAATGAAAAGCGTTTAATTGAAGCATCTGAATATGTACATAAGCATGGTAAAAAGTTACACATCGCAATTAATACCTTCGCTCATCCGGAAAACTTTGAACGCTGGCAATATGCAGTCGATACAGCAGCAAACATTGGTGCCGATGCCCTAATCATTGCTGATTTAGCCATGCTTGATTATGCAGCCGAAAAACATCCTAATCTTGAACGCCATGTTTCGGTTCAAGCATCATCAACCAATGAAGAATCAATCAAGTTTTATCATAATAACTTCCAGGTACATCGTATTGTTTTACCGCGAGTGTTATCCATGCATCAAGTGAAACAGTTATCACAAGTCTCTCCAGTACCATTGGAAGTATTTGCATTCGGCAGTCTATGTATTATGGCGGAAGGTCGCTGTTATTTATCCTCATATTTAACCGGTGAATCCCCCAATACCGTAGGAGCCTGTTCACCAGCGAAATTTGTCCGTTGGGAAGAGACCGATAAAGGACTTGAATCTAGACTGAATAATGTATTAATCGATTGCCATAAGAAAGGTGAAAATGCGGGTTACCCAACCTTATGTAAAGGACGCTATTTTGTTGGCGATGAACTGTATCACCCGATTGAAGAACCAACAAGTTTAAATACCATTGAACTGTTACCTGAACTATTTGCGGCTAATATTGCCTCAGTAAAAATTGAGGGTCGGCAGCGTAGTCCAGCTTATGTGGAACAAGTGACCAAAGTTTGGCGACAAGCTATTGATCGCTATAAAGCGAATCCTCAAACATTCCAAGCAGAAAAGAACTGGATGGATACATTAGGATCAGTATCAGAAGGCACACAAACGACATTAGGTGCTTACCACCGTAAATGGCAATAAAATATAAACATATTTACTCATGTTTACCAATAAAATAAATATGATACTCATCTAAATGACTTTTGATATTAGCGTTAGAAAACAGCTATCAAACATTGACTATTTAAAATAATTAAATACAGATATAGTGAGCAAGACTATGAAATATGCGTTAGGCCCTGTACTTTATTATTGGCCTAAAATTGAAACCGAAGCCTTTTACCAAGCAGCGAAAGATAGTGACGCAGATATTATTTATATGGGCGAAACAGTATGTACCAAACGTCGGGAAATGAAAGTACCCAATTGGTTAGATTTAGCCAAAGAAATTGCTAAATCCGGTAAACAAGTCGTACTTTCTACCCTAGCACTGCTTGAAGCACCATCAGAACTAATTGATTTAAAACAATTAGTTAATAATGGTGATTTTTTAATTGAAGCTAATGATTTGGCGGCAATTAATATTGCTCATGACAATAATTTACCTTTTATCGCTGGTCCGGCAATTAACTGTTATAACGCATTAACCCTAAAATTGTTACAAAAACAAGGTATGGTGCGTTGGTGTATGCCAGTTGAACTTTCTCGCGATTGGTTAAGCAATGTTTTAAAACAATTTGACGCATTGAGAGTTGAGCGCAATTTTGAAGTTGAAGTATTTAGCTATGGTTATCTACCATTAGCCTATTCTGCCCGCTGTTTTACAGCTAGATCGGAAGATAAACCAAAGGATAAATGTGAGACTTGCTGTATTAAATATCCCGTTGGTCGAGAAGTATTTTCTCAAGAACAACAAAAAGTATTTGTTCTTAACGGTATTCAAACACAAAGTGGCTACTGTTATAACTTAGGTAACAATCTAAAAGAGATGAAAGGATTAGTTGATATCGTGCGTATTTCTCCGCTTGGAATTGAAACACTCGAGGTAGTTAAGCAATTTAGAGCTAATGAAGAAGGACTAAATCCTTTACACATTGAACATAAACGAGACTGTAACGGTTATTGGAATGGAATTGCAGGACTTGAACTTACACAATAATATGCTGCTACTCGAAAAATTTAGGGCGGATTTCCCTGCCCTAGCTAGCCATAATGTGTATCTTGATTCAGCAGCTACAGCGCTAAAACCGCAAACCATGATCGATGCAACTGTTGAGTATTACGGGCATAACACTGCAACAGCGCAACGTAGCTTGCATCAAGATGCGCTACAAGTCACCGCTACGATTGATCAAACTAGGCAAAATATTGCTGATCTACTTCATGCTAAGTCAAATTGTGAAATAATTTGGACTCGTGGCACAACCGAATCAATCAACTTAATTGCTCAAAGTTATGCTAGAACACAATTACATATAGGTGATGAGATCATTGTTAGTGAGTTAGAACATCACAGCAACTTGTTACCTTGGCTTATTGTGGCGAAACAAACTGGCGCCAAGATCATTAAATGGTCAGCAGATATTGATGAGCTTTCAAGATTACTCTCAGCTAAAACCAAAATTGTTGCCATAACTCAAATGTCTAACGTTACTGGTTTTTGTCCAGATTTAGCCAAAATTAGCCAACTAGTTCATCAAACCAATGCGGTATTAGTCGTGGATGGCGCTCAAGGCGTTGTACATCATCCGATTGATGTTGAAAAATTAAATATCGATTTTTATGCCTTTTCTGCTCATAAGCTATATGGCCCAACTGGATTGGGGATACTATATGGAAAACAACATTTACTCAAGCAAATGGATGTTTGGCATGGTGGTGGAAAAATGTTAAAAACGGCTTCATTTACCGAATTTACAGTTGAAGATCTTCCCTATAAATTTGAAGCGGGTACGCAAAATATAGCTGGTATTATTGGTTTTAAAGCAACCTTAGATTGGTTAACAAAGTGGAATGAAACACAATTAGAAAGTTATATAACACAATTAGCTGACTATACTGAATCAAAATTAAGTCAATTAACCAATATACAATTTTATAGTGTTAAAAATAGTCCTATAATTAGTTTTAATATACAAAACATTCATCATAATGATGTCGCTATTTTATTAAGCGAACAAAATATTGCCATCCGAACCGGTGAATTGTGTGCTAAACCACTTATGGATAAACTTGGTTGTCATGGTGTTATTCGCATTTCACTTATGCCATATAATAATCAGCACGATATTGATCATTTTATTACAGCATTACAAAATGCCATTGAATTACTCACTTAAACTCTAGCCAGTAGTTAATCAAAGAAACGTTAATGACTTGTTCAATCACTAATCGGTTTTAATTATGCTATCACAACAAACTTTATTTGAATTATTTTCTAAACAACATAACTGGCAAGATCGTTATAGACAATTAATTGCCTTAGCAAAACAATTACCTGATTTTCCGGATATAAAAAAAATAGAATCCAACCAAATTTATGGTTGTGAAAATCGGGTATGGCTAACTAATGAAAAACAATTAGATAATACTTTTACCTTTCAAGGTGATAGTGAAGGTAGAATCGTAAAAGGATTGTTAGCTATTTTAATCATTATTGCCAATCATAAAACAGCAGAACAAATCCAAAGCATCGATTTTCTTGCAATATTAAAGCAATTAAAAATTACTGATGAGTTGAGCCAATCTCGGCTACAAGGGATTGAAAAAATAATTGAGCGTATTAAGTTAGCGGGTAGCTAGTAAAAAAGGGAGAATAATTTCTCCCTTTTTAAAGCTTTTTAGCTTTTACAATTAGTGATTAACGTATAGTAAATAATGTAACAACTTTCTTAACACCAGCAACTTTACTTGCAACAGTAGCGGCTTCTTGCCCTTCTTCACTGCTAACAATACCGATTAAAAATACCTCACCATTTTCAGTAACGACTTTGATATTACGTGCTTTTGTTTTGGAATTTAGTGTAAGTTGGGATTTAACTTTGGTGGTTATCCACATATCATTGGTGATTGTTCCTGCTCCAACCGGTTCTCCAGCACGAATTTGGTTATAAACTTTCTTAACTCCTTCAACTTGATAAGCTAGACGTTCAGCTTTTTCAATTTGTTCGGCATTGGCTTGGCCAGTCAAAATAATATTGCCATCATAAGTACTTGAAGATATACGAGAGCCAATAAAAAAAGGACCATTTTCACTTAATTTACTGTTCATTCTGGTGTTCAGGGTCGTATCATCAACTTGTGTTCCTGTGGTACGCGGATCGGTGGCAACTTTTGCGGTAGCACCAGCACCGACGCCAATAACAGCAGCAACACACCCTTGTAACATTAATGTGCTAGTTACTAATGCTGTTACTAAAATAAATTTTTTCATTATCACTCCTTTTATTTACTACCCAGTAGAATTCAAATACTGATGAACAGTTTTTATTATGCCTTGTAGATATAGTTTTGCAAAATAATTTTATTATTTTAAAAGATAAAGTATTTCGATTTTTTAGCTAACCTATAGTAAAAAAATAAATAGTCTAATTGCCTTAACAAATATTTATTTTTTTATCAAATCTGTTATCTTTTGATAAAAAGTCGTATAAAAAATAAATGGAATAAAGCTATGAATCAAGATTATATTGATTGGTTATATGGTCTATCAGCACCAATGGTTGCCTTAAATAAAGAGTGTGGCGCAAGTTATACATCACCCTTTTTTTTTCCTGAGGATAAATATACCGATTTGAAACAAGACTGGGGTATTGATTCGCGAGAAACACTATTAGCAATGGTTTTTAATATGGTCGATGATGGTCATGCAACAGCCTTATCTAAACATTATTTTATGTATCCTCGCCTATCGGCATTAGATTGGTTAAATTATATCGAGAAACAGAGCGATTACGATAAAGTTTTGCTCGAATTTGTTGAACAGACTTATTCCGAATGTGGCACAGGAGGCATCCGTAGTTGGGATTACGCACGTATGGGATATATATTGCGTAATGGCATCACCAATAAATTTATTACTGAAGAAGAAGCCCTTTGGATTTTGTATAGAATAGGACTGCGAGCACAATACTATTATTCATCATGGCAAAGTTATTTTTCTGGTTGGTTTGTCGGTTATCAATATTGGGAATCATTGACTAATAAAGAAGATTTAGAAAGATTACGTTGTGACTTATGCCGTTCATCCCAAACATGGACTATGACTAAATTGTATAGCGACGAAGATTCCCCTTATCATCACCTGCCTTGGCATATTGAGATAGAAGAATTGGAAAAACCTGAATCATTAATGGAGTATGCTTGGTCATGAATAACAATTTTTGGCAATTATTAGCAATTGAGAAAACTACCGATATCGCCGTGATTCGACAAGCATATCGGGCAAAACTACCTGAATATCATCCTGAAACAGATCCTGATGGTTTTAAAGCGCTACGCGAAGCCTATGAATTAGCAATGCAGTATGCAAAATCACCAGAATCAATAACTGAAGAATTAAATCAAGAAAATCTCGCTGAAGAGGTCATAAAACCCCTCACCGCAGAAGAGCAACAAGTCAAAGAAATCTGTGATAACTATCAAGCATTACTCGATGATCCGGCTCGATGCCATGATGTGAATGAGTGGCATAAATTTGTTGCTACATTTTATGATTACCCAATGTCTATACTGGAAATGGCTAAATGGAAAATGTTAGATATCAGTTATGACACAGTAACAATTTCACTATCATGTGTGAAGATATTAGCTGATAATCTACGCTGGCGTCAGCAAATAAATAGTTATTCGCCCAACGACACTGATATGTATGAGAATTTTTTTGATCATATTGATCGTGGTGACTTTTTTGATTATGACAGCTTACCAAGGACGAATAAAGCCATACAAAATGTAACCATCGACTATGCTCGTTGTGCTAGATGGCTTTTCTGGGAAAAACCAGCAGTGGAGTTAGCTGAATATTTATCTATTCATACTGTAGTTTACTTACCTGATAATCCCGAGTTCATGCAAGAATTAGCCGATTGGTATTATTTTGCTAAATCGCCAAATAGAGGATTATTAGATTATGCCTTAACTTGTATTGACGATCCTAATCAAGAACAGCAAATACAAGAACAATGGAAAGCCGTCGCCGCAATGCAGTATTCACTGCTTGAAGACGAACAAAATGCCTTATTACTTTGGTTAGAACTTTATCGTTTACCGCAATATCAAGAAAAGGCGACCAGCTGGTTAATGTTATGGTGTTCCAAGAATCGGGTTGATTATCTACCATTATTAATTCTGGCATTAAACCAATCTTATTGTTTAACGGCAGAAGATCAGGAAACTTATATATATAGTATTCCGCAATTTACGCCATCAACAATTTCTCGACTACTGAAATTTAGGAAACAAAACTACAGCAATGAAATTGCGGCTGTTATAACCTGGGCTCTGGATAATCATTGGAATTATCGTCAAGTTCTACACACTTTATTATGCGATGATGGAAACAATCGGTTATATCGTTTATACCGACATGCAATCATGCTACGACATGGTAATAAAACACTTTTGCAAGAAATCTTAGCTGACTCGAGTGAAGATGAATTTGAACAATTTATTCTACAAAATTTACAGCGTCAAGCTAGACAACACCTTGAATGGCTAACTAATTTGCCACCCGTTCAGGAGTTTAAACAATGGTTGTACCAAAGTGATGAAAATGCAACTATCCCGACTAAATTTGATCCAGATAACGAAAAAGGCAATCAGTTTTTATATGGTCGATTATGGTTAGATAGATTCGATGATATCCCATTTGTCGCCAAATTACATTTATACCGCAATGTAACTTATCGAAATATGGAAATGTTTGATTGGCCGGTATATTATCAATTTAGGGGGTTTAATAATTTACCTAAATCACCTGAACAATCAATTATTGAGGCTGATAAGAATGCTTATTGGCAATGGTATCGTTACTGTTTATTAGCCATTACTATTGCCAATTCACCAATTAAAGCCGCAGACTTTATTCGTGAAAAAGATAACTTATTTTTACTCCCAGAAAATGATCCGCTAGTGCCGCTGATCAATACCTTTAAGTCTAACGAATGGCAAAATGATACACAATTATATAATTTAATCGATACTGATAACCAGTTGATTGGCAGTATGTTGGTTAATTATCCAAATTCAATTGAGACGTTTACCGACTCGCCAGAAGAAGTTAATTGGGATGAAATTGAACAAATAGTTGAACAAAGATGGGCAAATAAACTAGCCAACAAACCAGTAAGTTGTTTAATGTTACTGTATATGATTGTTTTTGATAAACCAAATCAAAAAACAAAACTACACCAAATACTACAAAAACTTGCTGGCGATGATCTACAGTTAAAAAAACTTGCTAACGCATTTTGTGATAAATTATCTATTCCATCATCCCTTAAAAAACATAATGATGAATTGCAAAACATAGATAAATTATATGCTATAAATAAAAAGTTAGACAAAGATGATTCGCTATGCGAAGAAGAAGATATCGAAGTACTAGAAGAAATTGGACAAAATAATGATAATAATAGCATAATTAAATTATCCTCAGCATTGCTGTTAGCCAAAAATATGGATCACCAGAAAAAGCTGCAATCAAAATCATTTCCGCCAAATGAATGGTGGCAAATTTGGCGTTGGAAGGGGCGAACAAATTTAACTGGTTTCTTAAAACAAATGGGCTACGTCAGTTTACCTTTATTTTTTCTAATAATAGGAGCAGCAGGAAAAACTAATTTAGATCACCCAATTATGCTTGTATTATGCGGATTAGCAACAATCAATAGTGTTTTGGCAATAAAACGACGCTTAAATGACTGTTATTCTAATGGAGGTATCTACTATTTTATATCCGCCACAATTTTATTACCATTGCTATTATTGCCGTGTTGGCTTTCAACTGTTAATGAAACCAACCGCTACGGACCACCAATACAAAAATAATTAGAAAAAATGAATCATCTACATATCCCCTTTGAAACACTATTTTCTGATTAGCAAAGGGGATAATTTTAGAAAAAGTAATGATTATCGATTAAGCTCGCTAAGATTTACCTCTATCTCACTGCGTACTTGCTCGATTTCTTCAGGATTCTGCTGATCGAGTACTTGCATAAAAGCTTCAATATATGCTCCAATTAATATTCGTTCATCACCCAATGACTGTGCCCATGCTCGTTCTAGTCGCGCTAATAAAGTACGATTTGGCATTTCATCACGCGGATGAATCTTAAGGGCCGCTAGACGTTCATGGCTCTCTTGTTTTTGCTTATCAGTTAACCCTATTGGACTATGATCAATCACTTTGCCATGCAATTCGCCAGTTTCAAGCAATACCACATCAACTTCGAGCAAACCATTTAAATCATAACTAAAACGAACATCAATCCCTTGTATTTTTTCCATTGGCTTTAAAGGAACTTCAAATTCATCAATTAGAACATTATTTTCTACCCGAGGGTTTTCACCTTGATAAACTGAAAGCATAATGCTTTTTTGTTGTGGGTGGGTCGTAGAAAAGGTTTTTACTTTTGACGTTGGAACAATCGTATTACGTTCAATAATCGGCGAAAATAAACCATTGATATTACCAGAACTACTTTCAATGCCTAGCGTATATGGGCACACATCGGTAAGAATCACTTCTTCAACATCAACATCACGTAAACGACATGCTGCTTGCACTGCTGCACCTTGTGCCACGATAGTCGTAGGATTAATGTGACGATAAGGTAATTTGGCAAATAATTTGGTTACTAACTCTCGAACTACACCTAACTGCGATGAACCACCAACTAAGACTATATGCTCAAGTTCATTAGGTTTTAAGCGAGCATCACTTAGAGCCTGTTCAACAGGTGCTCGTAAGCGATTAAGTAAAGGTAACCAAATTGATTTAGCTCTTATTTCATTTAATGAAAATTGCCATAACTTGTCTTGCCAAGACCAAGTCAAATTATGTATTTGTTCTCCACTTAGTTTACATTTTAGTTGTTCGGCTAAATCTAGCAAGCGAGCATAGTCATCAATTGGTATATCAGATTGTTTGAGTTGCCATTCGCTTAAACAAGCTTTAACAAGTTCATGAGTAAAATCTTCACCACCTAAGTAATTATCACCAGCTGAAGCATGAACCTCAATGATTGGCATGCTATATTCCAACACGGTAACATCAAATGTACCACCACCTAAATCAAATACTAAGGTATTTCCAGATTGTTCTTCATGTAATCCATACGCCATGGCGGCGGCAGTAGGTTCATTAATTAAACGCACAGCATTTAAGCCAGCTAGCTCAGCAGCAAAGCGAGTCTGTTTACGCTGTTCATCATTAAAATAAGCAGGTACGGATATTACTACATCACGAATCTCTTGTTTTAAAAAAGCTTCAGCATCAGCTTTTAATGATTTTAAAACCAATGCAGAAAGTTCGGTTGGGGTGAATTTTTGCTCACCTAATTCAAAAACTTTACTTGAGCCTAAAAAACGTTTGAATGCCGCAGCACTACGGCTAGGATGAGTGGTTAAACGTGATAAAGCAGCATGGCCGACTAAAATAGAGTTATCTTCATCAATACTGACCACCGATGGCGTAACAACTTCGCCGATAGCGTTGGGAATAAGCGTTGATTGACCATTTTGCCAAACACAAATCAAACTATTGGTAGTACCTAAATCAATACCTATTGGAGGATGCATAACCACTTTATTCTCTTAGTTTTTTAATAAATTTTTTGGATATTATATCCTTAATACTATTTAAGATACAATTTTATCCAATTTCGAGCATTAAATTTATTAAAAGTGTAGATTAGGAATAAAAACAGAATAGTTAAATAAAGCGCTAATTTTTAATTAAGCTATAATAAGTTAATTTTTCAAGCCTAAACGTAACTATTTTGAATTAGATTTTTTATTAATCTCAATAATTTGACTAGTTACTTTGCCACTTTTTAACTGTGTTTCAATCATTTCTCCAATAACGACTTGCTCAACTGTGCGTATCACTTTGTGTTGCTGATTAGTTGTTACTGAATAACCTCGTTCTAGGGTTGCTAGTGGACTAACACTATTAAGCTGAGATGTTTGTAATACAAACTGATGTTTAGCATCTGTCAGCTTGTTTTGAATTAAATTAATGATTTGCTGCTGTTTTTGTTCAAGACTTTGCTCATAATAAAGAATTTTATGTCGTGGTGAAACACGAACTAAACGTTTATCAAGTAGGTTATGGCGATAAGATTGCCTTAATAAATATTGCTGCATATTTTCAAACAAGGCATGACGACCACTTAATAAACGACTTAATTGTTTTGATAATTTTGCTTGAGGGTGCTGTGTTTGTAATTGATGGCGCCATTTATTTAAGCGTTCTCGTCGACGCATTAGATAGTAATCCATCGCCATGCATAAATATTGTTCTTGAACTTGCAAACGCTTAATTTGCTCTAGTTTGTCTCGACTTACCAGCTCAGCCGCTGCAGATGGCGTTGCTGCACGAACATCAGCAACAAAATCAGCAATCGAAAAATCGACTTCATGACCAACAGCACTGACAATCGGTAATCGGCTAGCAAAAATTGCTCTTGCAACCACTTCTTCATTAAATGCCCAAAGATCCTCAAGTGCACCACCACCTCGCCCAACTATTAGCACATCACATTCTTGGCGAATATTGGCAATTTCAATCATCCTTGCTATTTGGGCAGCCGCTTCATTACCTTGTACCTGAGTTGGATAGATAATCAAATGCAAACTAGGATCGCGTCGATTTAATATCTGACAAATATCATGCAACGCAGCACCAGTTGCTGAAGTAATAATTCCAACCGTACGAATATTATCGGGTAATGTTTGTTTATAAATAGGATCAAACAATCCTTCTTCTGACAGTTTTTGTTTTAAATGCTCAAATTTTTGTTGTAACAGTCCCGCACCAGCGGGTTGCATTTTATTAATGACCAATTGATATTCGCCACGTGCTTCATAAAGCGTTACCGAAGCATTTACCAACACTTGTTGACCATTTTGTGGAGTAAATCCGGTGCGGAAATTACTATTACGAAACATAGCACACCGCACTTGAGCAACTTCATCTTTTAGTGTGAAATACCAATGACCAGAAGAAGGGCGAGAAAAATTGGAAATTTCCCCCACTAACCAAATTTGTCCAATAGCTTCAGAAAGCAGTTCTTTAACGATTTGGTTAAGATCTTTGACCGATAAAATCGAACTGCTTTGCATACTATTATCCTCATGGTTGAAGTTTAATCTAAATCAAATTGTGCCCAGATCGGTGCATGGTCAGATGGTTTTTCCATGCTTCGAATATCATAATCGATCCCAGTTTGTTGACAATATTGCAGTAACTTTTGGCTGGCTAATATTAAATCAATTCTTAATCCTGTTTCACTATCAAATCCTTTGGAACGATAATCAAACCATGAATATCTTTGCGATTCAGGATTAGCATGACGATAAGTATCAGTATAACCAAGAGACATTAAATTATTTATCCATTCACGCTCTTCAGGCAAAAAAGAACATTTACCAGTACGCAACCACCGTTTACGACTATCATCAGAAATACCAATATCTAAATCGGTTGGACAAATATTCATATCCCCCATAATTAAGGATAATTGACTATTAAGTTGCTGACTTTGTATGTACTGATTTAAATCCTGATAAAATTTACGTTTAGCAGGGTATTTGATTTCATGGTGTAAACTTTCTCCCTGAGGAAAATAGCCATTGATAACCATTAAATTACCTTGGCTAGTCGGTAATTCAGCCATAATTAATCGGCATTGTGCGCCTTCCTCATCAGTTGGAAAACCACATTGCACTGACAATGGTTTTTGCTTAGTCAATAATGCCACGCCATAATGCCCTTTTTGACCATGATAATGTAAGTGATAACCAAACTGTGCCAGTTCCTCAACAGGAAATTGATCGTTATGAACTTTGGTCTCTTGCAAGCCAATTATATCCGGTTGATGTTTATCAATAATTGCAGCTAATTGATGAATTCTAGCCCGAAGACTATTAATATTAAATGAGATAACTTTAATCATAAATTTATTGTATTTGATTTAATTTTGCAATTGACCCATGCTACCAAAAATACGTTATACTGTTAAGCAATTACAGTAAAAGCTATAACTTGTGATAAAGGATCCAGCAAATATGTCAAAGGAATTACTTGCATTGCGCAATAAAATTGATGAAGTTGATCAATCGATTTTATCTTTAATTAGTCAGCGACTAGCATTAGTCGCCGAAGTTGGCGAAGTGAAAAGCGAGCATGGAATTCCAATTTACGATCCAAAACGTGAAGCGGATATGTTAGCTAAACGCAAACAAGAAGCCGAAGATTTAGGTATATCACCAGCGCTAATTGAAGATATTTTACGCCGCTTAATGCGTGAGTCTTATATTAGTGAAAACGACAAAGGTTTTAAAAAGGTTTACACTGGCAAAGGATCAATTGTCATCATTGGTGGTAATGGCCAAATGGGTAGACTATTTGCCAGACTATTTACCCTGTCAGGTTATACAGTCAAGACCTTGGGTTCAAAAACCATGCATCAAGCAGCCGAAGTCGTTGCTGATGCTGCTGCAGTTATTGTGACCGTACCGATCAACAAAACATGTGAAATTATTGAACAATTACCACCACTACCTAAAGATTGCATTTTAACTGATTTTACTTCAATCAAAGTCAAACCGTTACAAGCGATGTTAGCTAAGCATGAAGGCCCTGTAGTTGGCTTACATCCAATGTTCGGCCCTGATGTACCTAATTTAGCTAAACAAGTTATTGTTTACTGCCAAGGACGATACCCGGAACAATACCAATGGTTAATTGAACAAATGCGGATTTGGGGAGCAAATTTATGTGCGATTGATGCAAAAGAGCATGATAAATGCATGTCATTTATTCAAGCATTGCGTCATTTTACTTCGTTTTCCTATGGCGTGAATTTACAACGAGAACACGCAGATCTAGAACAATTAATTACACTATCGTCACCAATTTATCGACTTGAATTAATGATGGTTGGTCGCTTGTTTGCTCAAGATCCAGTACTTTATGCCGATATCATCATGGCGTCAGATGCCAACATTGAATTAATTAAACGCTACTATCAATGTTTTGGGCAAATGGTTGAATTAATCGAACAAAGAGATAAAACCAAATTCATTGAGAATTTTAATGAAGTAACCAAATGGTTTGGTAATTATGCCGAACGTTTTATTAAAGAAAGCCAAGTATTATTGAAGTTTGCTAACGATAATCGAGAATAGTTTAGCTAAGCACTTTTATAAAATAGCAGTAACGTTAACATTATAACGCTGGCAATGAGTTAAATAAAAATTCTGTATGAGGAAATAACATGTCTAATCGGAAATATTTTGGGACAGATGGTATTCGTGGAAAAGTTGGAGAATATCCTATAACGCCTGATTTTGCTCTCAAATTAGGTTGGGCTGCTGGGCGAGTACTAGCTAAAGATGGTGTAAAAAAAGTCATCATCGGTAAAGATACTCGCATTTCAGGCTATATGCTGGAATCAGCATTAGAGGCAGGATTTGCTTCGGCTGGTGTTGCCGCCGCTTTTACTGGCCCAATGCCAACACCAGCGATTGCTTATTTAACTCGCACATTTCGTGCTGATGCAGGTGTAGTCATTTCTGCCTCACATAATCCTTTCTATGATAATGGCATTAAATTTTTCTCAAACGAAGGACGCAAACTTGATGATGCAATTGAGTTAGAAATCGAAGCACAACTAGAGAAAGAGATCGATTGCGTCGAATCAAAACAGTTAGGTCGAGCCAGTCGAATAACCGATGCTGCTGGTCGATATATTGAATTTTGTAAAAGTACTTTTGATCACGATTTAAGTTTATCAGGCCTAAAAATTGTGGTGGATTGTGCCAATGGTGCCACTTATCACATTGCCCCGAAAGTATTGCGTGAGCTTGGCGCCAAAGTGATCAAAATTGGCTGTGATCCTGATGGCGTTAACATCAATGAAAATTGTGGTGCCACTGATGTAAAAGCGTTAACTGAGCAAGTTATCAATGAAAAAGCCGATTTAGGTTTCGCTCTTGATGGTGATGGCGACCGTATTATTATGGTTGACCATAAAGGTAATAAAATTGATGGTGATTTAATTATTTATATCATCGCTCGAGAAGCATTAAGACAGGGTCAGCTTAAAGGTGGTGTGGTTGGTACGCTAATGAGTAATATGGGACTGGAAATCGCCCTTAAAAATCTTGGAATTCCATTTGTAAGAGCAAAAGTCGGCGATAGATATGTACTTGAAATGCTAGTTGAAAAAAATTGGCGATTAGGCGCTGAAAATTCAGGTCATGTTCTACTGCTAGATAAAACGACTACCGGTGATGGTATTGTTGCTGGCTTACAAGTTTTAGCTGCCATGGTACGCAATAATATGTCATTAGCTGATTTATGTAGTGGTATGACAATGCTACCACAAATATTAATTAATGTTCGTTTCTCAGGTAAAGATGATCCATTAATGAATCCTGAGGTCAAATCAGCCATTGCGCAGGCAGAACAACAACTCGGTAATAATGGACGAGTGCTCATTCGTAAATCAGGCACAGAGCCTCTTATTAGAGTGATGGTTGAAGGTAGCAATCAATCACAAGTTCAGCAACTTGCAGAACAAATTGCCGATGCGGTTAAACAATCAAATTAGCCTATTTTTTCTTCATTAATTAGGCAATTGGTGAAAATTATTTCTAATAAAGTGATTATTAAAGCTGTTATTCTTTACGCAAAATTAGTAAAAAGTGTCTAAATTCTTTATTTTTTTAATCAGTTGTTGACTTAATATAGGCAATTAGGTTTAAAATAACAGCTTCGGTTATTGCAGTAATTGTTTATACCTTTTAAGGTAAAAAATATAACAAGCTGTAGTTTTTATTTTTAGAAAATAGGTAAGAGGGTTATATGGCAGTTTCCTCTCCAGCTTCACCGCAAGCTTATATAAAACACCATCTAGAGAACTTGCAAGTCGGTTCTGGTTTTTGGACCTTTAATCTTGATTCATTGTTCTTTTCAATTTTACTTGGTGTGCTGTTTTTATGGATTTTCCATCGTGTTGCAAGGAAAGCAACGAGTGGCGTACCAAGTAAACTTCAATGTGCAGTCGAGATGATCTTTGAATTTGTCAATAATACCGTCAAAGACATGTTTACTGGCCAAAATAAACTTATTGCTCCTTTAGCGCTTACTGTGTTTATTTGGGTTTTCTTAATGAATCTGATGGATCTTATTCCAGTTGATTTCTTACCTTACGCTGGACAATATTTAGGTTTATCACATTTAAGAGTCGTACCGACAGCTGACGTTAGTATTACCATATCAATGTCTTTAGGCGTATTTGCGCTTATCATCATCTATTCAATCAAATATAAAGGGATTACAGGTTTTATTAAAGAATATACTTTACATCCTTTTAATCATTGGGCATTTGCACCAATTAACTTAGTCCTAGAACTTGTTAGTTTATTAGCTAAACCTGTCTCATTAGGATTACGACTTTTCGGTAATATGTATGCTGGTGAACTTATCTTCATCTTAATTGCTGCACTATTACCTTGGTGGTCACAATGGGTATTATCATTACCATGGGCTATTTTCCATATTTTGATAATTACCTTACAAGCATTTATTTTTATGGTGTTGACGATTGTCTATTTAGCGATGGCTTCGGCAACAGAAGATCATTAATTTTTAAATTTTTTTGATAATAAACTGGAGTATATAATGGATAGTATGTTATTTGTAGCCGCAGGCATAATGATGGGATTAGCTGCAATCGGTGGTGCAGTTGGTATTGGTTTATTAGGTGGTAAATTCTTAGAAGGTGCTGCTCGCCAACCAGAATTAATGCCTATGTTACGTACCCAATTCTTTATCGTTATGGGCTTAGTTGATGCGATCCCTATGATTTGTGTAGGTATTGCGTTATATGTCATTTTTGCTGTTGCAGGCTAATAATAATTTAAGAGGAATTGTCTCATG
The DNA here is from genome assembly GCF_016101635.1 of Gilliamella sp. M0320. Classification (NCBI taxonomy): domain Bacteria; kingdom Pseudomonadati; phylum Pseudomonadota; class Gammaproteobacteria; order Orbales; family Orbaceae; genus Gilliamella; species Gilliamella sp. M0320. Next base: position 184,855 of record NZ_JACFQD010000004.1, read on the forward strand.
AATATGAACGCAACTCTCCTCGGCCAAGCAATTACATTTGTATTGTTTGTTTGGTTCTGTATGAAGTTTGTTTGGCCACCCGTTATCCGAGCGATTGAAAAACGCCAAAAAGAGATAGCAGATGGACTTGCTTCAGCAGAAACAGCAAAAAAAGATTTGGAATTAGCCAAAGCAAATACATCTGACATAATGCAACAGGCTAAGGTTGAGGCTAATGCAATTATTGAGCAAGCGAATAAACGCAAAGCAGCCATTCTTGAAGAAGCACAACAAGAAGCTTCTCGTGAAAAAGAAAGGATTGTTGCTCAAGGACTTGCTGAAGTTGAAGCTGAGCGCAAACGCGCTAGAGAAGAGCTTAAACAACAAGTCGCTACACTCGCTATTGCCGGTGCAGAAAAAATTATTGAACGTTCTGTTAATGAAGCCGCTAACAGCGACATCATTGATAAACTCGTAGCTGAACTATAAGGAGAATAGAGCAATGGCTGACTTAATTACGATTGCTCGCCCTTATGCTAAAGCCGCTTTCGACTTTGCTGTTGAAAAAAATAGCATCGAATCATGGCACAAAATGTTGGTGTTAACATCTGAAGTGAGCAAAGATGCTCAAATAAGAAGTATCTTAACATCTGACATGAAAACTGATTCAGTGGCTAACTTACTCATCAATATCTGTAAAGATGTATTAGATGAGTTTAGCACTAATTTTATTAAAGTTATGGCTGAAAACAAACGTTTATCTCTTCTTCCTGAAGTGTTAAGTTTGTTTGAGCAATACTGTCTAGATAAAGAAGCACAAGCAGATGTTGAGGTTATTTCTGCTAATGAGCTTACCAGTGAACAACTTGATAAAATTTCTGTCGCAGTCGAAAAACGTTTATCACGAAAAGTAAAACTAAAATGTCATATTGATAAATCGCTCATTTCTGGTTTTATTATTCGTACGGGCGATATGGTTATTGATAGTAGTATCAGAGGACGTCTAAATCGACTAAATGACGTTCTACAGTCTTAAGGGGACTGATAATGCAGCTAAATTCAACTGAAATAAGTGAACTAATTAAAGAGCGGATAGCTCAGTTCAATATTGTGAGTGATGCTCACAATGAAGGAACAATCATCTCAGTAAGTGATGGTATCCTTCGTATCCACGGATTAACCGATGTAATGCAAGGCGAAATGATTGCTTTACCTGGTAACCGATATGCAATGGCATTAAACCTTGAAAGAGATTCTGTTGGTGCTGTGGTCATGGGACCATACGAAGACTTATCTGAAGGGATGAAAGTGCAATGTACTGGTCGTATTTTACAGGTACCAGTAGGTGACGGTTTGTTAGGCCGTGTTATCAATACACTTGGTGAACCAATTGATGGTAAAGGTTCGATTCAACATGATGGGTTCTCACCTGTCGAAGTTGTTGCTCCAGGCGTTATCGACCGTCAATCAGTTGACCAAGCATTACAAACTGGTTATAAAGCGGTTGACTCAATGATTCCAATTGGTCGTGGTCAACGTGAACTTATCATCGGTGACCGTCAAACAGGTAAAACCGCATTAGCAATTGACGCCATTATTAATCAACGTGATTCTGGTGTTAAATGTATCTATGTAGCAATCGGTCAAAAACAATCAACTATTGCTAACGTAGTGCGTAAACTTGAAGAGCATGGTGCACTTAAAAACACAATTGTGGTGGTGGCATCAGCATCTGAATCTGCAGCATTACAATACTTAGCACCTTACGCTGGTTGTGCCATGGGAGAATACTTCCGTGATCGCGGTCAAGATGCATTAATTGTTTATGATGATTTATCAAAACAAGCGGTTGCTTATCGTCAAATTTCATTATTACTTCGTCGTCCACCTGGACGTGAAGCTTACCCTGGTGATGTATTCTATCTTCACTCTCGTTTACTTGAACGTGCAGCTCGGGTTAACGAAGCTTATGTTGAGGAATTCACTAAAGGTGAAGTAAAAGGTAAAACAGGTTCATTAACTGCATTACCAATTATCGAAACCCAAGCAGGTGACGTTTCAGCGTTCGTACCAACTAACGTAATTTCGATTACTGATGGTCAGATCTTCCTTGAAACTAGCTTATTTAACTCAGGTATTCGCCCAGCGGTAAACCCAGGTATTTCGGTTTCTCGTGTTGGTGGTGCTGCGCAAACTAAGATAATGAAAAAATTATCTGGTGGTATTCGTACTGCACTTGCACAATATCGTGAATTAGCAGCATTCTCACAATTTGCCTCTGACTTAGATGAAGCAACAAGAAACCAATTAAGCCACGGTGAAAAAGTAACTGAATTACTCAAACAAAAGCAATACTCACCAATGACTGTTGCTGAGCAATCAATTGTACTTTACGCTGCGGAGCGTGGTTATTTAGAAGATGTTGAACTTGCAAAAGTATTATCATTTGAAACAGCACTTCTTGCTTATGCCCATAGTCAATATGCCGATTTTGTTAAGCAAATCGACGAAACAGGCAATTACAATGATGAGATTGAAAACAAGTTAAAAGCAATGCTTGAAAGCTTTAAATCAACTCAAACTTGGTAAGGGTGAGGTAACAAATGGCTAATGCAAAAGAAATTAGAACGAAAATTGCCAGTATCCAAAGTACGCAAAAAATCACCAAAGCGATGGAAATGGTAGCTAATTCTAAAATGCGTAAAACGCAAGATAGAATGGCGGCTAGTCGTCCATACGCTGAAATGATTCGTGAAGTAATTGGACATTTAGCGTTAGCTCAAATAGGCACTAAACATCCTTATCTGGAAGAAAGGGATGTTAAGCGAGTTGGCTATCTTATCATTTCAACCGATCGTGGTTTATGTGGTGGATTAAATATCAATCTTTTCAAAACTGTTATTGCTGATATGTCAGCATGGCAAGAGAAAGGCGTTGAAGCAGATGTCGCTTTAATTGGTTCTCGAGGTGTTTCGTTTTTCTCTTCAGTAAAAACCAACATCTTAACCCAAGTAACTAATTTAGGTGATGAACCAACTTTATCTGATTTAATTGGTCCGGTAAAAACAATGCTTGAGGCATATGACAACGGTAAAATTGATAAACTATATATTGTAACTAATAAGTTTATTAACACCATGTCGCAAAAGCCAACAATACAGCAATTATTACCATTACCGGCTTCAGAAGATAAAGAACTTAAAGCTTCATCATGGGATTATATTTATGAGCCTGATGCAAAATCATTATTAGATGTGATTTTACGTCGTTATATTGAATCACAAGTCTATCAAGCGGTGGTTGACAATTTAGCGAGTGAACAAGCAGCAAGAATGGTGGCCATGAAAGCAGCAACCGATAACGGTGCAAATTTAATTAATGAATTACAAATTGTGTATAACAAAGCCCGTCAAGGTGCGATCACAAATGAATTAATTGATATTGTATCTGGTGCAGCTGCTGTTTCAGGTTAGTGCTAAATATTGGCTTATAGTTAAGAAAAAGACGTAGAGGATTAAAAATGGCTACTGGAAAGATTGTCCAGATCATCGGTGCGGTGGTTGATGTCGAATTCCCAGAAGATGCAGTACCAAAGGTATATGATGCATTAGAAGTGGAAACTGGCACTGATAAATTAGTTCTGGAAGTTCAGCAACAATTAGGTGGTGGCGTTGTATGTTGTATCGCAATGGGCTCATCTGATGGTTTAAGACGTGGACTTAAAGTAGTAAATACAGGTCACGGCATTGAAGTTCCTGTAGGAACAAAAACACTTGGCCGTATTATGAACGTACTTGGTGATCCTGTTGATAAAGCGGGTCCAATTGGTGAAGAAGAGCGTTGGGCGATTCACCGTGCAGCACCAACATACGAAGAGTTGGCTAACTCAACAGAATTACTTGAAACTGGTATCAAAGTTATCGACTTAATTTGTCCATTTGCAAAAGGTGGTAAAGTCGGTCTATTTGGTGGTGCTGGTGTTGGTAAAACCGTAAACATGATGGAATTAATTCGTAACATCGCGATCGAGCACTCAGGCTACTCAGTATTTACTGGTGTAGGTGAACGTACTCGTGAAGGTAACGACTTCTATCATGAAATGAAAGAATCAAACGTACTTGATAAAGTATCATTGGTTTATGGTCAGATGAATGAGCCACCAGGAAACCGTTTACGCGTAGCGTTAACTGGTTTAACCATGGCAGAAAAATTCCGTGATGAAGGTAAAGACGTACTATTATTTATCGATAATATTTACCGTTATACCTTAGCCGGTACCGAAGTATCTGCACTATTAGGTCGTATGCCATCTGCGGTAGGTTACCAACCGACATTAGCAGAAGAAATGGGGTTATTACAAGAACGTATCACCTCAACAAAAACTGGGTCAATTACCTCAATCCAAGCAGTATATGTACCTGCCGATGACTTAACTGACCCGTCACCGGCAACTACCTTTGCTCACTTGGATGCAACAATCGTATTAAGTCGTCAAATCGCATCATTAGGTATCTACCCAGCGGTTGACCCACTTGACTCAACCAGTCGTCAGTTAGATCCACTTGTTGTTGGGCAAGAACATTACGATTGTGCTCGTGGCGTACAGTCAATTCTTCAACGTTATCAAGAATTGAAAGATATCATTGCGATTCTTGGTATGGATGAATTATCAGAAGATGATAAATTAACTGTTGCTCGTGCACGTAAGATTCAACGTTTCTTATCTCAACCATTCTTCGTTGCAGAAGTGTTCACTGGTTCACCAGGTAAATACGTACCATTAAAAGACACCATCAGTGCCTTTAAAGGTATCATGAATGGTGATTATGATCATATTCCTGAACAGGCATTTTATATGGTTGGTTCAATCGACGAAGCGATTGAGAAAGCGAAATCTCTCTAAGAGATTTATAGAACGGAGAGAGCATTATGGCACTAACTTCCTATCAATTAGAAGTTGTTAGTGCTGAATCTCACCTTTTTTCAGGTGATGTTCAGCGAATCAGAGTCACAGGACGAGAAGGTGAACTTGGAATTTATCCTGGTCACACTCCGTTACTGACAACCATTAAGCCGGGAATGGTCGGGATTGTTAAAGCCGATGGTGAAGAAGAGTTTATTTATCTATCTGGCGGTATTTTAGAAGTACAACCAACCATGGTAACAATCTTAGCTGACACCGCCATTCGTGGTGAAGACTTGGATGAAGCAAGGGCTCAAGAAGCAGTAAGACAAGCGCAAGAACACATTAATCACCCTAGCGATGATATGTCTTTTGCTCAAGCATCTGCTGAACTTTCAAAAGCCTTAGCAAAAATACGAGTTATAGAATTAACTCGTCGTTTAGGTCAATAAGGATTATTGATCACTAAACTAGGCAATAAAAGGCTACAAATTAATAAATTGTAGCCTTTTTTATTATTTGCTGAACGACTATTTGAACTATCACTATCTAAAAGACACAATTTTTACCTCTAAAAAACCCCTTTCCTCAAAATTTTTATAAACCATTGGTATTTTATATAGTTATTTAGTTATAAAAAGTTACTATTTAAACATGGCTAGATTTATTAATAGCAATCAGCGATAATCTGATTAATTCTATTAATATTAATGTAACTATGTTCACCATTTATCATTCAAATCAAGTCGATTTACTAAAATCACTCGTTAGCGAATTAATGCGCAGAGATCCGCTAGAACAGGTTTTTATGCCTGATATGGTTATGGTGCAAAGCCAAGGTATGGCACAATGGTTACAAATTGAATTAGCCAATGATCTAGGGATTGTTGCTAATGTTGATTTTCTCTTTCCAAGCCAATTTATTTGGCAGTTATACCAAACTCTGTTACCTAATTCACCTCTGGAAAATAGTTATAATATCGAATCAATGACTTGGCGTTTGTATTATCTATTACCAAAAATAATCGAGCGACCTGAATTTGATACCATTAAACATTATCTTAATATTGATAAAGAAGAACGAAAACAGTATCAACTAGCGACCCGAATCGCACAATTATTTGACCAATATTTAGTTTATCGCCCTGACTGGTTAGCCAAATGGGAAAACAAGCAAACGGTAGCTGAACTAAATCATCATCCAGATGAAATCTGGCAATCTGAATTATGGCGACAACTAATTGCAATTAGTCAACCTTATCATCGTGCCAATATCTATCAGCAAATGTTGGACATTTTGTTAGATAATGATTTCGATCGCACAAGATTAAAATCATTACCGAAACGAGTCTATATTTTTGGTATTACCTCACTACCGCCAATTTATTTGTCATTATTATCAGCACTTGGTCAACACATTGATGTCCATTTAATGTTTAACAATCCTTGCAAATGGTACTGGGGCGATATTGTAGAAAAACAGCTATCAGAGATCCAAAATACACCTAATAATATTCCTAACCCATTATTAACATCTTGGGGTAAATTAGGACGAGATAACCTATTTTTATTGCAGGAATTCAATAATAAACAAGATATTGATATTTTTGTCGATCATGAGCGAAAATGTTTATTAGATTCAATTCAGCAAGATATTTTAGAACTTTATCAAACCAGTGATGTAAAAGCGCCGATAAAGAAAACAGATAGATCCGTAACCTTCCACGCTTGCCATAGTGAACAGCGCGAGGTCGAAGTACTTTATGATTATCTATTATCTGCATTTGATGCCGATCCAACACTCGAATTACGTGATTGTATTATCATGGTTTCAGATATTGATAAATATGTACCCTATATTCGGTCAGTATTCGGTAACGCTGAAGGACAACGCTATTTACCATTCACAATTTCCGATCAAAAAGCGCGTAACATTGATCCAATGGTGCAAGGATTTTTTGCTATATTAAACTTTACCGAAAGCCGCTTTACCGCTGAAGAGTTATTTAATCTACTTGAAATTCCAGCCATTGCTGAAAAGTTTGCCATAAGTGAGTCACAACTAACTTTATTACATACTTGGATTATTGAATCAGGCATTCGTTTTGGTCTAGAAAATGCTCACAGCTGGCTCTTTGGTCTTGAACGATTATTACTTGGTTATACCATGAATAGCGAACAAGGTGGTTGGCAACAGATATTAGCTTATGATGGTGCTACCGGCTTAGATGCTGAATTAATTGGTCAGTTAGCAGAATTTATAAAATCGGTGCGTAAATGGTTAACCATTCTCAGTGAAGATAAGCCATTAACAGAATGGCAAGGCTGCTGTATTGAACTGATTAATGATTTTTTTGTTAGTAATGACTCACGTGAATCAATTTTGCTAATGATCCAAGAAGAGTGGCAAAAGCTGATCAGCAGTGGTTTAAATGCCAATTTTACCGACAACATCTCGATAACTATTTTACATGATGCAATGCAATCACGCTTGGAACAAAATCATTTAGCCCATCGATTCTTAGTTGGTAAAATAAACTTTTGTACCATGATGCCTATGCGCTCGATTCCGTTTAAATTGGTTTGCTTGTTAGGTATGAATGATGGTGATTATCCAAGAACATCTTTACCTTTAGATTTTGACTTAATTGCTCAAAACCCTCGTCGAGGTGATCGTAGTCGACGTATTGATGACCGTTATCTGTTTTTAGAAGCTATTTTATCTGCACAAGATCAACTCTATATCAGTTATATCGGTCGAGATATGAAAGATGATAGCGAACGTTATCCGTCAGTATTAGTCGATGAGCTTTGGGATTATATTGTGCAGTATTATCATGATGCTACTGATAAAGATTCAGATAAAAACACGCCTTTAATTGATAATTTAAGAACGTTGCATACTCGCACACCATTTAATCCACAAAATTTCTTAAATGAACCTAAAAGTTATGCTGATGAATGGTTACCTGCCGCATTAAAAGCGGGAGAAAACCAATCATTTATCAGCGGTATTAGCAAAGTCATTGTGGATAATATTAATCTAGATGAATTAAAACGTTTTTATCAACACTCTATTCGGTTTTTCTTACAAAAACGCTTTAATTTTTACGTCAATTATTTAGATGACACCTTGCCCGATGCTGAAAACTTTAGCCTAGATAACTTAAAACGCTATCAACTTAATCTACAAATTTTAAATGAAATGATTGCTAAAGATTCACAAGGTTGTGATAACTTTTACCAACGGCTTAAGCTAACTGGTGAATTACCAGATGGTGCCTTTGGTGAAATTATTTATGATGAGCTGTGTGAAGCTCTGCAACCTTTAGCCAATAAAATCATTGAAGAGAGAACTAATCCATCAACCTTAGAGGTAAATTTAACTATTTCGATAGATGAACAACATTATCAATTACAAGGTTGGCTAACCCATATTCAAGCAGATGGTATTTTAACTTGGCGCCCAGCTAAGCTTTCGATTCGTGATGGTATTTCATTATGGATTGATCACTTAATTTTTTGTATTTTGAATTGGGATAAAACCGACAGCCAAAGTCGCTTATATGGCCGAGAAGACAACCAATGGCGATTTTTACACATTGATGCCTCACAAGCGTTAACGCTGTTAACAGAACTCGTTGAAGGTTTTATACAAGGTGTCAACCAACCACTATTAATGCCATTACAAAGCGCATGGAGCTGGCTACTTGCTGCATATAATCCAAAAACTGAACAAATTGAACCCAATGAAAAAGCAATAAGCAAATTATTAACCACTTGGCAAGGGGGCCAATTTCTTACCGCAGAATGTGATAGTTATTACGCAAGGCTTTATCCCGAATTAACCGATAATCTAATTGAACAAATAATACAGTTTGCTCAGCGATATTTATTGCCGATATTATTACATCAAGTCGAAGAATAGGAGGCACTATGTTTATCGATACGCATTGCCATTTCAATTTTCCTGCTTTTGTTACCGATCTCGATAATTCAATCAATAATATTCGCCAAGCTAAAATTAATAGCTTAATTATTCCTGCTGTATCAGCAGCACATTTTAATCAAATATTACAACTCACTGAGCAATATAGTGAACTTTATGCAGCACTCGGTTTACACCCTATCTATCAACACTCATCGGCTGATCTTGAACAACTATCAGATATAGTTAGTACTCACCCAACAAAATTAGTTGCCATTGGTGAAATTGGCTTAGACCGTTATGACCAATCTGTTGATTGGCAACAGCAACTAGATTTTTTTCGAGCTCAATTAGTATTAGCCAAGCGCTATGATCTACCCGTTTTAATCCATTCACGCAAAACACACGACATTATCTATCATGAATTACATCAAGCTAATTTGCCATGTCGAGGGGTGATCCATGGCTTTTCAGGTAGTTATCAACAGGCATTGCAATTTATTAAATTAGGCTATTATATTGGTGTTGGTGGGGTAATAAGTTATACCAGAGCCAATAAAACTCGCCAAACCATTGCAAAAATACCGCTGGAAAGTTTAGTGTTGGAAACTGATGCACCTGATATGCCGTTAAGCGGTCGCCAAGGACAAATAAATCGTCCCGAAAACATTGTCGATATCTTTAATATTCTTAGTCAATTGCGAACAGAACCGCCTTCACAAATAATTAACACTATCTTAACAAATACCTTGACGCTATTTAGTAGAATTAATAGAATGGAAATTACAAATCCGTTTAAAAGATAACCATTTAATTATTAATGATTTATCAACAAAAGGTGATATTTTATGTCGCAGCGCTATAGTCAACTTTTTGTACAATCCATTATTTCATTAACTCGATTATTTCCATTATGGGCAATTCTTTGTGCACTAGCTGCCTATTTTTCACCTGATACCTTCCTACCTGTGCGACCACATACATCACAATTATTAATGTTTGTCATGTTTACCATGGGGGTAACGTTAAGTATTGATGATTTTAAACGCGTCGTCACCAAACCGAAAGCAGTCATAATTTGTACTTTACTGCATTATATTGTAATGCCAGTGACTGCGTTAATCTTATCTAAATTATTCACTATGCGGCCAGAGCTATTAGTCGGCATGGTTCTTGTAGGGAGCGTTGCTAGTGGTACCGCCTCTAATGTAATGATTTATCTAGCTAAAGGTGATGTAGCATTATCAGTTACTATTTCATCGGTATCAACACTGGTTGGCGTTGTAGTCACCCCATTACTGACATTATTGTTAGTTGGTACTACCGTTGAAGTTCCGGTTTGGGATATGTTGGTACATATTGTCCAAATTGTGCTCGTCCCTATTATTTTAGGTTTAATTGTCCACCATTTTTTATATCCTGTGGTAAGAAAATGTGAACGATTCTTACCACTGTTGTCAATGCTTTGTATTTTATTAATTATTTGTATTGTTGTTGCCGGTAGCCATGCTCTCATTACTCAAGTAGGTATAACCGTTATCTTTGCCGTTATTATTCATAATGGTGTTGGTTTACTAGGTGGCTATTGGGGCGGTCGTTTATTTGGTTTTGACGAGTCCACTTGTCGAACTATGTCTTTAGAAGTAGGCATGCAAAACTCAGCATTAGCTGCAACATTAGGTACAACCTACTTTTCAGCATTATCGGCACTACCTGCTGCGGTCTTTTCTGTTTGGCACAATATTTCTGGCTCACTATTGGCTGGTTATTGGCAAGGAAAACCCGTTAAAAATAAGAAAAAATCCAGCAATTAACAGAGCATATTGTAAAATAGCATTCATTAGCTCTCTTACTCAATCATACCCGATGAGTAAGAGAGTATAATCTTAGGGTTAATAAAACTCCTCTGCTTCCAGCATATCAATCAATTTTAGGCTGAACAAATGAATAGCGAACTACAGTTACCACCTTTTGTCTATCGTATATTACCTTGGATTGCTGCATTTGCTTTTTTTATGCAATCACTCGATACCTCAATTCTAAATACTGCTTTGCCAACTATGGCTAAAGATCTCAATGAATCACCATTAAATATGCAATCAGCGGTAATCTGTTATGCGTTAACTTTGGCGCTGTTTATCCCGGTAAGTGGCTATTTATCTGATAAATTTGGTACTAAAAACATCTTCGTTATGGCCGTATCGCTTTTTACATTAGGATCACTACTGTGTGCTTTATCCAATTCCCTAATATTCTTAGATATATCTAGGGTAATCCAAGGTATTGGTGGTTCAATGATGGTACCGGTTTCTCGCTTAGTTTTGATTAAAGCATTTAAACGTAACGAGTTTTTAGCGGCATTAAATACCGCAACAATTCCAGGATTAATCGGACCAGTACTAGGGCCAGTTTTAGGCGGTTATCTAGTCGATATGGTGAGTTGGCATTGGGTATTTTTGATTAACTTGCCAATTGGGATTTTAGGGGTATTTATTAGCTTAAAGTATATGCCTAACATTAAAGGCAAACATATGCCTTTTGATTTCTTTGGTTTTCTTTTTATCGTTATTACTTTTATCAGTGCCACCCTTAGTGTCGAATGTTTAAATCAAGGTCAACAATATTATTTACCAATAACGCTTGCCATCATCAGTCTGATTTTTTTATTTATTTATCGAACCTATGCGCAAAAAAAATCTGGGCCACTATTTCCACTATCATTATTTAATATCCGGACGTTTAAAATTGGTATTATCGGTAATTTAGTCTGTCGATTGGGCATTTCTGGCGTGCCTTTCCTTATTCCACTATTTCTACAAGTTGGCTTTGGTTATTCAGCAATTTTTGCTGGCATGATGTTAGTCCCCATGGCTATTGCTTCAATTTGTACCAGATTTTTTATTACGCGGATTCTTGCTCGTTTAGGTTACCGTTTTGTATTGGTTGCTAATACCATCTTAGCTGGAATTTTGATTCTTTTAATGTCATTAATAAACTTAGCGACACCATTAGTAATATTAGGCATTTTGCTATTTTGCATTGGCGGAATCAATTCAATGCAATTTACCTCAATGAATAGTATAACATTAGCTAATTTACAAGGTGAAAGCACCAGCAGTGGTAATAGTTTAATGGCGGTTAATCAGCAATTAGCCATTAGCTTTGGTACTGGTTTTGGTGCGGTATTAGTAAGATTATTCAGCAATTCAACAACTACTATTCACGCATTTCAATTAACCTTTGTTATACTAGGCATCGTAACTATGCTATCAAGCATAATCTTTGCGCAATTAAACAAAGAAGATGGGCAAAATTTAACGTCTCGGCACTAAGCAACAAGGAGAAAACACTATGTTTCAGTATCAAATCATTCCAGTTACCCATTTTCAGGAAAACTGTAGCATTATTTGGTGTGATGAAACAAAGGAAGCCGCATTTATCGATCCGGGTGGCGAAGCAGAACTACTTAAAAAAGCGGTTGAAAAGCTTGGTGTTAACATCAAACAAATACTCCTAACTCATGGCCATTTAGATCATGTTGGCGCAGCGATTGAATTAGCGAAACATTATAATGTTGAGATCCTTGGTCCTAGCCAAGAAGATGAATTTTTATTGTCAAACTTACCACAACAATGCATACAATTCGGGTTTCCATATATTGACAGCTTTTTACCCGATCGTTGGTTAAAGGAAGGTGAACAAGTGAAAGTCGGCAATATCACTTTAGATATTCTATTCTGTCCCGGCCACACTCCCGGTCATATCGTATTTATTAATGCTAAAGATAAAATTGCTTTTGTTGGTGACGTATTATTCAAAAGCAGTATTGGGCGAACCGACTTTCCTCGAGGAAATCATACTGATTTAATTTCCTCTATCACAAATAAACTATTTCCGCTTGGTGATGATTTTATCTTTGTTCCCGGCCATGGTCCGATGTCGAGCTTTGGCAATGAACGAATGACAAATCCTTTTTTAGTTTAAAACAAATTTAGTTTAAAACAAAATTCCCCCAACAAATGTAAACTATTTTATAAAAAAATAGTTTACATACTTTGTTTTTGTATTATTATGGCACTACTATTTAGCTTTTAATGGTAGAAAATAATGAAACAACAATTAACATCGTACTATCCAACTTATATTAATACACTGTTTAACTTATCCTCTTGGCAACGTAAGTTGTGCGCAGTAACTTGTGCCGCATTGCTGCTAGGTGTTGCCGCAAATATCAGTATTCCAACCTATCCGGTACCATTCAGTCTACAATCATTAGGCGTGCTTCTGATCGGAGCTTGTTTGGGGCGTAAATTAGGTGCTCTAGCAATTCTTCAATACTTATTTTTAGGTGCATTAGGATTACCACTATTCGCCAATGGTAGCGGTGGCATTATGGCGCTTGCATCTCCTTCTGCTGGTTATTTATATGGTTATGTATTTAGTGCTTATTTAGCTGGATATGCAGCAGAAAAAGGTTACGATCGTCGTTTTCTGTTAGGCTTAGTTGCCTTTGCTTGTGCTCACCAATTATTATTTGTCTTTGGTGTGGTCTATTTAATGGGGTATTTACATATTTCCCTTAGCGAAGCGATACAAGTAGGTTATTTACCTTTTGTTGGTGTTGATGCACTTAAATTTATCATCGCAACTTGTGTCATGTTTTCATTATGGCGTCATCACGCGAAAAAACATCAATAAAAATGCAATCTGGCGATATTATTTTTCAATCCCAGCATGAAGAAAGCGAATTTAATAAAGCGATTACGCATTCTGGTTCACAGCTTAGCTCGGATGAGATAATCAATCAGATAAGCCATGTTGGTTTATATATTGGCAATAATATCGTCATTGAAGCAACTCAAAAACATGGGGTAATCCAACAGCCCCTTAACAACTTTTTAGCTAGCGCTCAATATAATTTAGTCGCAACCATTTTTAATGATTCCGTCATTAAAAACGCATTAATGCGAGTACAAACCTGTCTAGGATTGCCTTATAACCATAGTTTTCGCGAAGATGATAAAGGGTTTTACTGTAGTGAACTGATTACTTATGCCTTCAAGTACCCATCTGGTGAAGATTATTTTCAACGTTATCCTATGAACTTTAGCGATTTAGCCACAGGCCAAATTCTGCCTTATTGGATCAAATATTATCAAGCATTAAATCAAACGATCCCTGAAGGAGAACTAGGATCACATCCACAACAACTACTCAGACAAAAGACATTATTCAAGACAATCCAAATATTTGAAGCATAATAATCGAGATAATCTGGTACAAAAAACGCATTTTAAACAATTTAACTATTGACATAGCGTCATTAAATATATAATATGCGCGCTACATTTCGGTTCCTCCATAGTTCAGTCGGTAGAACGGCGGACTGTTAATCCGTATGTCACAGGTTCAAGTCCTGTTGGAGGAGCCAACTTTCCGAAAGTTGAAATCTGCTCAAGCAGATTTTTTTATGCCTATTATTCTCTGTTCTATAACTCATTCGTTCATCGCCTACTAATATCTTTGCTATTGTCTTTCTTAATAAAAGATTCATAATAATTATTGCGCTTAATTTTCCATATTCATATCTAATAGCAATTGAGTACTCTGAACGATAATAGTTAGGTTAAAGGAGATTTACCAATGCATTTGCATTTTATTATTCATGAAGATTTCGAAGCTCCTGGAGCTTATGAGCAATGGGCTAAAGAACATCATTATACCATTAGTTATTCTCGTGTTTATCTTGGTGAATCTCTTCCCAACAATGTCGATAATATTGATATGTTGATTATTATGGGTGGCCCACAATCACCAGCAACAACCAAACAAGAGTGCCCGCATTTTGACTCACTAGCGGAACAAGCAGTAATATTATCGGCTATCAACTCAAAAAAAATCGTACTTGGCGTCTGTCTTGGTTCACAATTAATTGGTGAAGCATTAGGTGCCCCACATGGACATAGCCCGGAAAAGGAAATCGGTAAGTTCCCTATTACCTTAACTGAAATGGGTAAAAATAATCCTTTATTTACTGATTTTGGCAATAGTTTAGCTGTCGGCCATTGGCACAATGACATGCCTGGTTTAACCCAAGCAGCACAAATTATTGCTTATAGTGAAGGCTGCCCACGGCAAATCATTGCTTATGGTCCTTTAGTATATGGTTTTCAATGCCATATGGAGTTAACTCCAGAAGTTGTTGAACAGCTAATTGCTCACTCTGAAAGTGATCTTAATCAAGCGGCAAAATATCGTTTTGTTGATACACCTAGCCAACTTCGTTCGCATGATTATTCTGAAATGAATCAAAAACTGTTTGGCTTTCTAGATAAATTAAGCCTTAATTATTTATCAACTATAGAAAAATAAGCAATTCAGTGGTTAGGGCTGTTGTTGTATGCAAAAGACTATTGTAGATAAACCTAAAAAACGCAGTAATTTAAGATTAAAATTAGGTAAGGAGTATTTTATTCTCAAACGTAAACTAGATTGGTGGCGCAACCGTCACGCCTATAGCGTAATTGATAAGAATAATAATACTTGCTGCTATTCTCATAAAAAACATCAATCGGTATTGTTAAGACAGCTGAAAGATGTTGATATGTATTTGCAATATAACAAAATCACTAACCTGCGCTTAGCAATTGAACAGCTCGACGGTTCGATAATTAAGCCCAATCAACGATTTTCAATTTGGCAAAAAGTTGGTCGGCCATCTAAGAAACGCGGCTTTTTAGAAGGTCTCTCATTACATAATGGCCAAGTCGGCAAAGATATCGGTGGTGGTTTATGCCAACTTGGCAATTTGATTTACTGGATGGTATTACATTCAGATTTAACCATTATTGAACGGTGGCGTCATAGTTTTGATGTTTTTCCGGATGTTAATCGTACTATTCCATTTGCTTGTGGTGCAACACTTGCTTATAACTATATCGATTTACAATTACTCAATAAAACCAATACAACCTACCGACTTAATCTTTGGTTAGATGATGAATATTTACATGGTGAACTACTTGCCAATACACCGTTATCTTATCACTATGAAATATTCGAAACCGATCACGTTATTGAACAACAATGGTGGGGCGGATACACTAGACACAATAAGATATGGCAACGAAAAACCCATTTGCTCGATAATCAAATAGAGGAAAAACTCATTAGTGAAAATCATGCAATTATGATGTATACACCTTATTTAACACAACCAAACGAAGTATAAAAATCATACAGCAATGATATTAAATTAGATAGTCATAAGCTATCTAAACAATAGTTTGTGGGATATATAGATAGACCGTATACTCGATGGTATAAATAAGTTAAAAATACTTAATAAATGAAAGGAGCAATTTCATGGCTTATACATTACCCCCTTTACCTTACGCTTATGATGCTTTAGAGCCTTATATCGATACTGAAACAATGCATCTTCATCATGACAAACATCATCAAACTTATGTAAATAATGCTAATGCATTATTAGAATCTCTACCTACCGAAGTTAAAGACTTTTGCCCTGAAACATTACTAAAAAATCTAGACAAAGTACCTGCAGACAAAGTTACTGGTGTTAAAAATAATGTTGGTGGTCATGTTAACCACACCCTATTCTGGGAATTATTAAGAGTTGGAACTGAACTTAAAGGTGAACTTAAAGCTGATATTGAAAAAGACTTTGGTTCAGTTGATGCATTTAAAGAAAAATTCTCAGCTGCTGCGGCAACGCGTTTTGGTTCTGGTTGGGCATGGTTAGTATTGAAAAATGATAAGCTAGAAGTGGTTTCAACTGCTAATCAAGATTCCCCAATTATGGGTGAAAAATTCTCAGGCGTTTCTGGCACACCAATTTTAGCGCTTGACGTTTGGGAACACGCTTATTATTTAAAATATCAAAACCGTCGTGCTGATTACATCGGTGCATTTTGGAATGTTATTAACTGGGATAAAGTAGCTGAATTATACGCAGAAGCGAAAAAATAAGCTCATTTAAAAATATCACATTATAAAATGACGCAATACGCGTCATTTTTTATTTATTATTCATTTACATTATTATCAATGATGTGAACAAATTGGTAATTGCTAAGTTATACTTAAATCCGTTACAATGTAGGATTAATTAAAAAACTTAAAAATCAACAAAACAGCATAATATGTTTGAAATTAATCCTATCAAATCGAAAATAGCCGAATTAACCGAGCGAACAGATGTGATTCGGGGGTATCTTTGACTACGATCTCAAGAAAGAACGTCTTGAGGAAGTCAATGCTGAATTAGAACAATCGGAAGTTTGGGCAGCTCCAGAAAAAGCACAAGCATTAGGTAAAGAACGAGTAATGCTTGAAGAGATCATCAATACCATTAATTCATTAGATCAAGGACTTGACGATGTTGAAGGCTTACTTGAACTTGCTGTTGAAGCTGAAGATCAAGATACTTTCGATGAAGCAAGTCTAGAACTAGAACAATTAGAAAAAAAACTAGCAAGTCTCGAGTTCCGTCGAATGTTCTCAGGTGATTATGATAGTGCTGATTGTTATTTAGATATCCAATCTGGATCTGGTGGCACTGAAGCACAAGATTGGGCGGAAATGCTACTTAGAATGTATCTCCGTTGGGCTGAATCAAAAGGATTTAGTACCGAAGTGATGGAAGTATCAGATGGTGATGTAGCCGGCATAAAATCAGCCACTATTAAGGTATCTGGTGATTATGCTTATGGTTGGTTACGTACCGAAACTGGCGTTCATCGCTTAGTTCGTAAAAGTCCATTTGATTCAGGTAACCGACGTCATACATCATTTGCATCAGTATTTGTCTATCCAGAAATTGATGATAATATTGATATTGATATCAACCCTGCCGATCTACGTATTGATGTTTATCGCGCATCTGGTGCTGGTGGTCAGCATGTTAATAAAACCGAATCTGCTGTTCGTATTACCCATGTGCCAACAGGGATTGTGACTCAATGTCAAAACAATCGCTCTCAACATAGTAATAAAGATCAAGCGATGAAGCAGCTCAAAGCAAAACTTTATGAGCTGGAAATGCAGAAAAAGAATGCCGAAAAACAGCAGATGGAAGAAAATAAATCCGATATTGGTTGGGGTAGTCAAATCCGTTCATATGTACTTGACGACTCAAGAATTAAAGATTTACGTACCGGCGTCGAAACCCGTAATACTCAAGCCGTTTTAGACGGTGATTTAGATCAATTTATTGAAGAAAGCTTAAAAGCAGGTTTATAACCCTGTTTGGTGATAAATAAAAGGTAATATTATGTCAACACAGCAAGAGCAACAAAACCATATTGAAGAGTTAAACAACGAGCTTACAATACGTCGTGAAAAGCTAGCTGCAATTCGCGAACAAGGTATTGCTTTCCCAAACGATTTTCGTCGTGACGCAATCTCAAGCGAACTTCATAAATTGTATGATGATAAAACTAACGAAGAGCTAATCGAAAATAAAATTATCGTTACTGTTGCTGGTCGCATGATGATGCGCCGTATTATGGGAAAAGCATCATTTGTATCACTACAAGATGTAACTGGACAAATCCAACTTTATGTCACTCGTGATGATCTACCAGAAAATTACTATAACGAACAATTTAAAAAATGGGATCTTGGTGATATTGTTGGTGCTAAAGGTTATTTATTCAAAACCAAAACTGGTGAGCTTTCAATCCATTGTCAAGAAATTCGCTTATTAACAAAAGCACTACGTCCATTACCAGATAAGTTCCATGGCTTAGCCGATCAAGAAATGCGTTATCGTCAACGTTATCTTGATTTAATTACTAATCAACAATCACGCGATACCTTTATTGCTCGTTCAAAAGTGGTGACTGAAATTCGCAACTTTATGCTTGAAAACCACTTTATGGAAGTTGAAACACCAATGATGCAAGTGATTCCTGGAGGAGCTTCAGCAAAACCATTTATCACTCATCATAATGCGCTAGATTTAGATATGTACTTACGGATTGCGCCAGAACTTTACTTAAAACGTTTAGTTGTTGGTGGATTTGAACGAGTATTTGAAATCAATCGTAACTTCCGTAATGAAGGGGTATCACCACGACATAATCCAGAATTTACAATGATGGAAATGTATATGGCTTATGCCGATTATAAAGACCTGATTGTATTAACCGAAGCATTATTCCGCCGTTTAGCTATCGCAGTAACGGGTGATGCAGTTGTACAGTATGGCGAACATTCTTTTGATTTTGGAAAACCATTTATCAAAATGACGATGCGTGAAGCAATTTGTCATTATCGTCCAGAAACGAATAATGCCGATTTAGATGATTTTGATAAAGCATGTGCAATTGCCAAAGATGTGGGTATCAAAGTAGAAAAAGGTTGGGGATTAGGTCGAGTTGTAACTGAAATTTTCGAAGAAGTTGCTGAAGCTAACTTAATACAACCAACTTTTATCACCGAATATCCAGCTGAAGTATCACCACTGGCTCGTCGTAATGATGAAAACCCATTTGTCACTGACCGCTTTGAATTTTTCATCGGTGGACGAGAAATTGGTAATGGTTTCTCAGAACTTAATGATGCAGAAGATCAGGCGCAACGTTTTGCCGATCAAGTATCACAAAAAGATGCTGGTGATGACGAAGCAATGTTCTATGATGAAGATTACATTACTGCATTAGAACATGGTTTACCACCAACTGCAGGCCTAGGGATCGGTATTGACAGAACTGTAATGTTATTTACCAATAGTCATACTATTCGTGATGTCATTTTATTCCCAACAATGCGTCCAATTAAATAACGGTTGTTACTTACTATTAAACCAAACTCACTTATTGAGAAATAAGTGAGTTTTTTATATTTCAAAAACCCCTTTCCTCAATTTTTTTAAAATAGCTTTACTATTTGGAAGTTATTACTCACTTACGTTTGTAAACAACATACGGTAAATCAAATCTATTTTATTATGCAAAAATAATAGTTATTAAGTTAATCCTAACGCTTAAAATTAGAATTTGATCAATGTACTCTTAATATTTTTTATAAAAGTTAGTACTTGCTGACTAAAATAATTATTTATTAAGTAAAACGTAGAGATCTTATAGAGTAGTAAAAAAAGGAAATATGATTAGCCGTTAATCGATTTTATAATTAACGGCGAGAATGTTTATCTTAGTTATTGGTTTTAGTTTGTTGCGGTAAGATTAAATTTAACACAATGGCTAAAATCCCACATAAACTAATACCTTGTAATGCATAAGAACCAAAATCGAAGATCATGCCACCAATACCAAATACTAGTACTAACGAGACGATACACATATTCCGTGATACAGAAAGATCAACTTTATGTTTAACTAAAATATTAATACCAACCGAAGCAATTGAACCAAATAACAGCACCATGATTCCACCCATTACGACAGTTGGAATTGAGCTTAAAAATGCCCCTATTTTACCAATGAAAGACATTAAGATTGCCCAGATTGCTGCCCATGTCATTACTTGTGTTTTGAAATTGCGGGTTAATGTTACCGCACCAATAACTTCAGCATAAGTAATACATGGTGGCCCACCAAAAAATCCTGCTGTTGTAGTAGCCAATCCATCACCCAACAATGTCCGTTGTAAACCAGGTTCACGAGTATAATCTTTACCTGTTACAGCACCGATTGCCATAATATCCCCCACATGCTCAATAGTTGGAGCAATGACAATAGGAATCATATATAAAATAGCTTGCCACTGAAACTCGGGAAATGTGAAATCAGGTACTTTAAACCATGGGGCATCAATAACCGGTTGAAAATTGACAATACCAAAAGCACATGAAAGAGCATATCCAACCACAATACCGGCAATAATCGGAACCAATCTAAAAAAGCCTTTTGCCCAGATAGCAACAATTAAAGTGGTTAACAAAGAAGCCATGGAAATAATAATAAGTTGATAGTTTTCGGCTTGAAGTCCACTATCTTTACCCATAGCCATATTAACTGCAACGGGAGCTAATGATAAACCAATCACCATAATAATTGGCCCGGTCACCACCGGTGGTAAAATCCGATCGATAACATTGTTACCATTAATTTTGACCAGAAAAGCAAAAAACATAAATACCAAACCAGCGGCAACCAATCCACCTAAAGTTGCCGGTATTCCCCATTGAGCTACACCAAAAGAAATTGGAGCAATAAAAGCAAAAGAAGAGGCTAAAAATACCGGTACTTTATTTTTGGTTGCAAGTTGAAATAACAATGTACCGACACCGGCAGTAAACAATGCTACATTTGGATTTAAACCAGTTAACAGTGGCACTAAGACTAAAGCACCAAAAGCGACAAACAGCATTTGAGCACCAGTAAAAATATCTTGCCAGGCTGGTTTTGATGGTGAAGTATCCTTTTTAATTTCATCATTATTGATTTTAACCACGTTTTCCTCTCTTCTTAAACTTCTTTTTGCTAATAGCAAATTAATTATTAAATAGCAGACATAAAAAAACCGGATAAACCGGTCTAAAAATTGAGATTTTATTTAGTACCAAATATTTTGTCTCCGGCATCACCTAGCCCAGGTAAAATATAGCCTTTATCATTTAGACGTTCATCAATTGATGCCGTATAAAGTTCAACATCAGGATGAGCTTGTTCTAATACTTTGATACCTTCTGGCGCAGCAACTAAAACTAACACTTTGATATTTTTACAGCCTGCTTTTTTAAGTAGATCAATAGTTGCTACCATTGAACCACCGGTTGCTAGCATTGGATCAACAACTAACGCCATTCGTTCTTCGATATCTGAAGTGAGTTTTTGGAAATAAGGAACCGGTTCAAGTGTTTCTTCGTTACGATAAAAACCAACAACACTGATTCTTGCACTAGGTATGTGTTCTAATACGCCATCCATCATACCTAAACCAGCACGTAGAATAGGAACAACAGTAATTTTTTTACCTTTAATACGTTCTACTTGCACAGGGCCACACCAACCTTCAATGGTTACGGTTTCTGTTGGTAAGTTAGCGGTTGCTTCATAAGTTAATAAACTACCAACTTCACTGGCAAGGTTTCGGAAATCTTTTGTGCTAATATCGTGTTCACGCATTAAGCCAATTTTATGGCGAACTAGAGGGTGTTTTACTTCAACAATTTTCATGGGGGCCTCAGTGTTATTCTTTGATGATCTAATTAGTAGGTGTAAATAACCACTGAGAGGCGATTTTAGCATAGATATCAAATCATGAAAACCTGAAATCCATCCCAACCTAATCAATAATGTGATAATGATATAAATTTTAGAAAATATTTTAAAATTAATTACAAACTTTCACCATCAAGATATTCAACAGGTAAATCGATGACCTTTTCAGCAATATTTTCACCATTTATACGTTTCAAGAGTAATTCCGTAGCAATTTTTCCCATTTCAATTCTTGGCGTATGAATGGAAGCTAATTTAGGATTCATATACTGGCCAATTTTATGTCCATGAAAACCAACAATCGCTATTTGTTTAGGTATTTCAATACCAATACGCTGACATTCAAGTAATACACCTAAAGCCAAATCATCATTGGTACTAAAAATACCATCAACACATGGATATTCTTTTAATATCTGGTGTAAAAATCTCGCCCCTAAATCATAAGATGAGGCTTCTTTAGTAGCTAATGTTTTAGGCGTTAATCCTGCCTCTTGCATGGCTTTTTCATAACCTTGTTGCCGAATGATACTACGTTGATCTTGTCTTGCACTAAAATAGACTATGTGGCGTCGTCCTTTATTTATCATGCGATGAATCATATTTTTTGTAGCCGTAAAATTATCAAATCCAACCGCCATATCAATGCAAGGCGACACGCTGTCCATAATTTCCACTACTGGGACACCTGAAATTTCAATCATCTTTAAGGTAGCTGGATTATGTATCCTTTCAGTCAAAATTAATCCATCAATATTATAAGACAGCAAAGAACGGACTCGTAACTCTTCTTTATCAGCGTTATATCCGGTGTGAGTGATCATGGTTTGATAACCTTGCACATCGGAAACCATCTCAATACCTTTTAAAATATCAGCAAAAACTTGGTTAGTTAACGAGGGAAATACAACTCCAATAGCATGACTTTTGGCATTTGATAACATATCAGGAGCTTTGTTAGGAATATACCCGAGCTTATCAATAGCTGATGATATTTGTACTTGAAGTGATTCAGATACAAGCTTAGGATCTCGCAAAAAGCGACTTACTGTCATTTTGCTGATCCCAACTAAATTAGCAATTTCCTGTAAACCAGGACGGCGTTTCTTATTACTACTCATTAACTTTTTTCCGGTAATCGTGGTTGCCAATCGATAGGTGTTTTACCATGCTGTAAAATAAAATTATTGGCTTTTGAAAAGTGTTTACAACCAAAAAATCCACGATGAGCCGATAATGGCGATGGGTGTACCGCCGTTAACACATGGTGTTTTTGACGATCAATAAATTGACCTTTTTTTTGCGCCGGAGAGCCCCAAAGTAAAAACACGACACCTTGTAAATGCTTATCGATCGCTTCAATAACATGATCAGTAAAGGTTTCCCAACCTATTTTGGCATGAGAGTGAGCTTGACCTGCTTCAACCGTTAATACGTTATTGAGTAATAAGACACCTTGAGTAGCCCAATAGCCTAAATAGCCATGATTAGGTATCGTGAATCCTTCAATATCAGTTGCTAACTCTTTATAGATATTTAATAACGAGGGAGGCGGTTTGATTCCGGGTAATACAGAAAAAGATAAGCCATGAGCTTGA
Organism: Gilliamella sp. M0320; assembly: GCF_016101635.1. Taxonomy (NCBI): domain Bacteria; kingdom Pseudomonadati; phylum Pseudomonadota; class Gammaproteobacteria; order Orbales; family Orbaceae; genus Gilliamella; species Gilliamella sp. M0320. The sequence continues at coordinate 208,477 of NZ_JACFQD010000004.1, forward strand.
TTTGGGCCATGATAAGGATCCTGCCCTAGGATCACTACTTTAATATCACTAAATGCAGTAAAGCGAAAAGCATTAAATACATCGTGCTGGGGTGGGTAAATAATTTTACCTTGTGCACGCTGCGTTGCCACAAACTGCATTATATGTTGAAAATAGGGCTTCTCTTTTTCAGAGCCAATAACATCATTCCATGTTAATTGATTACTCATATTTGACCTTTACAATTGTTTTATCTAGTTCAACACTGGATTTATTGATGATATCAATTATACCTAAAAATACCAATAAACCTACTGATAATCAATGATGAGAAAAGTACTCTTCATTCAACAGTAAATCAGTGTTCAACTAATAAAAAGATGTATAAAAATAACTTGTTTAGTTTAAGATCATCAAAATATCACTTAAATTGCAAGTGACAATAAAAGATTACCTATTAATAAATATAAAGTTATGTGCAAAAATTGGGTAAACCTACACAATCAACGGTAAAACTTATCAGATTAATAGCTTTTTTTGATTTTAATCAAATTTTGAAAGTGCTATATTACTTATAAATAGTTTAGGACAATAAGGTCCAGATCCATTAGGAGGATTTAAAAATGATTACAGGTATCCAAATTACTAAAGCTGACAATGCTGCACTACTTAACTCTTTCTGGTTATTAGATGATTCAACAAAAGAAGCTCGTTGTGTTGCTGCTAAATCAGTTTACAAAGAAGATCAAATCGTCCCAACTGCGGAACTTGGTCAATTCGAATATCGTGAAGTTCCATTAGATGTAGCACCAACAATTAAAGTTGAAGGTGGTCAACATTTAAATGTAAACGTACTTCGTCGTGAAACATTAGAAGATGCAGTACAACATCCAGAAAAATACCCACAATTAACAATTCGTGTTTCTGGTTATGCAGTTCGTTTTAACTCACTAACTGCTGAACAACAACGTGACGTTATTGCTCGTACATTTACTACTAAAATGTAATTTACATAGTATAAATTAGATTAACCCAGTTTAATACTGGGTTAATTTTTTTTAATATAAATAATTTTGTTTTATTTTTTCTCTTTCACTTTCTGTTATTTTCAACGCTTTAGTTAAATACCCCGTAATTGAACCAAATCTTATTCGCATTTCATCAAATGCAGCTTCAAGGTAACTGCTACGCGCTTCCATCATAGAATACAAAAAAACTAATATTTCAGCATTATCGGTCTCTTTTTTATATTTCTCCATTCTACGCATATTACGCGAATACCTTAATTCACTTGTCATTGCATAATCTAATAATATAGTTTGTTCATCAACACCTAAAATAGCTAATATAATAGCTATACCGAAACCGGTTCTATCTTTACCTCCTCGACAATGTTGTACTATCGCTAAGTTTCGGCTATCTAAAATAATATCAACAAGTTCTCTATATATTTTGGCGGTTTCAGGATTACGGATAAAATCACGATTTTGTTCTTGCATAATTAGCCCAGAACCATCAATAACCATTTTGCCATTTTTGCTTTGGCTTAAACTAATGAGTTCCTGTATTTTTTCATGATCATTACTAGCTTTAGCTGCTAACTCTGCTGAAGATGCATCGGGAATTAAACGAAGTGTATTTAGCTGATTATTCCACAAGCGATTGGGCTGTTTGCTGTATTCTTTTTCATTACGATAATCAATAATAGTATGAAAATTTGCCGTATTTAAATATGCGATATCCTTATCTGTCAAATTATGTAAATGATCTGAACGATAAAGATTACCCCATCTAACAGTTTTACCATCACCAGTTCTATAGCCGCCAATATCACGAAAATTATTTGCACCTTCCAATGGTAGAACACGTTCAGCAGTCACATAATTTTGACCATTAATATCAAGGATAAAATAGCAACGCCTATCATCAAGAATATCTAAATCAATGCTTGATTGTGTTGTTTGGGTAAGGATAGTTTTTTCTGCATTTTTTATATCAGCACTATCACTCAAATAAATTTTTACCTCACGCGACTTTGGTGGTGATTGCCAACTTAGACGTACACGGTTTGATGATAATCGTTCAACTGCATTAACTATAATATTATTGTGCATCTACTATTTCTCCGTTGCCGCTTGTTCAATACTAAGTTTTTGTTTATCCATGTAACGAACAAATGGAAAGTAAACTAACATAGCAACAACTAACAATACCACATGCCATATTGCCATTTGCCAACCACCAATCATAAATCCTTTAATAATTTCAGGCGTTCCAGCCGTTGGTAGAGGCATACCATTAACACGAGGAATAATACCAATCAATGTAGCAAAATAAGATAAGCCGACATTAATTGTTCCAGCAAAAATCAACGGTAAAAATAGAATTGGATTTAATACCATAGGTAAACCAAATTTATAAGGCTCACTAATACCAAAGCAACCAGGTATAAAGCCAATCTTACCTAAACTTTTCATTTGTTGGCTCTTACAGCGTACTAATAAAATAGATAATGCCAAATAACGCGGTCCTTTTTGTGCATTAATAAATGTCATTGTGACAATAAATGGTAATGCCTGACCTGCTTGAAATGCTTCTAAATTAGCGATATCAAAAGGATAGAATAAGGCATATAAGATAGCCGAAGTCGCCATTGAACCGTGAATACCAAAGAACCATAAAAATTCCGCTAAAAATACAATTAATAACGCTGCTGCTAAACTTGCACCTAAGCCTTGAAGCGGTACTTGAATTATGGAATAAATTAAATTATGTACATTATCAAATTCGGTAAGACCAACTAACGCATTAATTAGAGCAAAGACTACGGCAATAATAAATGCGGGAATAAGACTGGAAAAAGATTTTGAGACAAAATCAGGTACTGACTCAGGCATTTTTATCGTTAGTTTACGATTAAGTAAGAAAATATAAAAACGTGTAGCAAATAATCCTACTAACATCGCAACAATCATTCCTCTTGAACCAACATACAAGAGATCAATGGCTGCAATACCGTTGGTTTTCATTGGAGTGATAAAAAGGAAAGCCATTAGCCCCATTAATGCAGCTAAAATACCATCTTTTTTATGTAATTCTGCCATCTTATACGAAATAGCCACTACGACATAGAGTGAAATCACGTTCATGGTGACTACTGAAGCAACTTTAAAAGCGGATTTCAATCCTGTTGCCACTAATACTGCCTGATAAGATTCTATATTTAAACTATTTAAAACCGCAACAATCGAGCCTACCATCATGACAGGTAATAGCATCATCATGCCACTTGAAACAGCTTGCACAGAATAACTTGATTGAATAGAGCCAATAACCTTTTGCAATTTTGCTCTAAAACTCATTAGCGTTTCTTTATTATTTATCATAATAAAATCTCTCTTATTAGCTGATTCCATTGTCTAAAATTTCTAAGGCAGTTTTTAACACCTTTTCACCATTCATCGTTCCATAGTCTAGAGAATCAATAACAACTATTGGAATGTCATGCTGTTTTTTTAAGTTTTCATAGATATACTCTATTTGCGGTCCTAACATAATAATGTCCAGATCATCATATTGATCTAATTCAGTTTCGCTTACTGCATTAATATTGACATCAATACCGATCTTTTCCGCAGACTCTTTCATTTTTTTGACTAACATACTGGTAGAGAATCCACCCATACAAGCTAGCATAATGTTATAAGTCATATTAATTACCCCTTTAATTATTTATCTTTTAATATTTCTATAATTTCAATGGCTAAGTCTCGCATTGAAATTGCATTCATTAAGTGATCTTGAGCATGAATAATCAGTAACGAAACTGGAATATGATTACCCTGAATCTCGTTTTGAATTAATTCAGTCTGTGTTTTATGCGCAATCGCTAAAAATTTTTTTACTTCTTCAATTAAACTATCGGCTTGTTCAAAATTACCTTTACGAGCAGCCCTAATTGCTTTTAGGCAGCGACTTCTTGCATCACCGCTATTGGTAATTAGTTGCATTACAATCTCTTCATACTCATTCATTAATTTTTCCTCAGTTTGATATATTTCATGTAATAAATAACAGCAATAACCGTGCCAAAACAAAATAAATTAAAAATAATCAATAATTAATTTTTTAAGTTACTAATGTGTTTTTATGTGTTTTAATACACATTAAGGAATAGATTTGCTAAAACACATTAGGATGTGAAATGTTAAGAATTGAGATTATTTTCCAAAAATTACAGGAATTAACGCTAAAAAACAGTGAAGGAGTTACTACTTCTGAACTTGCCACATTACTGAATTATTCTCGGGCAAATGTTAGCCACGAATTAAATCAGCTTATTAAGCAAGGAAAAGTGGTTAAAGATAAAGGAAAACCAGTCAAATATTCTATTGCTAAATCTTCGATAAAAACCGAAAACAAACCAAATTTCAAATTTGGTGAATTCAAAAATTTTATCGAATCTAGCACCAGTTTGCATACCTTGATTGAACAAGCTAAAGCAGCTATATTTTATCCTCCTCATGGTATGAATATTTTAATTACTGGTGAGACAGGAGTTGGCAAATCACTGTTTGCCGAACTGATTTATAACTATGCTAAAAGTGTCAATAAAATTAGTCCTGATGCGCCATTTATCCACTTTAATTGTGCTGATTACGCTTCAAATCCACAATTACTTTTAACCCAATTATTCGGCTGTAAAAAAGGTGCCTATAGTGGTGCAATCGATGATCGTGAAGGTTTAGTTGAAAAGGCGCACACCGGGCTGTTATTTTTAGATGAAGTTCACCGTTTACCACCAGAAGGACAAGAAATATTTTTTACTTTTATTGATAAAGGCCTTTTTAGACGACTAGGTGATACCGTAGAACGAACCGCACAAGTTCGCATTATTGCCGCAACGACAGAAGATCCTAATTCAGCATTATTGCGTACATTTACTCGTCGCTTTCCTATGAATTTAACAATTCCGCCTTTAAGAGCAAGAACTTTTGAGGAAAGGTTTAATCTAATTCAAAATTTCTTTAATACCGAATCGGCACAATTAAAAGAAAAAATTGTCGTATCAAGTAATGCTCTTCGCGCTTTGTTAGGCTATAACTGTCCCAATAATATAGGGCAACTTGAAGCTGATATTCGTTTTATTTGTGCAGCCGCCTATGCCAAACATATTTCCTACAGTAATTCAGAGTATATTTATATTAATAGTGCTCTATTACCAAATCATATCAGTGAAGCATTATTGATTGAAACACAACATCGCCAAACGTGGAATAAAATCATTGGTATTAATCGAAAAAATATTATATTTCAGGGAGAAGATAATAAGATCCTATATGAAAATAATAAATCTAATGATATCTACGATATCGTAAATCGAAAAATCGCTGAATTAAAAACACAAGGTAGGGGAAATTTCGAACTCGAAGAAGAAATTGAACAAGAGATTCAGGATTATTTTTATACCTATATTTATAATAATACTAAAAAATATGATAAGAATAAGTTGAAAAATATAATTTCAACTAAAGTATTACGTTTAACTGAAGCCTTAATTGAACAGGCTGAAAACAGTTTACAGTGCAGCTTTAATAATCGTATTTATTATAGTTTAGCTAACCATATCGAACAGACATTAAAGCGAATAAATAGCAATCAAAAGATTAGTCATCCGCAATTAAATAAAATCCGAACGAATTATCCAAATCAATTTAATGCTGCACTTGATTGTCTCACAATGATTGAACACATTATGGATACGACATTGCCCATTGATGAAGCTGCTTATCTGGCCATGTTTTTTATATATGGTACTAATAATCCTATTTTACCTTCAAATAATGTGCAAATTGTCGTTATTGCTCACGGAGATAAAACCGCAACGTCAATCACGAAAACAGCACATGACTTACTTAACATTGAATATGCACTTGCTTTTGATGTGCCACTTGATGAATTGCCACAAAAAATTCTCGAAAAAATTATTAACCATATTCAATTAACTAAAAATAAATCAGACATGCTATTACTGGTTGATATGGGATCTTTGAAAAATTTTGGTGAAGAAATAGAGGCAAAATGTAATATTAAAACCAAAACAATTCAACTGGTTAGTACTTTACATGTGATTGAGGCAATTCAAAATGCAATGAATGGATATTGCTTAGAAGAAGTATATGAGAATGTCTTACAAATTCATATGCTTAATCAAGCACCATTAGTATCAGCACCGCAAGAAGAGAGTTTAGTTAATAAAAAATTAGCCATTTTAATTATTAATGTGCCGAATAAAAGTACCAATATCACCATAGATTTATTAAATAATGTACTTTCATATCGACAAAATATCTTAGACATTATTGCACTTAGTTTATCTCACGAAGATGATAAATTATTTAAAGAAATCGAAGAGATTCAGCAAAATCATACGATTGTTGCTATAGTGAGCCCATTTAACTTTAATACTTCAATCAGCCAATTCGATTTAACATCATTAATTTATCCGGACAATATTAAGAAATTACAGCAATTAATTGATATTGAAACCATTTACTCTTTAATCGAAAAAACACTTTCGAATATTTTATCCAATATTGAACCACGCGATTTACTAACCGATATTAAGCATTTTAATGAAAATATAACCCGTAAATTTAATATTAGAGTATCAAATAATACTTTGATTGGACTGGTTATGCATATCGCTTGTATGCTTGAACAGATAATTAATGGCGAGCAGAGCAAGGTTAAATTTATTGATAAACAAAATTATATTCGTAAGTATAGGAATGAATATTCAATTATTAAAGATGAATTAGTTGTCTTCGAAGAAAAATATAAAATTACCATTCCTGAAGAGGAGATCTGCTATATATTAAAATTCTTTAACCACCTTTAGAAAAAATGGCAATATGAAGCCATACTCCTGATATGACCTGATCGATAAAGCCCGTAATATCACGGGCTGTTATGAGGTTATTTAAAAATTAGGCCTGTTTTTTGCCAACAAAAAGATGAGCAAATTAATATTAATATCACCAATATAGCGAAGACAAAGTATGGATCAATATAGGCTGGTAAACTAAAGATACTCGATAAAATATAGCCATATAACCTTACACCAAATAACGCAATAAAAGCGGATTCAATCGCACTACTGACAGTTGTGGCAATAAAGGCTTTTTTCTTTATCTTCACAAGCTGTATATAACTCACTCACAGCAGAACAACAGCGTTATGTTATTGCGTATGTTCTCACAACTAAAATGTAACTTTATAGTTTTAATTAAATTTAATATAAAAAGGGATAATATAAATATTATCCCTTTTTATATCAGATTAGTAACATTTCATATTGCTAGATAAATTTAAATTTTTATTACTTTAATACATTTATTAATTCGGATATATCAGCTCGTTCCATATAATTAGCATTAACATAAGCAAAATAAACCTTTTTATCTTGCCCAATTAAATAAGTTGCTGGTATTGGTAATGTATAGCTATCATCGCCATTAAAATCCAATAAATTAGCACCTAAACTATTATATAACTCTCTAACTTTTTCAGGTAATGTGAATACTAAACCAAACTTATTAGCTATGTTATTTTTAATATCTGATAGTATCGTTATCGACATCGATTTTTCTTGTTTTAACTGTGCGCTAATTGCAGCTTTCTGTGGTGAAATAGCAATAAAATGCATATTTTTAACTTGCTGAATTAGCTCTAAATTATTTTGAAAATGTTCTAATTCTTTTACACAGAACGGGCACCAACTACCTCGAAAGAAACTAATAATTACGGGTTTGGTTTCCAGTAATTTATATAAATTGATTTCTTGATTATCAGTTGATATTAGTGAAAAGTCTGGTGCAATATCTCCACATTGTAAAGCATGACTACCTAGTTTTTCATTTAACATATCTGCTAATGAGCTATCCAGAATATTTTGTACTTCTTGGGGTAATTGGGTAATTAAATCTTGTCTTAATCTTTGTAAATCTTCAATTAGTTTCATTTAACGATTTCCTTTCTTGATACATTTTCATGAATTTGGCTTAATACCTTTTTGAATATAGCAACATCATTATCAGATAAATTATTAGTTATTTTTTCTATCCAAAAACTGTGCTCTTTTAACGTTTCCGTCAATAAATCCATTCCTGCTGGGGTTAAACAAATAATGGAAATTCTTTTGTCATTTTCATCATTTCTTTTTGATACTAGCTCATCATTAATTAGAGAACTAACAAGTGTTGTTGTTGAAGCTTTAGTTATCCCTAATAATTTAGCAATTTCTTGCAAAGATAATTCTTGGTATTCTTTTAATAAAACTAAAATAATTAATCGACTTTCTGAGAGATGATATTTTTGAAGACGTTTGGCACACTCTATATCAATTAGATTAGCAACAGATAACAACGTAAAGCATGTTCGGATCTTTTCTAAATCTACCGTGTTTTGTTTCTTCAAAATATTGCAAAAAGATAAATAGCGATTTTCAAGCTGCATACTTTATATCCATAAAATTAGTTAGCCACCTTACTAATTTAACATGCTAATTAAGATATGGTTTAATGTCAATAAGGAATATTGAATAATAAAGAAAAATATACGATATCTGAAAACAGCAATAATGCTATTTAAAAAAGCAGAATAAAAAAATCGAGCCATTATTTGGCTCGATTGTATAATCAATAACGAAGGTTATCCAAAAAATTTCTTCACTTTATCAATAAAGCCTTTTTCTTTTGGACTGTGTTTTGAGTTTTTATCGGATTTAAAACTTTCGCCTAACTCTTTTAATAACTCTTTTTGTTTGCTAGTTAGATTAACTGGTGTTTCAACTGCAACATGGCAATAGAGATCACCTACAGCACTGCCTCGTAATGATTTAATGCCTTTTCCACGTAATCTAAACATTCTACCGGTTTGTGTTTCGGCCGGTATGGTTAGGCTAACTTTACCGTTCAGGGTTGGTACTTCAACCTCACCACCTAGTGATGCTAACACAATATTAATTGGAATTTCACAATGTAAATTAGTGCCATCTCGCTCAAAGATTGCATGCGGTTTTACTTGTACTTGTACATATAAGTCACCAGCAGGTGCACCGTTTAATCCAGCTTCACCTTCACCTGAAAGTCGAATACGGTTTCCTGTATCAACCCCAGCAGGAATAGTAACAGAAAGTGTTTTAGTTTTTTGAACACGTCCTTCACCATGACATTTCTTACATGGATTTTTAACCACTTTTCCACGCCCATGACAAGTCGGACACTCTTGCTGTACGGCAAAAAAGCCTTGTCGCATTTGCACAACACCAGCACCGTGACAGGTATTACAAGTTACAACATCTGAAGCTTTTTCAGTTCCTTGACCATGGCAAACATCACAATTAACCCAAGTTGGTACTTTAATCTCTTTGCTTACACCGCTAGCTGCTTCTTCTAATGTTAATGAAATATTATATTGTAAGTCATTACCACGCGATGCTGCTTGACCTCGTCCTCGGCCACCACCGAAGAAATCACTGAAGATATCATCAAATGCAGAACCGCCGCCAAAACCACCAAAACCGCCGAACCCACCTGCGCCACCTTGCCCTTGTTCAAAAGCTGCATGGCCATACTGATCATAAGCAGCTTTCTTTTGTGGATCGGTTAAGATTTCATAAGCTTCTTTAACTTCTTTGAATTTTGCTTCAGCTTCAGCTTTGTTATCCTGATTTTTATCCGGATGATATTTCATGGCTAGGCGTTTGTAGGCTTTTTTTATCTCAGTTTCACTGGCATTTTTACTCACGCCTAATGTTTCATAATAATCTTTCTTCGCCATAATTAACCTTTAAATTTAATCATTATATAAACAACTAAACGGGCTTGAGTTACCTCGCGCCCGTTTAATGTTTTACATGTTTAAAACTCGTTGCAATAACTCATTAAAAAACATATCAGTTAATGCTTATTTTTTTTCATCATCAACTTCTTTGAAGTCTGCATCAACAACATCATCTTGTCCTGCAGCACTTCCGCTATTGGCTTGACCTGCAGATTGATCTGCTTGAGCTTGTTGTTGAGCTAACTCAAGTAATTTTTTTGAAGCTTCCATTAATGCATTAATTTTAGCTTCGATCTCTGCTTTGTCTTCACCGCGAGCTGCATTTTCTAAATCACTCACAGCGCTTTCAATAGCTGTTTTATCATCAGCTGATAATTGATCACCAGCTTCAGTCACTTGTTTACGAGTTGAGTGAACAAGATGATCAGCTTGGTTACGAATTTGAGCTAATTCTTCAAATTTACGGTCTGCATCAGCATTTGCTTCAGCATCATTTACCATTTTTTGGATCTCTTCTTCGCTTAATCCTGAAGAAGCCTTAATGGTAATGTTTTGCTCACGACCAGTATTTTTATCTTTTGCTGATACATGCAAAATACCATCAGCATCGATATCAAAGGTTACTTCGATTTGTGGCATACCACGTGGTGCAGCTTGAATACCATCAAGGTTAAATTGACCTAATGATTTGTTGTCACTTGCACGTTTACGTTCACCTTGTAATACATGGATAGTTACAGCTGATTGATTATCTTCAGCAGTTGAGAATACTTGACTATGTTTTGTTGGGATAGTCGTGTTTTTCTCAATCAAGGTAGTCATTACACCACCCATTGTTTCAATACCTAATGATAATGGTGTTACGTCAAGTAATAATACATCTTTAACATCACCACCTAATACACCACCTTGTACTGCCGCACCAACAGCTACTGCTTCATCAGGGTTAACGTCTTTACGTGGTTCTTTACCAAAGAAATCTGCAACAGCTTTTTGAACCATTGGCATACGTGTTTGACCACCAACTAGGATGACATCTTTAATATCAGAAACACTAAGACCGGCATCTTTTAATGCTGTTTTAACAGGTTCCATTGAACGTTTAACTAAATCTTCAACTAATGATTCAAGTTTAGCGCGAGTCACTTTGATATTTAAGTGTTTTGGCCCACTTGCATCAGCAGTAATATACGGTAAGTTAATATCAGTTTGTTGAGCTGATGATAATTCAATTTTCGCTTTTTCAGCAGCTTCTTTTAAACGTTGCATTGCTAATGGATCATTTTTAAGATCAAATCCTTGTTCACGTTTGAATTCATCAACTAAATAGTTGATTAAACGTGAGTCAAAGTCTTCACCACCTAAGTGAGTATCACCATTTGTTGCTAATACTTCAAATGTTTTTTCACCATCAACTTCATCAATTTCGATAATTGAGATATCAAAAGTACCACCACCAAGGTCATATACAGCAATAGTACGGTTACCAACATCTTTATCTAAACCATAAGCTAACGCTGCTGCGGTTGGCTCGTTGATAATACGTTTTACATCTAAACCGGCAATACGACCAGCATCTTTGGTTGCTTGACGTTGTGCATCATTAAAATAAGCAGGAACAGTAATAACTGCTTCTGTCACAGGCTCACCAAGATAATCTTCTGCAGTTTTCTTCATTTTCTTTAATACTTCAGCAGAAATTTGTGGTGGAGCAATTTTTTGACCTTTAACATCAACCCAAGCATCACCATTATCAGCTTTAACAATTTTATATGGCATAATACCAACATCACGTTGTACTTCAGCATCTTCATAACGACGACCGATTAAACGTTTAATTGCAAATAATGTATTTTGTGGATTGGTTACGGCTTGGCGTTTAGCTGGTTGACCAACTAAGATTTCACCATCTTGAGTGTAAGCAATGATGGAAGGGGTTGTGCGATCACCCTCGGCATTTTCTAATACTTTTGCTTGACCATTATCCATTACTGCAACACATGAATTTGTTGTACCTAAATCGATACCAATAATTTTACCCATAATCTTTTCTCCTCAAACCTGTATTTTATTTCTTATATATAAGACTGAAAACATCGTTTTCAAGTCCCATTTTAGATAAAGAAATGTTTTTGTTTTCACATAAATGGGAACAATATTATTAATATCAAGGGGTGATACAAAATTATTTTTTACAAAATCTTGATTATCAGCTTTTCAACACTTATTATTGCCGCTCTTTTTTACTAAGATTAATTTATAGGATCCTTATGGAACAAATAAAACTTGCAAATCCAGGTCCACTTGGACTAATGGGTTTTGGTATGACTACAATTTTATTAAATATTCATAATGCAGGATTTTTTCCAGTTATGACGGCAATCGTTTCTATGGGTATTTTTTATGGTGGCTTAGCCCAAGTAATCGCAGGAATATTAGAATTCCGTAAAGGAAATACCTTCGGAACAACAGCATTTACTTCATACGGTTTCTTTTGGATTGCTTTAGTTGGTATTTGGTATTTACCTACTTCACCAGCAACTGCACCTACCGATGCAACTTTTTTAGGGATTTTTCTAGCACTGTGGGGTATTTTTACCGCATTTATGTTTATTGGTACATTAAAAGCTAACCGAGCATTACAATTTGTTTTTGCCAGCTTAACCATTTTATTCGCTCTATTAGCAATTGGTAATATTTCTGGTAACCATGACATTATTCATATTGCTGGTTTTGAAGGCATAATTTGTGGTGCGAGTGCAATTTATCTTGCGATGGCTGAAGTTCTAAATGAACAATTTGGTCGTACAATTCTACCTATTGGTGCAGCAAAAGGTGCTACACATTAGTTCATCATAATTCTGATACCTACCCAATTCTATCGGTAGGTATCAAGTTCTTTTCCGCAACAATCCATTATCATTTTTCATTCATCAATGCTCGGCATACATCTCGTAGCGATTGTGTATGTTTTTCTAATCTTTCATCAGATAAATAATTATCTTTAGACGAGTGAGCATTTTTTATAAGAATTTTATTATCTTCATTTATATGACCTGATGTGATCATAATGTAATTAGATAATTGAGTTTCAATACTCCCATCATGAAAATGAACATCCGCTATATTTAGATCAGATCCTTGTGGTTTAAAAAAAACTAAATCATCACCGTTCGCAATACTATCCAAGAAAATAAATTTTTTATCTTTGATTTGTTTAGCATAGCTTTCTAACATTTTTAAACCATATTGGCCACTATTGCCGCCATCATAAAGAACAAAAGCAATTTTTTTCTTTTCTTTTTTATCTAACTTATTAATAAGATTAATAATAGTAATAATACTTGATGAATTACAAACGAAATTTTTAGTGTTTGGAATGCCACTTTTAAATTTGGCAATTAAGAAAAACAATAGCACTGTTGAAACTATAGCTGAAATGCCAGAAATACTGAAAAAGCCATTAATCCGGATATCAGGTAAAAAAACGAGGTAATTTAATATTAATGATGCAATGAATAAAAATATAAACGGGGCAACACTAATAAAGTAAGTCAGCTTACTAAATTGTGATTGAAAAGCATACGTTTTCTGCAAATTAAAATTATTGATGCCTGTATCGTAATTAGTACAAATAACGACCTCTGCTTTATTAAGATCGCCGATATAAGCATTATAATAATTTTGATAACGTCTAGTTGCTAATTTTAATTTAGATAGTTTCGCATCCACTTGATAACCTAATGGCGCTAATTCCTTAGATATTACCCTTAAAAAAGAGATTTTCTCTTTTGGATTAAACCTTTTACCAAATATGATGCCATATCGTAAAATCAGATCTTTCAATATTTCCATTATTAATAAACTATTTTTAAATAAAGTTAGACAATATAGTTAATATGATTTTTAAAATCATATTAACTATAAATAGATTAAGATAAACATTAACTTAATAACATTAAATTAGTTATTACATTAATAGTCATCATCATTTTCATTGTTGTTTGATTGAGATATGTTGGCAATGGCATCTTGAATATTTTCATGCCCTGCCTCGATACATTCGGCAGTAAGATCATTCAAGGACACAGAATCCCTATTACATACTGCATTAATTACCATAGGCAGACTCATACCAGTAATGACTCGAACATTCATACCAAGCTCATTCCATTGCGGAACGCATTGCATCGAAGCATTATATGGAGATGCACCATAAAGGTCGACAAATACAAGAACACCATCGCCAGAATCTAAAGATTTTGAACAATTGAATAAATCAGTTTTTAACTGATTTATATCTTGCCCAGGATTAAGTGATAATGATTCAAATTGGCTTTGTTCTCCAACAATCATTTTCACACTGTCTTTTATTCCCGCCGCCATACTTCCATGGCTAACTAATAAAACACCGATCATATTATTAATCCTATATTATTCAAACATTTTAATTACTTCACTTAAAGGTACTTTCTTTAATGAAGGCGTTGCTTGGCAATAAATATCCATATTCGGAAAACTATTTTGTAAATCAATTAATAAATCGAGTTGCTCTTTATTAATCGATACTTCTTTAATGATTGAGGTTGCCCCTGGAACCAGTGGTAAACCGCCAATATTAAGATTAGTTACAGGTACGCCAGATTTAATAATTTTATACATTACTTCAATATTTTTAGTAATTAAAATAACGTTAAAATCATCATATTGACGATCGTTCCAATACCTAACCGCACCATCTTCTTTTAATACTCTAATTTTATGACCAGTGCTGGCACCTGCGCCAAGAATAATATTTTTGGTGAATTCATCATTTGCCGAATAATCATCTGCAACAAATAAGGCATTAGCTCCGGCCGCTTTTGAAACATTTGTTGCGACTTGTCCATGAATCAGACGACTATCTACTCGAGCTAAAACAACTTTTCCCATAATTTAAAACCTCTATTATTATTTATATTTAATTATTTTTATAAAATACCAATTGCAGCTAAAACACCAAGAATAACTGTTAGCCCAATTAATGCTTTTGTTACTTTCAAACCTTTCTTAGAAAAATAAAAGTACAGTCCCATTACAACAACAAGCGGTAATACTCCAGGTAGAATCTTATCCAATGTATCTTGTATAATGAAATCTTTACCAGATAAGGTAAATTTTAAACTTGAAGAAACTTTAATATAGCTTGCAGCTAAAATACCCATCATAAATAGACCTAAAATAGATAAGGCTTCTATGATCATCTGCATCTTATTACCAACGACTTCTGTTGCCGCATTTCTACCTAATTTAAATCCTAATTGGGCAAAATAGTAACCAACAAATAGTTGATATAAAACAAATGCAACAAATGGGAACAATGCACCTATCGCTAAACCTTCTTGCGCCCAAGGTAATGCGATGGCAATAAAAATATATTGTATAGTACCCGAGTCAATCGCATCCCCGATACCAGCCAAGGCTCCCATTAAACCGGCTTTAGTGTTATAAAGCACATCATTGTCGATACTAATCGGTTTGTTTTGATAAACTTCATCAGCACGCACCGCTTCTAATGAAGCCATAATCCCTGAAATTGTTCCACCACCCCACGTAATTTGAGTATTAAAAAATAACAAATGCCGTTGATAAGCAGCAGCTAATTCACTTTTTGATTTATATAACTTTTTAAGAATTGGCATTAATCCCCACATTAATGATGCCGCAAGATAACGGTCAAATGAGTGTGGAATTTCATTGGCATAATACCAACGTAACCATGCAAATGTGATATCTTTTTTAGTAATCGTTTCTGGCTTTAGATCAATACTTTCTTGTACTATTTCTGTCATTATAAAATTCCTCTTTCTAATTTATTAATCAAATAACTAATGATTAATAATCATCGTCATCAACTTGATTGTTATTATTTGAATTATTTCTAGGTTGATCTACAGCAGAATTTACTGCTTCATTTTTTGCAAGAACAAAAATAAATGCAACTATTGCACCAACTATTGCGTAAGTTACCATGGTAATATTTAGTGGTTTGGCAATAACCGCCATGAAATAGGCAAGTAAGAAGAAAATGATGTAGCTTTTTTTACCAATGACATAAATGGTTAACGCAATACCCACAGCAGCAAGTCCACCACCAATTACATTAAGAATATGGAAAACAAGTCCTCCGGCATTCGATTTAATCACATCAGCAATAATCGGTGCCCCAAAATATAACGCAACAAACATAAACGGTACGAACAATGCAAAGCTACAAATTATTGGTAACACAATGATAGAAAAGGTTAACCCTTTGCTATTGGCTTCTTCGGCATATTTTTCCGTTAATTTCATTATCATAGTATTAAAGAAAAATCTTAATTGATATAAGTAAGATCCTAATAAACCTACCGGTACTGCCACAGCAACAGCGGCTGTAGGTTCCATTTTACCCAACAATGCGACGGGAACAGCAACTGCTGTTGCTATAGCTGGTTCTGATGGCATTTGCCCACCAGGTGAAAAAACACCCATATAAATCAACTGAATAGCTGCTGTTGTTATCATTGCATTAGGAATGTCATTAAACACAATCCCAACGATTAAACCGGTCATCATTGGTGTAAATCGCAACGTTAACGTAGCACCACCTAGACCCCGAGACATTACCATTGCAACCCATATTGATATAATAGCTGCTTGAAGAAACGTTACATGCATTTCTTGCATATATAAACTCCTTACTATTTTTATAATTAATTAGTTAGTTTAAGTTAAATGATTAAGAAACCACCGATTGTAGTTCTAAGTTATTAACAAAATTTTCTACATCTTGTACACATTTTTCCCCCATACCTTGCAGACATTCAATTGCATAAGCAGAAGTATGCGGCGTAACAAGAACTTTAGGATGTTTAACTAAAGGATGATCACTGTATGAAGGTTCAACATACATGACATCTGTTGCGTGACCAGCTACAGTGCCATTATCGAGCGCATTTAAAAGTGCAGTTTCATCAATTAATTCGGCTCGAGCAGTGTTAGTTATATAAACGCCTTTTTTCATCAAAGAAAATTGCGGCGCTTTTAAAATATGATAACTAGTTTCATTTAATGAGGCATTTAACGAGATGATATCTGCATTTTGCAGTAAATAATCTAACTCAACAATTTCAATATTATTTTTGTTAGCCCAATCGACATTAACTTTTGGGTCAACCACCAATAGGCGAGCATTAAATCCATGTTTGAAAATTTCTGCTACGCGACTACCAATGTTGCCACAGCCAATAATACCAATTACTTTACCCGTAACATTGATACCTAAAAAAGAGGCTCTTTTCTTCCATTCATTTGACTTAACCGCTTCTTGTGATTGAACTGTTTGTCTAATTAATGCAAGTAAATTAGTCACTGCATTTTCAGCAACAGCATCACGTTCAACCAAAGGAGGGACGATAGTAACTATTGTGCCATGCTCTTTGGCAGCAACAACATCAACATTATTAAATCCGATGCCATGACGGGAAAGTAATAGTAGCGGTTGTTTTTTATTATCAAAAAACTCTTTGTTAAAAAAAGGACGGACACTGGCAATAACAATATTAAAATCTTGCAATGCTTCAGCTAATTCCTTCCCTGGAATATTATTTTCAAAAGTAAAATGTTTTACTTCACCTATTTTTTCTAATCTTTCTAAATGATTAGGAAAATATTTTCCAAAACTACTTGAGTTGATTATAGCGATTTTATAATTTTTCACTCAATGCTCCTAATTCATGATTTATATACTTATATAAAGTTATTTATAGGAATATAAATATTATTTTATTTCCATTCAGCCTCAATGTGACTGGTAACATTTAGTATAGTTTATAAACTTTTTAAAAAAGTGAATTTAGATCACATATTTAATAAAAAATTATTTTCTATGATTATTAGATAGCAAACTGAATGAATGAATAAAAAGAATAGAATTGGAAAATAATCTGTTTATTATATTAACCATTTTCATAATTATATAATCTAGATATGAAAATTTTTAACAAATTATTTAGATATAAAAAAAGGGCATTATGCCCTTTTTTCAGATTTAATTAGTTAATACTATTTTTTATAAGCATCATTATGCACACCAACTGCTGCACGACCTGATGGATCATTTAGATTTTTAAATGACTCATCCCATTCAATCGCTTTCGCTGTTGAACAAGCAACGGTTGGACCGCCCGGTACACAATGTGCCGCACTTTCAACTGGGAATAGTTCGTCAAAAATCTCACGATACATATACGCTTCTTTTGAGGTTGGCGTATTGTATGGGAAGCGGAATTTTGCGTTTTCTAACTGTTGATCGGTAATTTTGCTTTCAGCAATCTCTTTTAAGGTATCGATCCAACTGTAACCTACACCGTCAGAAAATTGCTCTTTTTGGCGCCAAACCACTGATGCTGGTAAATAAGATTCAAATGCTTCACGAACAATGTGTTTTTCCATCTTACCGTTACTACCACACATTTTATCTTGTGGGTTAATACGCATAGCAACATCTAAGAATTTTTTATCTAAGAATGGTACCCGAGCTTCAACGCCCCAAGCAGCCATTGCTTTATTAGCTCGCGCACAGTCATACATATGCAGTGCCGCTAATTTACGCACGGTTTCTTCATGGAACTCTTTAGCATTTGGCGCTTTGTGGAAATAGAGATAACCACCAAATACTTCATCAGCACCTTCACCTGATAGAACCATTTTAATACCCATAGCTTTAATTTTTCTTGCCATTAAGTACATCGGTGTTGAGGCACGAATCGTTGTTACATCATAAGTTTCAATGTAATAAATTACATCACGAATTGCATCAATACCTTCTTGGATGGTGAAGTTAATTTCGTGGTGAACAGTACCTAAATGATCAGCAACGGCTTGAGCAGCTTTAAGATCAGGTGCACCTTTTAAACCAACCGCAAACGAGTGTAATTGTGGCCACCATGCTTCTGATTTTTCATGATCCTCTACACGACGCGCAGAAAACTTTTTAGTAATCGCTGAGATAACTGAAGAATCAAGTCCACCAGATAGTAAAACACCATAAGGAACATCAGACATAAGATGACTTTTTACTGACTCTTCTAATGCTATACGAAGTTCATTGATATCTGTCTTATTATCTTTGACATTATCATATTCCATCCAATCTCGTTTGTAGTAGGTTTTAATTTCACCTTCAGTGCTAGATAGATAACAACCAGGAGGAAATGCTTCAATGGTTTTACAAACAGGAACTAAAGCTTTCATCTCAGAGGCAACATAAAATGTGCCGTTTTCATCATATCCCATATACATTGGGATTATACCGATATGATCACGACCAATAAAATAGGTACCTTTATTAATATCATAAAGAATAAACGCAAACATACCTTGTAAATCATCAAGACAGTTAATACCTTTTTCTTGATATAAGGCTAGGATAACTTCACAGTCAGATCCTGTCTGAAATTCATAACGATCTTTGTACTGATTTCGGAGTTCTTGATGATTATAAATTTCGCCATTTACCGCTAAAACTAGGGTTTTGTCTTTATTATAAAGCGGTTGAGATCCTGTATTAACATCTACAATTGATAAACGTTCATGAGCTAAAATAGCTTTATCAGAAGCAAAAATACCAGACCAGTCAGGTCCACGATGACGTTGTAGACTTGATAGTTCTAATGCTTTTGTTCGTAGTTGTTCTGGATCTGATTTAATATCAAGAATACCTAAAATCGAACACATTGATTTTCTCCATTTAAAATCGCCAAAGCGATACTATTTACAAATAAAACTTATTTTAAATATTATTACAAGCAAAGCATAAAAATAACAGCATACACATTATTGGTTAACAATTAAAGTACAATATCATTATACTTTTTCTATTATTGTAAAAGTTGACTATTATTTTTTTAACCATTGCCCTTGTTGTTTAATATATTGACCAGCTGGTGTTTTTTCTTGTGCTTTAGTTCCTGCTCTATTTTGAACTTCTACTAATGGCACATTACTTTGAGCTGATACTTTTTGATACTCTTGTTTACGAGCCTGATTAATTAATTGAGCAATTTCGCTAGCATTACCTTCATTTTTGACCACGCCTAGGTAACCATCAGCTTGTTCACCAACCAACCCATTAGCTTTGGCTTGACTTAATTCATTAATTGCCTGATCTAAATTTAAAGCAAAAACTGGTAAAGCTAATATTATTGATAATAATGCTATCGTTGCTTTTTTATAGATATTCATAATAACCCCCTTATTAAATACATCATATTAAATTGTATTAAATATGTGTAAAATTTATTAAAAAATCATCTTATGTTCCACAAGAGTAATTTTTTAGATTCACGACATTATTAGTAAATAACGACCGATAATAATATTAATTTAGTATAAACCTGATTTATTGATAATGTTATCTAAGGCTTTATCAACTTTAATATTAATTTCATGATCAATCTTAACATTTAAATTGATATTAATTGGTTCATTTGGCGCTTGTACCTTGACGGTAGGTGTACAGCCAATTAATACTGCGCTACACACGATAATAGTAATCATATTTTTTAGCATAATATAGCCTCTTATCTATCAAGATTTCCTTTTCAAATACGCTTCAATACGTTTTCGTATGGGTTCGTTAATCTGATCGGAAAGTTGTAAACTTATCAACAATTTTGCAATATTTTCTTCAAGATTAATATTTAAATTTACTGCTTTACCATTCTCAACATCTCGGTTACTGCCTTGGATATTTAATCCCAACTTAGCAATCTCATTAGCATAATTAACCGTACCTGATAATTTAGTATAATGAAAATTTTTAATAATATCAGTGAGAATTTTCATATTAGGATTGGCTTGTGCATAATTTTGCAATGCTGAATTTTCAAACCGTAAAAAGCCCTCATTAACCGTTACTAATTGACCATTTTTGATAATAATTTCGGTCAAAGCAGTGCCTTTTTTAGTAGAAGGCAATAAAGTAATCGGTAAAACACCATCTATCGCCCCTTCTCCAGCTAAGCCTTCGGCGGGATATTTTGTAAAAATATCTTTTAACTGTACCTTTTTTAACCTTAAAGTAAATTTTTGGGGTAATTTTGCTAAATTCAATTGCCCTTTATCAAGATAAACAGAGCCAGAAAAAATAGCTGCTTGTGCTAATTGCCATTTTACAATTCCTTTATTTGGTGCAGCTAAAGATGCTGAATAACTTCCAGCTAATTTTATTTTTTCAAAAATAACACCAATATTCACTTGTTGAATGGTTAATGCTGAAGTTGTAACAGTAAATTGATTATTGTTAAATAAAAGATTTATATCCCCCAAGGCGGATCTAAATTCGCTAGCTTTATATATGCCGTCAAATTTATTAATTGTTAATGTTGATTTGACGCTAACTTGATTAGCTTTAAATGGAATAGGCAATACTGCATCAAATGTTAATTTTCCGATTAATGGTTTAATAATTAAATCATCAGAGAAGTTCGCTTTTTCAATATTAACTTGTGCTTTATCGGTACTCTTTAAAGTAAATAGCTTATCGGTTAAAACACCGCTGAATGGTAAAGTCAAACTACCTTTTTCAATACCAAAATACGATAAGGATGTGGTCAAAACACCATTTTCAATTTCAATTGATGAATTTAATTGATTAAATGAGATATCAGCAGCAAGCGTTGCCATATCCTGAGTGTTACTGGCTAAATTGAGTTGCAAAGTATTTTGATTTTTAACTACTGCAACTTTCAGATTAAATAACTCACTACCTTGTTGGTGTAATGTTAAATGTTCAATGTTAATATTTGTTGGTAACCAGGCAATGATAGTCGAGATCAATGAAGGTTCAAAAGTAGATTGATCAAGTTGTTGTAATTGATCATCAGCAACCTTCGCTACTGCTTGTGTATTGGTTAAATCGGCTTTTTGCCAATAGATATCGATATTTTTAGCGCTTAGCTGCGACCATGATATTTTCACATCGCTGGCCGTTACAGATAATTGTGATGGCTGAGCAATATTTAGTTCAGCAAAAGATAAACCATCCCAGCTGATGTTGATACCTTGCCAGTCTATCGAAAGATTATATTCATCCTTAAATGCTAACCAATAACGCCATCCAGATAAACCTACTATGATTATAATCAACAGTATAAACAACGGAATCCAATAACGTTTCTTTAAGCGAGCCATAATAAACTCTCAACAAGATAAAGTGAATCGCCGAGTTATTACCGGCGATTAAATGAGATTACGCTTGAGTTTGCTCTCTGTTAGCAATATAAGCTAATGCTTTGTCAATTCTTGCTAATGTACGTTTTTTCCCAACAGCATAAACCGTTGCATCAACAGAAGGTGATTGACCTATCCCCGTTACTGCAACACGAAGTGGCATACCGACTTTTCCCATACCAACTTCAAGTTCGGTTGCGGTTGCTTCAATAGCATGATGAATTTTATCAATTTGCCAATCGAAATCGGAAATCGCTGCAATTTTAGCCTTAACCACTTCTAATGGCTCTTTGGCAACGGGGCGCAAATGCTTTTTAGCCGCATCAGCATCAAACTCAGCAAAATCTTGATAGCAATAGCTACTTGATTCAGCCATTTCTTTCAATGTTTTACAACGTTCGCCAAATAATTTGACGATAGTTATCAAATCTGGGCCTTGATCTAAATCATAACCTTGCTGATTCATATGCCAAACTAAATGCTGTGCAACATAATCAGCGTCTAAATGATTAATATAATGATGATTTAACCAAAGTAATTTTTCAGTATTAAATGCGCTGGCCGACTTACTGACTGCATCTAAAGAAAAGTAACTTACCATTTCAGGCACCGAGAATATCTCTTGATCACCATGAGACCAACCAAGCCTAACTAGATAATTTAATAGAGCTTCAGGCAAATAACCATCATCACGATATTGCATAACACTTACCGCACCATGACGTTTAGATAATTTTTGCCCATCATCACCTAAAATCATCGATACGTGACCATATTCAGGTAATGGTGCACCAAGCGCTTTAAGTATATTAATTTGTCGAGGGGTATTATTAATATGATCTTCACCACGAATAACATGAGTAATTTCCATATCCGAATCGTCTACCACGACACAAAAATTATAAGTTGGTGATCCATCAGTACGACGAATTATGAGATCATCAAGCTCTTTATTGGCAATTTCGATCGGTCCACGAATTAAATCATTGAATATCACAACGCCATCAACCGGATTAGCAAAACGAACAACATGCGGTTCGCTATGGGAATGTTGTTTTTGCACTTCATCACAGCGGCAATGACCATCATAACGCGCTTTTTCGCCTTTAGCCATTTGCTCTTCACGCAATTTTTCTAGGCGCTCTTTTGAACAATAACAACGATAAGCCGTTCCATTAGCTAACATTTCATCAATCACTTGATTGTAACGATCAAAGCGTTTAGTTTGAAAATATGGGCCTTCATCCCATGATAATTTCAACCAATTCATTCCTTCCATAATCGCTTCAATCGCTTCTGGCGTTGAACGCTCAAGATCGGTATCTTCAATACGTAATACGAAAGCGCCTTGTGCATGGCGAGTATATAGCCAAGAATAAAGTGCTGTACGGGCACCACCCACATGTAAGTAACCGGTTGGGCTCGGTGCAAAACGGGTTTTAATTTTCATGAAATAATCCTATTAATAACAAAAAAGAACACTCAAACGTCAATTCGTTGCTCGCGCTCTTCTTTATTTAAACTCTTCTCATAAATGAGAAAAGTACTAACATTTTGTAATAAATTCAATTTAATTGATTATTCTAACATGCCAAAAGGTTTCGGCAAGCCATCGCTAATAGCATAAAATTAACAACTATTTTATAAAAGTATTGAATAATTAACTATATATTTTAGTATAAAAATCAAACTATAACGCATAAGTTAATTTTAATAAAAAGATTAATGCGCTTCATCCCAATTATTACCAATACCAACATCAACTTTTAACGGTACTGAAAGTTGGTAACAATTCTCCATAATTGATTTAATAAACGCACTATATTCACTCACCAACTCTTCTTTAACCTCAAACACCAGCTCATCGTGTACCTGCATCACCATTCTGATATTACCTGTCGGTTGGTTTTTTATCCACTCACTCATTTTAATCATAGCGGTTTTGATGATATCTGCAGCAGTACCTTGCATAGGAGCGTTAATTGCCGCACGTTCAGCACCGCGTTTTTCAATACCATTGCCAGAAATGATTTTTGGTAAATATAATCGTCTTCCGGATAGGGTTTCCACATAACCTTGTTGCATTGCCAATTGGCGTGTTTCTTCCATATAAGTTTGTACGCCAGGATAACGTTCAAAATAACGATCAATATAGGATTGTGCTTCTTTACGAGGAAGATTAATTTGTTTCGATAATCCAAATGCACTCATACCATAAATCAAACCGAAATTGACTGCTTTTGCACGTCGTCTCTCTTCGGCTGTAATATCTGCCTCTGGTTTAGTTAATACTTCACTCGCAGTGACCCTATGAATATCTTTATCATTAGCAAAGGCGCTAAGCAGACTTTGATCTTGTGATAAATGCGCCATAATGCGCAACTCTATTTGCGAATAATCGGCTGAAATAATCTTATAACCATTTGGTGCAATAAATGCTTGCCGAATTCGCCGCCCTTCTTCATTACGTACTGGGATATTTTGCAAATTCGGATCATTTGATGAC
Source organism: Gilliamella sp. M0320 (assembly GCF_016101635.1). Taxonomy (NCBI): domain Bacteria; kingdom Pseudomonadati; phylum Pseudomonadota; class Gammaproteobacteria; order Orbales; family Orbaceae; genus Gilliamella; species Gilliamella sp. M0320. The sequence continues at coordinate 233,063 of NZ_JACFQD010000004.1, forward strand.
AACCGCCCTGTTACCGTACCTATTTGGTTGTAATTGGTATGAATTCGATGGTCTATTGGACTTACCATCAGTGGTAATTTATCAGTATAGGTATTTTTCAGTTTTGCCAAGCTACGATAAAACAAAATTTTACGCGGTAAAACATACTGCTCAGCAAGTTCACTCAACACATCTTCACTAGTTGATGGATCACCTTTTGGTGTCTTTTTTAAAACAGGTAACTGGTGTTTATCAAATAAAATAGCTTGAATCTGTTTTGGTGACGAAGGATTAAATTTTTCACCTGCTAGGAAATGTAATTCGGCCTCTAATTCTAGCATTTTTTTATTTAATTCAATGGAATAGTCATTTAACTGTTTAGTGTCAATTAACACTCCTGTCCTTTCCATATCGGCCAACACAATCGCCAATGGCATTTCAATATCGGTAAATAACTTGCTGAGCTTTTGGTCTTTTTCCAGTTCAGGCCATAGTTTCTGATGAAGTTGCAGAGTAACATCGGCATCTTCAGCGGCATATTGCGTAGTTTTTTCAACTTCAATAACATCGATAGTGACTTGTTTTTTGTCAACCTTGGTTAATTCATTATAAGTAATAGTTTTAAGATGCAAATAACGATTTGCCATACTATCCATATCGTGTCGTTCATTACTATTTAAGACATATGACTCCAACATTGTATCATAAGCAATACCTTGCACATGGATATCATAATTAGCTAACACACTATAATCAAATTTGGCATTTTGGGCGATTTTTTTAATTTTAGGGTTTTCTAATATTGGTTTTAATTTAGATAATACATCATCTAACGGTAATTGCTCCGGCACACCAAGATATTGGTGATTAATTGGAATATAAGCAGCTTGATGAGGTGTAACGCTTAGCGATATGCCAACCAATTTAGCATGAAGATGATCAACATTATCAGTTTCTGTATCAAAAGCAAACTGCTTACAGTTAGCTAATTTACTGATCCAATCATCTAATTGCTCATGGGTTAATATACATTGATAATCTGTATCAATCTTATCTTTAACGGTATCGTTTTCCTGTGAAAATAATGACATATTTTCAATATCATTAGCAGTTAGTTTTTGTTGTTTTAAAAAATTACCCGCTATTAATTCTTTTTGCCAACGATGAAAACCATAATAAGCAAATAATTCGACTAATTTATTTACATCAATATCTGAAACAAGTAGTTGTTCATTGGTAAAATCTAATGCTACATCAGTTTTAATGGTAGCTAATAGATAAGAAAGCTCAGCATCCTTTTGATTGTCTATTAATTTTTGCTTTAATGATTTAGCACCGCGAATCGATAAATTTTCAATATCGTCTAAATGGTCATAAATATCTTGTACACTATCAAAAGCCGTTAATAAAGCTTGTGCTGTTTTTTCTCCAATCCCAACTACACCAGGTATATTATCGGAATTGTCACCTCTTAATGCTAAATAATCTATAATTTTTCTTGGTGGCACACCAAATTTATCCATGACTCCTTGCGGATCAAGCACCGTATTATTCATGGTATTAATCAGTGTAACTTTATCACTCACTAATTGCGCTATATCTTTATCGCCAGTACTAATGAGTACCTGAAGATTTTCTTTTTCTGCTTGTCTGGCTAAAGTCCCGATCACATCATCAGCTTCAACACCTTCAATGCAAAGTAATGGTAAACCCATCGCTTTTAAAATGGTGTGAATTGGTTCAACTTGTGGCTGTAAATCTTCCGGCATCTCGTCACGTGTTGCTTTATATTCACTATAAATTTCATTACGAAACGATCCACCTTTAGCATCAAAAACTACCGCAACATGGGTAGGATTATATTGATTCATCAAGCTACGAATCATATTAACAACACCAAAAATTGCCCCAGTCGGTTCACCATTGGCATTGGTTAAAGGCGGACATGCAAAAAAAGCCCGATAAAGATAAGAAGATCCATCAATTAAAATAATTGGCGCATTATTTGGCATAAATAGTTACCCAAATGTTATTCAATTTAATAACCATAAGTATAACCTAATTAACAACAATATTCTTGTTGACTCCGATAATATAGTGTAAAAATAATTCAGATAATAACAATCTTTTATTCAATCCAATTAATGAAAATTACTGTATATCACAATATGAGTAATATATAATGTGACATCTATTTTCGCCTGAGTACTAAATAAATGACAGAATTAAGTCCCGCTGCACAAAAAGTCAAAGAAGCATTAGCAGCTAAAAATCTTGAAACCCCATCATGTCGTTTAGCTATGGAAAATAGCGAACGGAAAGCTAAAATAGAAGCGCACTTCCGAGAAATCATGAAACTCATGGAACTTGATTTGCATGATGATAGCCTTAGCGAAACGCCACACCGAGTTGCCAAAATGTATGTTGATGAGATCTTTTCCGGACTTAACTACCATAACTTTCCCAAAATCACCCTGATTGAAAATAAAATGCAGGTTGATGAAATGATCACTGTTCGTGATATTACTTTAACCAGTGTTTGTGAACACCATTTTGTCACCATCGATGGTAAAGCGACCGTTTCTTATATCCCGAAAGATAAAGTGATCGGTCTATCAAAAATCAACCGAATTGTTCAGTTTTTTTCACAACGGCCACAAGTACAAGAAAGATTAACCCAACAAATTTTGGTTGCCTTGCAAACACTACTCGGTACGGTCAATGTTGCAGTATCAATTGATGCAACACACTTTTGTGTAAAAGCCCGAGGCATTAAAGATTCCAATAGTTTAACCACCACTACTGCGTTAGGTGGAGGATTTAAAACTAATCCAAGTACTCGACAAGAGTTTCTAAGAGCATTAAAACACTATTAATCAATCACAATATTGCTGATACCGCCATAAAAAGGCTAATTGTTATTACGTGCATCTTCAAGAAAGATTGGTATAATTGGCAGCTATTTTAGTGAAAACATAATAATTAACTAACACGCTTTAATGAAGATAATCCGCGGTATTGATAATTTAAATAATGAATTTACTCAATGTGTAGTTACATTGGGCAACTTTGATGGTGTGCACTTAGGACACCAACAATTAATAAATCATTTAATAGAACAAGGTAAAAAATTAAACTTACCCACAGCGGTCATGTTATTCGAGCCACAACCATTAGAATTCTTCAGTAAGCAGGCACCAACTCGCTTAACTTCATTTAAAGAAAAAGTGCAGTTAATTGAAAAACTCGGTATCGACTATATTATCGCGGTTCCCTTTACCCAAACCTTTGCCAATATGTCAGCTAATGCATTTATTCAAGATTGGTTGATTAACAAATTGAGTGCTAAATATATTGTTATTGGTGATGATTTCCAATTTGGCCGTGACCGCAAAGGCGATATCAATCTGTTACAACAATATACTCAAAATAACCATTTTTTGGTTGAAAGTATGCCAACCTTTGTTTGGAATAATTTAAGAATCAGTAGTACAGCTGTTCGTGAAGCACTGTTTAATAGTGATTTTGAATTAGCTCGTTGCCTTTTAGGTCGTGATTACGCCATTCAAGGTAGAGTGGTGCATGGTAATGCATTAGCAAGACAATTAGGATTTCCAACCGCCAATATTCATTTGAATCGAAAAAAACCTGCTTTACAAGGGGTCTATTTTGTCAAAGTCAAAAACTGTTGTAACAATCAATATTATCATGGCATTGCCAATATCGGTATTAGACCAACCATTGAAGGTAAAAAAGCAATTTTAGAGGTGAATATATTTGACTTTTCAGGTGATATTTATGGACAATATTTAGACGTTACCTTTGTCTGTAAATTACGCGATGAGAAAAAATTTGACTCTTTAGCAGATTTAAAACAACAAATTTCACAAGATGTTTGCACTGCGAAACAGATCAGTGCAAAATTAACCAATTAAAAAGTAGTATCAACAAAAATAACTGGAATAAATCAGCATGACAGACTATAAAAACACATTGAATTTACCGGAAACTGGATTCCCTATGCGAGGCGATCTTGCTAAACGTGAACCAGCTATGTTGCAAAATTGGTATGATAAAGAACTTTATCGCAAAATCCGTCAAGTAAAAAAAGGCAAAAAATCTTTTATTTTGCATGATGGCCCTCCTTATGCAAACGGAAAACTTCATATCGGTCATGCCGTTAATAAAATAATTAAAGATATTATCATCAAATCTAAAGGTTTAAGTGGTTATGACTCCCCGTATATTCCAGGATGGGATTGTCATGGATTACCGATAGAACAAAAAGTTGAAGAGCAGGTTGGTAAACCAGGCGTAAAAGTAACACCAGCTGAATTTCGCCAAATTTGTCGTGATTATGCGGCTTCACAAGTTGAACTACAAAAAGCTGATTTTATTCGTATGGGGGTACTTGGCGATTGGCAAAATCCATATCGTACAATGAATTATGATACTGAGGCGAATATTATTCGCGCTTTAGGTAGAGTGATCGAAAATGGTCATTTAGTCAAAGGGGCTAAACCGGTTTATTGGTGTACCGACTGTATGTCAGCCTTAGCGGAAGCCGAAGTTGAATATTATGATAAATCATCACCGGCAATTGATGTCAAATTTAAAGCAACTGACAATCAAGCAGTAGCAAATAAATTTGGAGTTAGTACTGACTTAACTATTTATGCGGTTATCTGGACCACCACACCATGGACATTACCTGCTAGCCGAGGAATTGCACTTAATGCAACGGTAGAATATCAATTAGTCCAAATCAATGATAAAGAGTGCTTAATTTTAGCTGCTGATTTAGTTGAATCAGTTATGAAACGTGCTGATATCACTGATTGGAAAATCTTAGGTTCTTGCCAAGGTGATGCGCTTGAATTATTACGTTTCAAACATCCGTTCCTCAATTTTGATGAGCCAATTGTACTTGGTGAACACGTTACTGTTGATGCGGGTACTGGTGCTGTTCATACCGCTCCAGGTCACGGTGCTGAAGACTTTATCGTTGGCCAAAAATACGGCCTTGAAGTCGCCAACCCAGTTGGAGGTAATGGTTGTTATTTACCAGGAACAGGCGCTGGTTTAGATGGTTTATTCGTTTTTAAAGCCAATAAAGTAGTCATTGAGCTATTAAAAGAACACAATGCACTATTACATTTTGAAAATATTGAACATAGTTACCCGTGCTGTTGGCGACATAAAACACCGGTAATTTATCGTGCAACACCACAATGGTTTATCAGCATGGATAAACAAGGTTTGCGTACTCAATCGCTAAAAGAGATTAAACAAGTTCGTTGGATCCCTGATTGGGGTCAAGCGCGAATTGAAACCATGGTGGCAAATCGTCCGGATTGGTGTATTTCACGTCAACGTACATGGGGCGTACCAATGACGTTATTTGTACACAAAGAGACTGAAGAGTTACATCCAGACACACTACAGTTAGTCGAAAAAGTCGCTAAATTAGTTGAGCAAAATGGTATTCAAGCATGGTGGGATGCCGATATTAAAGATCTATTAGGTCCCGATGCCGATGATTATCGCAAAGTACCAGACACGCTAGATGTATGGTTTGATTCAGGTTCAACATTCTACTCAGTTGTTGGCGTACGTCCTGAGTTTGAAGGACATGAAGCGGATATGTATTTAGAAGGTTCGGATCAACATCGTGGTTGGTTTATGTCTTCGTTAATGTTATCAACTGCAATTGATAACAAAGCACCGTATAAACAAGTATTAACGCATGGCTTTGTGGTCGATGGACAAGGTCGTAAAATGTCTAAATCGCTAGGTAATATCGTTACACCACAAGAGGTAATGAATAAATTAGGTGCCGATATTCTACGATTATGGATTGCTTCAACCGATTATTCAGGTGAAATGAGCTATTCAGATGAAATCATCAAACGAGCAGCTGATAGCTATCGTCGTATCCGTAATACTGCGCGTTTCTTATTGGCTAACTTAAATGGTTTTGATCCAGCTAAAGATATGGTTAAACCAGAAGATATGGTAGTACTTGATCGCTGGGCAGTCAGTGTGGCAAAAGAGGCTCAAGAACAGATCATTCAGGCTTATGAAAACTATGATTTCCACAAAGTTGTACAACGTATTATGCAATTTTGTTCAATTGAGATGGGGTCATTCTATTTAGATATTATCAAAGATCGACAATATACGGCGAAAAGCGATAGTATTGCGCGCCATAGCTGTCAAACGGCGTTATATCATATTGCGCAAGCAATGGTTCGTTGGATTGCACCTGTTTTATCATTTACTGCAGATGAAATTTGGCAATATCTACCAGCAACAGAAAAATCAGAATTTGTGTTTGAAGATGAATGGTACACATCACTATTTAGCCTGTCTGAGAGTGAAACACTAAATAGCGCTTACTGGGCACAAATTTTAACTATTCGTAGTGAAGTGAACAAAGTGTTAGAGCAAGGTCGTAATGATAAAGTTATTGGTGGATCGCTTGAAGCTGCTGTTACACTTTATGCCAATAGCGAAATTGCTACGGCACTTGCGAAATTAGAAAACGAATTACGTTTTGTATTATTGACATCACAAGCAAGTGTTAAACCGTTAGACAGTGCATCACAACAAGCAGTACAAAGTGATATTCAAGGTCTTAAAATTGAGCTTGCTAAAGCACAAGGCGATAAATGCCCTCGCTGCTGGCATTATACTGTTGATAACAATCCTACCACTCACTTATGTAAACGCTGTGAAGAAAATATTCATGGCAATGGTGAAGTAAGACATTTTGCTTAACCACTAACAGTTAGTGATAGGAATAGAAAAGAGCTATAAAAATAATCTTATAGCAATTAACTAAGTACATTTACCGCCGACGATTGTCGGCGGTATTATAATAATGAGCATAGACTATATGAAAAAAGATAACGGACTTTACTGGTTATTATTGGCGGTAGTGGTTTTTGTTATAGATATTGCAAGTAAATTTTGGATTGTAAAGAATTTTTTCCTTTTTGAATCAGTAAATCTACTTCCCTTCTTCTCAATAACATATGTCCGCAATATTGGTGCCGCATTCAGTATATTTGAAGGCCAACGCTGGATACTGGCAGCAATTGCCTTTATTGTCAGTGCAGTAATTGTTTATATGCTATATCGCAATAAGCATAAACAAAAATTAGAAAACTTCTCATTAGCATTAATTTTAGGAGGTGCGTTAGGCAACCTATTCGATCGCCTCTATCATGGTTTTGTTGTTGATTTCCTAGATGTTAATTTTGGTGATTGGCATTACCCAACTTTTAATATTGCTGACTGTGCCATTTGTTTAGGTATTGGAGTCTTTATCCTAAGCAATTATGTAAAACCGAAAAAAATGGATTAACATGCAGATTATCCTCGCTAATCCACGTGGTTTTTGTGCTGGTGTAGATCGAGCAATAACCATCGTTGAACGAGCAATCGAACTGTTTGGCGCACCGGTTTATGTGCGCCATGAGGTTGTTCATAATCGCTATGTGGTTAATCGTCTTAAAGAGTTAGGCGCAATATTTATTGAAGAAATCAATGAAGTACCTGACGATAGTATCCTCATTTTTTCCGCTCATGGCGTATCTAAAGCGGTTCGAGATGAAGCTAAACGTCGTCAACTACGGATATTTGATGCAACATGTCCTTTAGTTACCAAAGTTCATATGGAAGTTGCTAGAGCAAGCTATCGAGGAGAAGAAGTTATTCTTATTGGTCACGCTGGCCATATTGAGGTCGATGGTACTATGGGGCAGTATAGCAATCCTGAAGGTGGTATTTATTTAGTCGAATCCATTGAAGATGTGCAGAACCTGCAAGTAAAAAACGACCAGCACCTCTGTTTTACAACCCAAACAACGTTATCCGTTGATGATACTGCTGAGATAATTGCAGCGTTAAAAAATCGCTTTCCGAATATTCGCAGCCCTCGTAAAAACGATATCTGCTATGCCACCACCAATCGCCAGCAAGCAGTAAAACAGCTATCATCTCAAGCCGATGTGGTTTTAGTGGTTGGTTCGAAAAACTCGTCAAACTCAAACCGATTAGCTGAACTGGCAAGGCGAAACAGTAAACATGCTTATTTGATTGATTTCGCATCCGATATTAATCTTGAGTGGCTAGTTAATGCTCGAACTATCGGCGTAACAGCTGGAGCATCAGCGCCAGATATTTTGGTCAAGCAAGTTATCGATCATCTAAAAAGTCTAGGTTGTACATCATTGGTTGAAACCGAAGGAATTTCAGAAAATATCACCTTTGAAATTCCAAAAGAATTACGCATAGAGGTAAAATCAACTAACTAAGAAGAATGGGTTAGTTGCTTGAATTTTTCTAATAATTGCTCTTGGCTTTCGACACAATCCGGATCAGCAATAATCGCATTTTGAATCGGACAAACTCTCTGGCAAGTCGAATGATCATAATAACCAACACATTCAGTACATTTATTTGGATCAATTTCATAAGTATCAAACCCCATTGAAATAGCCTCATTTGGGCACTCGGGTTCACACATATCACAATTAATACACTTTTCGGTTATTTTTAATGCCATTGCTATAATATCTTTAACCAGTAAAAAAATTGGCGCCATTATAACGCAATACCAAATAATTCCTAATATGGATCTATATTGCAATTGCATGATTAGCAAAATTTTTGCAAAAAAATTTTGAGGAAAGGGGTTTTTAAAAATAGAATTTAGCGCTAACACCAATTAATTTTCATAAAAATTACAATTTATTATCTTTAGTTATCATTGCAAATTAAATTAATACGTTACAATGCTCAAAAAAATAACAAAAGAAATAAAAGGATGAAAAGATTGGTAAAATTCTTAACATTTAAATCCATCGTTATTACGGTTATTGGTTTTGTTCTGCTATACATAGCAAAATTAATTTTGTTTCCTGCTGAACCGAACATTAATTATATAACGTCAACGGTCACTAAAGCGAATATTGAGAAAACGGTACTTGCTGATGGCACTATAAGTGCTTTCAAACAAGTTAGCGTTGGTGCACAAGTTTCTGGGCAAATTAAAAAATTGTATGTTGAGCTCGGCGATGAGGTTAAACAAGGAGATATGATTGCTGAGATTGATGATCTTAAGCAAAGCAATGATCTTAAACAATCCGAAGCGTCTCTTAACAGCTTAGAAGCCCAACGAACCTCGAAGCAAGCAAAATTAGTCAATTATCAATTAACCTATGAACGTCAATTAAAGTTGGTTAAAAAAGGGGTTGGCGTCCAATCTGACTTAGATTCTGCCAAAGCAGATCTTGATGCAATTAAAGCCGATATTGCCGCTCTTGATGCAGATATTGTTAGTGCTCAAGTCGCAGTTGATACTGCAAAAGTCAATTTAGGCTACACTAAAATACGTTCACCGATTGATGGTGTTATTGTTGCGATTCCAGTTGATCAAGGGCAAACCGTAAACTCAGTACAAAGCGCACCTACTATTGTTAAAGTTGCCCAACTGGACAAAATGACTATTGAAGCACAAATTTCAGAAGCTGATGTTATCGGTGTTAAAAAAGGAATGCCGGTTTATTTCACTATATTGGGACAACCAAACAAACGTTTTGATGGACTAACATTGCGGGCAATTGAACCAGCCCCTGACTCAATTAATACTGAAAGCTCAGCAAATTCAAGTACGTCATCGACCACCAAAAGTGCAATTTATTATAACGGTTTATTAGATGTCGATAATCCTGATCATATTTTACGTATTTCTATGACTGCTCAAGTTTATATTGTGCTAGCAGAAGCAAAAGATGTCCTTGCCATTCCATCGCAAGCTATCCAAAAAAATACTGGTAAAAATAAAGCGATTGTTTATGTTCTGAATAATCAAGATAGTATCGAAGAGCGAGAAGTTAATTTAGGGATTAATAATAATATTAATGTAGAAATCAAATCAGGTCTTAAAGAAGGAGAAGTTGTCGTTGTGAGTAGTGCAAACGGTACAACATTTAATCCAAATAACAAAGGACCAAGGATAAGATTCTAAGATGACCAACAATAATACTCCATTAATAAAACTTGAGAATATTATTCGTGAATTTCCGGCTGGAGATTCTACGATACAAGTTCTAAAAGGCATCAACTTAACTATTAATGCTGGCGAAATGGTTGCCATTATAGGTGCCTCTGGTTCTGGTAAATCGACTTTAATGAATATTCTTGGTTGTCTTGATAAGCCAACCGCGGGAATTTATTCAATTGGTGGCCGAACAACGAGTCAATTATCGCCGGATGAATTAGCTGAGTTACGCCGTGAACATTTTGGCTTTATCTTTCAACGTTATCATTTATTAAATGCCTTAACCTCACAAGGTAATGTAGAAATACCGGCAATTTATGCTGGTGTGACCAATGAACAACGGCAAAGTCGTGCCACCAACATTTTATCTCGTTTAGGCCTTGCCGATAAAATAAATAATAAACCCAATCAATTATCCGGTGGCCAGCAACAACGAGTAAGTATTGGACGGGCATTAATCAATGGCGGACAAATTATATTAGCCGATGAACCAACTGGCGCACTTGATCGTAAAAGTGGTTTAGAAGTCATGGCTATTTTACGGGAGTTACATCAACAAGGGCACACTGTCATTATCGTTACTCATGACCCCAATATTGCCCAAAGTGCTGAAAGAATTATTGAAATTAGTGATGGCAATATTATTTCCGATTCAATTAATCCTAATTATTGCTCTGAACAAGCTAATAATCGACAAGTTAAGCAAATCGAAATAACCAAAACTCAAGATAATTTTTCAGCTAAATATTACCGTTTTCGCGATGCGTTTAAAATGGCAATATTATCTATGTTGTCACAACGATTACGAACTTTCTTGACTATGTTGGGTATTATCATTGGTATTGCTTCTGTCGTATCTATGGTTGCTTTAGGAGAAGGAACGAAGCAGAAAATACTTTCCAATATTAATTCATTAGGTACCAGTACTTTAGAAATTTACGCCGGTAGTGGTTTTGGTGATCGTAATGCCGATAAAATTACCACACTACGATCATCGGATGCTGATTTTCTAGCGCAACAAAGTTTTGTTCATAGCACCACTCCAAATCTTTCTACTAGCGTCTATTTCCGTATTGATAATTTAGCGGTTACTGGGACAGTTAATGGTGTCGGCGAGCAATTTTTTGCTGTACGTGGCTATACAATCAGTAAAGGTATTGCTTTCGATCAAACAGCGGTAAGCACTTCTGCACAAGAGGCGGTAATTGATGAAAATACCGTTAAAAGATTATTTAGCGATCAAGATCCAATAGGTAAAATTCTCATGGTTGGCCAATTACCAGTTAGAATCATTGGGGTTGCGACCAAACAACAACAAGGATTTGGTAATAATGAAAGCCTTAATATATGGTTACCTTACACGACGGTAATTAATCGTATGGTTGGACAAACATCATTAAAAAGTATTACTGTTCGAATAAATGATAATGTAGATTTAAATGTTGCCGAGCAAGCGATTAATAAAATTATGTTGCAGCGTCATGGTAGTAAAGATTTCTTTATCTTTAATTCAGACAGTGTAAGAGAAACCGTTAATTCTTCTGCTTGGGTATTAACTTTGCTAATCTCAACTATCGCATTAATTTCTTTGATTGTTGGTGGTATTGGAGTAATGAATATTATGCTGGTATCTGTAACCGAAAGAACTCGGGAAATTGGTGTCCGTATGGCAGTTGGGGCACGTTCTAGTGATATTTTGCAACAATTCCTAATTGAAGCTGTGTTAGTGTGTTTAATTGGTGGTACCTTAGGTATCGTTCTATCATTTATTATCGGTTTTGTTTTTAATTATTTAGTGACCTCATTTGCCATGAGTTTTTCTATCATTTCGATTATCGCAGCGTTTAGTTGCTCAACCATGATAGGTATTATTTTTGGCTATGTTCCGGCAAAACGAGCTGCAAAACTTGATCCAATTTATGCTTTAGAAAGAGAATAGAAACTTTTTGCTAAAATAAAATCCCTTTGTCGTAATACCAACAAAGGGATTTTGATATTTTTAGAAAACCGTAAAAACATTAAGTGATAATTATTTGGCTTGCTCTTGACTTTCAGCCTTATCTTTTTCTACGTCTACATTCGGATCTAAATCAACTAAATAAGCAGTTACTCTTACATAGTCTTTGATATAATCAGTACTATTACTGGCATTAAGACCACGTGAGTTGACAAAAAACTTGCGATTAACCACTACCATTGGAATTGATTCTGGGCTTAATTGTTTAATTGAATCAGTTTGTTGTGCCATAAAAGCTTTAACTAAAAAACTTTTTTGGGTTTTCTCAAACTTTTCAGCATCAACACCTAAACTGGCAAAAACAGCTTTAATATCATCGACAGTTTTTATACTACGATCGGTTTGCACTGCTTTATATAGCGCATCAGAGGCTTTATCTTCAATACCTAAAACATTAGCAATAGCCCATGCCTCAGCAAGCTCTTTAGCTAAAGGACCAAAGTTTTCCAAATGGTAACGTCTAAATTTTGCATCTTTAGGCAAAGCCTTAGCAATCATTTCTGGCGTATGATATTCACTTTCAAACTTGAAACAGCTAGGGCAATTGAATGAAAAGAATTCAACAACTTCTTTATCCGGAGATGGCTGAAATGGCAAAACACCATATTGTTTGCCACTTTCAATCGGTGCTGGCTGTGTAGCAGCACTTGCCGTAGCAGGCTGAGTATCATTTTTACTAGTTGCTGGTGCTTCATCAGCAAAACTGGTCATAGAGGTTAGTAATACTCCAATTGCAATAAGCGTTTTTTTCATTTAATTGATTCTCCTTATTCTTCAATAATTCCGCGTGCCTTTAATAGTGCGGTTTTAAAATCATCTTCATAATCTTTTTTTAATCCAGGTATAGCTTCGTTTTTATCTGAATTACGCATTTTTAAATGATAAATTAAAACTTCATCACTAAGATCTTTAAGATCACCATCAAAACCAGCTTCCTTTCCTAATTTATCTAAAAGTTGCAATAAATTAAGATCTGAATCGTTTTCCCAAGCTGGTTGTAATAATTCTATTAACTCATCAATACGATGACATTTCATAATAAATACCTTATTTAATATTCAACTAAGTTGAAGACGATGATATAAACCTTTATGTTAATCTTCTTCGTTACTATCTATATATTAAAAAGTATCTATTATATACTCGACTTTAAATTTAAATAGTGCATTTACAAAGATTCATAAACTAGTGATATATGTTATTTGCGACTAAAAAATAACTTTGCTATATAGTAATGCTATTTTGTTTTTTAGCAATGTAAAAGAGAAAGAATTTATGGAAAAACCGCCAATTACTGGCATTATTTTAGCTGGTGGCCAAAGTAACCGCATGAATGGTAAGGATAAAGGCTTGATGTTATTAGCCGGTAAACCGCTTTACCAATATGTTATTGATCGAATTAAGCCACAAGTCGATTTGTTAATGATTAATTGTAACCGTCATGTTGAGCAATATCGTTCGCTAGGTTATCCGGTATTTTGTGATGATTTGCAGGGATTCTTAGGACCTCTTTCCGGAATTTATAGTGGTTTATTACGCAGCACTACCACTTGGAATTTATTTGTTAGTTGTGATACTCCTTTTTTACCCAATAATCTTATCGTTCGTTTAGCAAAATTTGCCGCAACTCATCAAGCTATCTATCCGTTTGATGGGGAAAAGGACCACCCAACCATTTTATTAATTAATAAATCCATTACACCACAATTAAAAAATTATTTAGAAGAAGGCAATCGCAAACTGATGTTATTTTTACAGCAAATTAATGCCGTTGCCGTAGATTTTAGTGACAAACCAGCTAGTTTTACCAATATTAATACATTAGATATGCTGGAAAACGCCAATTTTATGATCAAAGCAAATAACTAAATCATTCAAACAACCATATCAAATAACCAATCGGTAATTTTAAACTATAAAAAACCCCTTTCCTCAAAATTAAAATTTTGTTTAGTTTCATATTATTGTTTATTAGTATTTTTAATACAGTTAGCTGATTTGCTAATCACAAACTTAGTTCACACCTAAACACATTTTCAATTCTATTGAAGTTTTAATCTATTTATATTAAATCACAGCATAACAAAAAAGGGATTTTTAGCTATTTAACAGCATCTAATCCTCTTTCCTTAGATGTTTTTATTTCTCAATTTAGATAACAACAAAGCTAAACTTACCGATAAAAAAGCGCACTATTCTTCTTTAAGTAGCGTAGTTAACTGTTTAGCAAAGTTTTCTATTTCAACTTCCTGAGTTGACCATGAGGTACAAAAACGTAAGCAAATATGTTCTGGATCACTTTGCCCTAAATTATCCACCGCATAAACAGAAAGAATTTTTTGCGCTAATTGATTAGGTAACTGAACAAATAGTTGGTTAGTTTGTGGTTTAGCAGCAAAAGTAAATCCAGCTTTTTCAAATAGGGTTGTGAGTTTTTCAGCCATACTATTACTATGTTTACCTAAGGAAAGATAGAGGTTATTTTGCATCAATGCTTTAAATTGTACGGCTATAATCCAACTTTTCGCTAAAATTGCCCCTTTCTGTTTCATATTAAAGCGGAAGTAATGATTAATGTTATGATTATTAAATACTAACGCTTCACCGGCAAAAGCACCAACTTTGGTACCACCAATATAAAATGCATCGGTATATTGGGCTAAGTCAGGAAAAGTAATGTCATTATCTTTAGCAGCCAATGCCATTGCTAAACGCGCACCATCTAAATAAAGGTAAAGATGATTTTTTTGACAAAATTGATACAGATTTTGTAACTCTTGCTTGCTATATATAGTCCCTAATTCGGTGGTATTAGAAATATACACCAGTTTTGGTTGTACCATATGTTCATCACAATGATAATCTAACACTGGTTTGATTAATTCTGGCGTTAATTTTCCATCTTCGGTTTTAACCGTTACCACTTTATGCCCGGTTGCCTCAATTGCGCCAGTTTCATGCACATTGATATGCCCAGTTTCAGCAGCGATAACCGCTTGATAAGGTTTTAAAATATGCGAAATCACCGTCAAATTGGTCATAGTTCCACCTGCCATAAAATGTATATCAGCATTCGGTGATTTTAATATTTCCCTTATGTGATTGATGGCATCATTACAACAATCATCCAAACCATAACCACTCAACTTTTTATTATTAATATCGATAAATTCTTTTAATAAATCAGGGTGCACTGTTTGATTATAATCATTTAAAAAATCGTACATACCATTGCCTTTAATCTTGTATAAAATAATGTAATATCTACTTTTAAATATAACATGTTAGTGGCGAGAGTCGATGAATAGTAAAAAAATTATTGGCATCACGGGGTATAGTGGGTGTGGTAAAACCACATTGCTAAAAAAGATTATTCAGTTAATGGTTTCACAAAATATTAAGGTAGGTTCATTAAAACATGCCCATCATGATATTGAATTAGATATCCCAGGTAAAGATAGCTATGAGCTACGCAAAGCTGGGGCGCAGCAAACGATTATTGCTTGTGATAAACGTTATGCATTGATTGAGGAAACACCCAATAACCCCATTGACTTAAAAACACTTATTAACCATTTTAGCGATGTTGATATCATATTAGTTGAAGGATTCAAAGATGAGCAAATTCCCAAAATCATGTGCCATCGTAATACAATCGCAAAACCACTATTTATTGATGATTTTACTATCGCCGTTGCCAGTGATGAGCAATTAAATACATCTGTACCTGTATTAGATATTAATGAGCCAGAACAAATAGTTAACTTTATAAATAATTATTTATTTAACGATTAATATAACCTATCTTACTTGACGACTTTTGTATTAGAATACTGTTTACTCAACCATTTTTAATTAGTGGTATCTGGACTAATATGAAACTCACATTAAGGAAAACGTTAAGCATAATAACAAAAATCGTGATTGGATTTATACTAGTTTCGGTTTTTATTATTTTATTAATGCGCTGGGTTAATCCGTTTGGTTCGATGTTAATGGTTGAAAGAAAGATCGCTCACTGGAATATCAGCCAACAGCGAACTTGGAAAGATTGGGATCAGATTTCAGATAATATTAAAATTGCAGTTATTGCCGCCGAAGATCAAAATTTTGCCGATCATTGGGGTTTTGATTTTAAAGCCATTAATCGGGCACTAATTTATAATCAAAAAAATAGAAAAATCCGTGGTGCTAGTACCATAACGCAGCAAGTAGCAAAAAATATTTTTCTATGGCCATCGCGAAGTTGGATCCGTAAAGGTATTGAATCATGGTTTACCGTTTGGATTGAGCTTATCTGGTCAAAACAACGTACACTCGAAATTTATTTAAATAGTGTGGAATGGGGTGAAGGTATTTTTGGTATTGAAGCTGCTTCTCGACACTATTTTAACGTCAGTGCTAGTCAATTAACACCGTATCAAGCTAGTTTATTAGCGGCTACACTACCAAATCCAAGAAAATGGAGTCCGGCCAATCCTGATGATAAGATACAAAAAAAGGCCGAATGGATCCGCGGGCAAATGAGTAATTTAGGTGGTAAAAGTTATCTAAAACAGCTTAACTAATATATTTCTTTACATAAAATTTTTAATATATTCAGGCACTACTTGACTGGCAGGACCGTAAATTTTAGTCTTAAATAAGTTTTCACCTAAACTAGGTTCTAAGTTAAGTTCTACCGTTTTAACGCCAAATTGATTAGCCATTTGCACAAAACCAGCGGCTGGATAAACATTTCCTGAAGTACCAATTGAAATAAAATAATCAGCTTTCGACAGCGCATCATAGATTTCATCCATTTGTAGTGGCATTTCACCGAACCAAACAATGTGTGGACGAATTAAGTGGTTATCTTGATAAATTACATCATCATAACAAGCAAAAACTTGCCCGGTTTTTTCATTACGCACTTTTAATAATTCACCATGCATGTGGATGATATTTTTGGAACCGGCTTTTTCATGAAGGTTATCCACATTTTGTGTAACAATTAGTACATTATCCGTGCCTAATTTCTGTTCTAATTGTGCTAAGGCAAAATGAGCCGCATTGGGTTTCACCTCAGGATTTTGTAACTTACTACGTAACATATTATAAAAACTATGTACAGCAATCGGATCACGCAAATAACCTTCGTAAGTAGCAACATCATCCACATTATGCCCTTCCCATAATCCATTTTGGGCACGGAATGTTGATAATCCTGATTCAGCAGAGATACCTGCACCAGTTAAAATGACTATTTTCGGTATTTGCAACATATTTATTGGCCTTTTATTAATAAGTTGAATTATCTACTGTCGTTAAACACGATTATTGACTATATTCTGTCGTAAATATATGTAACGCTGGCTTGGTTAATTTTTGATATTGACTGTAAGCTGTTGCTACTTTAAGCCTTGTTTCATCTTTTGCTTCACCATTCAACCAACTACTAATCATAGCATGAATACTATAAGCTTCCGGTGCCATACGGTGCAGGGTTAAAATAAGTGGTGTTATACCTAATCGAGATAATGGCGGCGTAAAATACTTCTGACTTTTACAGGCAAATACGGCTGCATAGCGTGTTTTTTGTTTCTCTTGTTCTGCTTTTGACAGCGTGTACCAACGCCAACTATCTGGTAAATAATTCCACCATGACCATTCCATTAATGCATCATGTCCAACATAAACAACTAAATGAGCTTTTGCTCCCGCCTCAATTTGAGTTTTATCGATTAAAAAGGACGCTGATTTTTTTCCAGCTGAATAACTAATAAAATCATCTACTGTGTCGTTGATATATTTACCATCATATGCCTGAGCAATAAGATAGACATCCTTGCTTTGATGTTTATAAATTATTTCCTCTAATATCTTGCCTTTATTGGGTTTATTAACTTGTAGAACTTGCCACTCTTTTTGTTTAGCAAAATAGGTTTTAAAACCATAAGCCGCGCCCCAATAAAGATTATTTTTCGGATCTTGACCATTACCAATTGCCGCCGGTACTCGAGCGATAGCCTGATATTTGTTATCACATAATGCCACTAGCACATGGATCACTTTGGGTTCAGCCAAACATGAAAATGATAACATTAGCAATCCAAATGAGAGAAATGCAAAATACTTTTTATATTTTTTCATTGATAGTGATCATCCATTTATCAACCAACGGCTACAATGCGTTTTTTATAACTTATTCACAACAATATTTTGATAGTTAATGATATTTTATTCTAATTCACTATCTTTACATACTAATAATTATAATTAATAATCAATTATTACTAGTAACGAGACAATATTATGGAGTATTAGAAATGAAAACAATTGGATTAATTGGTGGCATGAGTTGGGAAAGTACCGTTACTTATTATCAAGTGATTAATCAATTTATTGGCAAATCCCTTGGTGGATTACATTCAGCTAAAACTCTGTTATATAGTGTCGATTTTCAAGAAATAGAAAGCTGCCAAGCAAATAATGAATGGGATAAAAGCGCAATTATTTTAACTGATGCAGCTAAAAGATTAGAATTAGCCGGTGCTGACTTTGTTATTATTTGTACTAATACGATGCATAAGGTTGCAGACCAAATTCAAAAAGCAATTACAATTCCTATCATTCATATTGCTGACGTGACCGCCAAACATTTGATTAAAGATAAAATAAAATCAGTTGCATTACTTGGTACCAAATACACCATGGAGCAAGACTTTTACAAATCAAAACTAATTGAAAAAGGTTTAAATGTTTTAATTCCTGATGAACAAGATAGAATCATCATCAACGATATTATTTATGATGAACTTTGTCTTGGGCAAATTAAACCAGAATCTAAGCAAGCTTATCTCAATATTATAGATAAACTCGTTAAGCAAGGCGCTGAAGGGGTAATTTTAGGCTGTACTGAAATTGGTTTATTAATATCCCAACAAGATTACGCCATTCCTTTCTTTGATACAGCCCTATTACATGCTCAAGAAGCTGCATGGTTAGCGATTCATTGATCGCAAAGCAGTATAGGCAGAATTACACTCTCTCTTAGTTGATTCGGGATTTTTTTCTATCAATTGTTTGAAATGATTTATAGTATTTTCCAATGATTCTTCAGGATCAGCTGGGAGTTTAGATGATAATTGTAATTCGTGAACTAATTTTAGATAGCGATCACATTCAATAACACCAGTATCAATGGATACATCAGAAGGTGTATTTTTAGCATTATCATTACAAGCAACTAAACTAACAGCAATTAGACTAAGTAAAATAACTCTCAGCAAATTATTTAACATTTTTATCCCTCTTATAAAAGCTAACTTCTTGGTGATTATCTATTTAATCTTAAATTATAGTGTATAAAAAGAGTTTAAATATAACTATTTTATTCAACTAGTTATTTTAATTCTTAACTTATTTATAAACTAATTTAAATTCAGCATATAAAAAAGAGCCCCACTTTAACTAAAGTAGGGCTTATATGTTATTAATAAAAGCAATTATGCTTCAATCGCTACACGTAATTTTTTCATTGCATTTTTTTCAAGTTGACGAATACGTTCAGCAGAAACGCTATATTTATCGGCCAACACTTGCAATGTTGATTTACTGTCATCGGCATCTAACCACCGTGCTTTGATAATATCTTGGCTACGTTCGTCTAATTGAGACAAGGCATCATGTAACTTGTCAGTTGCCTCATTTTCCCAATTATCGTTTTCGATTGATTTTGAAAAATCAGAATTACCATCTTCTAAATAAAGCGCTGGTGCGACAATTGAATTATCATCGTCATCATTATCAATATCAAATGACATATCTTGCGCTGACATACGTGATTCCATCTCTAAGACGTCTTTACGACTTACACCTAGTTCATCAGCAACCATATCGACTTCAGCGCTATTAAACCAACCTAAACGTTGTTTATTCTTTCTTAAATTAAAAAATAATTTTCTTTGCGCTTTGGTTGTAGCAACTTTAACAATACGCCAATTTTTTAGTACATATTCATGAATTTCAGCTTTTATCCAATGTACTGCAAATGATACTAAACGTACACCCATTTCAGGATTGAAACGACGTACGGCTTTCATTAAACCAATATTTCCTTCTTGAATCAAATCGGCTTGTGGTAGACCATAACCAGAATAACCACGCGCAATATGCGCAACAAAACGCAAATGAGACAAAATCAATTGTCTTGCTGCATCCACATCATCATGATAATAAAGGCGTTCACCTAAAGACTTCTCTTCCTCTGCAGTTAGCATCGGATAAGTATTTATCATACGAAGATATGATTCAATATTTCCTTGTGGGATTAAAGCA
This sequence comes from Gilliamella sp. M0320, assembly GCF_016101635.1. Taxonomy (NCBI): domain Bacteria; kingdom Pseudomonadati; phylum Pseudomonadota; class Gammaproteobacteria; order Orbales; family Orbaceae; genus Gilliamella; species Gilliamella sp. M0320. The sequence continues at coordinate 253,447 of NZ_JACFQD010000004.1, forward strand.
CCTGCTTGCATTTTTAAATCAGTACTCATTTAATTCCCCCTTAAATTAAACTAATTTTGCTACATTTTACATTAGTAACAATTTAAAATCTTTCTATAAACTTAGACCACCAAAATGTGATTTAGTTCACATTTTTATCATTATATTTGCAGTAAAGCTGCTTATAAAAATCGTAAATAATTAATCTACAATTATGAAGCTATTACCGTTTTATTCAAATACTTTTTAGTGGCAATAAATGCTGAAAACCAGCCAATAATCATCGAAAATAAAACAATTAACAAACTTTCTTCCCATGAAAGTCCATTTATATTAATAATTGTTCCAAAAACATCTGATACATGCAACATGGTTGAATCTATTTGAAGAATAAATACTTTCGATAGAATCAATGCCAAAATCGCACTAATCAATCCAGTAAAAATACCATTATATAAAAATGGCCGTAAAATAAAGCCTTCAGTCGCACCAATCAATTGCATAACAATAATTGTTTGCCTACGGGCAAATATATTTAACCGAATACTATTACCAATAACCAATGATACGGCAATAACCATAAAAATTGAGATTGTCCACACTATCGATTTTACCATATTGGTCAATGCGGTTAATCGAGTAAACCAGCTATCATCAAGTTGCACATCATCAACACCCGCTATTGTTTTTAACTGTGTTTGCAGATCATGTAATTTATCGGTAGATTTGGCTTCTTCTATTGGAAAAACAATAGCAACTGCTGGTAATGGATTTTCATCGAGTAGGTCTAGAGCATCATCAAATCCAGACCAAGTTTTAAACTCTTCTCGTGTATCTTCGCGAGAAAGATAAGTTACATTTTCAACTTCAGCAATAGCCTTAAATTTATCAATTAAATCATTAGTTTGTTCCGAATTTAAAGTTTTATTAATATAAACTGTTAAATTGGGCGTCGGATACCACTGTTCCGCCGCTTGATTGGCGTTCTTCAATAATAAATAGCCTATCGTCGGCAAAGTAATTGATATAGCAATAACCAAAATTGTCAGCAAAGAAGCAAATATATTTTGATAAAAATAGTTAAACACATTATGCCATGCGTAGCTGATCTGCCTTTGCCAGCGGCCCAAAAAGCTATTGTTGTTGGTTTTGTTTTTTTGTTTAGATGGTTTAACCTTCGCATTTATCATCAACTTTTAACCTCTAAACGTCCTTGATTCAAATTTAGTATTCGATGATGTTTTCGACGTATCAACCCCATGTTATGGGTTGCCATTAACACAGTTACACCGGCTTGATTAAACTCTTCAAATAATTTCAAAATATCTTTTGAGAGTTTGTCATCTAAATTACCAGTTGGTTCATCAGCAAGTAAAACCGTAGGTCGATTGACGATTGCTCGAGCTATCCCCACTCGTTGCTGTTCACCGCCAGATAGCTGTATTGGGTAAAATTTCATTTTATCAATCAAACCAACTTTATCTAATGCCGCAGAAACTCGTCTTTTAATTTCTTCAACAGGTTTACCTAAGATAATTAATGGAAAAGCAACATTATCATAAACAGTATGATCGAGTAATAGTTGATGATCTTGGAAAATCATACCAATGGTACGGCGCAGAAAAGGCATTTGATTTTTTTTCAAACTGGAAACATCAACACCATTCAGTAATACCTTGCCGTCATTAGCTTTTTCTAATCCACAAATCAAACGCATTAATGTACTTTTACCCGCGCCGGAGTGACCGGTTAAAAAGGCCATTTCTCCTTGCGCTAAAGTAAATGTTATATTTTGTAAAGCTGGTTTACCACCCGAATAAACTTTACTAACACGTTGAAATTGGATCATGATTTATCTCTATTCTTCCGTTTCGTCAAATAGGGCATTAATAAAATCATCAGCAATAAAAGGTCTTAAATCTTCAATTTTTTCACCTACGCCGATATAGCGGATCGGAATATTAAATTGATCAGCTATGCTAAATATAATGCCACCTTTTGCGGTACCATCTAACTTGGTTAATGTCATCCCTGTTACGCCAACCGCTTCATTAAACAGCTTTGTTTGACTAATTGCATTTTGTCCTGTCCCTGCATCTATAGTTAACATAATTTCATGCGGTGCTGTTTCATCTTGCTTTTTAATTACTCTGACTATTTTTTTCAATTCGTCCATTAAATGAGATTTATTTTGCAAACGACCAGCAGTATCGGCAATTAAAACATCGATATTTTTTGCTTTTGCAGCCTGAATAGCATCGAAGATTACCGATGCTGAGTCAGCATTAATATGCTGAGCAATGACAGGGATGTTATTACGTTCACCCCAGACTTGCAATTGTTCAACCGCGGCAGCGCGAAAGGTATCGCCAGCGGCAAGCATCACTGATTTGCCTTGTTGTTGAAATTGACGTGCTAATTTACCAATGGTTGTCGTTTTCCCAACACCATTGACACCAACCATTAAGATAACAAAAGGTTTATGACTTTCTATATTAAGCGGTTGCTGAGCACCATCTAAAATAGATTTCATTTCATTTTTTAATAGATCATGTAATGCATCCGCATCTTTTAATTCTTTTCTTGAAGCTTGTTGTGTTAACGAGCTAATCAATCTTTGTGTGGTATCGAAACCGACATCAGCAATGATCAACTGTTCTTCTAATTCTTCAAACAACTCATCATCGATCTTTTTGCCTTTAAATAAGCTTAGAAAACCAGATCCAATATTTTGTTTAGTTTTAAAAAGACCTTTCTTTAAACGAGAAAAAAAACCTTCTTTCTTTTGTTCAACCATAAATAATCTATCCTACGATCAATATTAATGATCATTTTATCTTATTTTACAATAAAGCCCAAAGGATTCGATCAAAGAGAATCATATAATTGATCCTTTTGATCTTTCAAAAAATATAATTCTTTTAGAATTGTCTGTTAAATGTGGTTAGCGGAGATAAAGATCACCAGTAGCAACCGATCGCCATTCGCCTAAAGGTAACTGATGAGTGAATAAATTATATTTGCCAATCTGAACACGAATTAAGCGTAAACAAGGGAATCCAACCGCAGCACACATTCTTCTAACCTGTCGATTTTTTCCTTCTGTTATGGTAATACTTATCCATGAAGTAGGAATAGTTTTGCGTTCTCTAATAGGGGGTATTCGTTGCCATAAATTAGTCGGCTCTGCAAGTGATGTCACGATTGCTGGAGCAGTATGAAACTCTTTCAATTGCACACCACTAGTTAATTTATCTATGGCTTGTCGATTTATTAATCCTTCTACCTGCACCCAATAAGTTTTAGGTAATTTAAATTTTGGTGAGCTAATTTTTGCTTGTAGCTTACCGTCATTAGTAAGCAGCAATAAACCTTCACTATCGGTGTCTAAACGACCAGCAGGGTAAAAACCAGGTAAAGCTATATAATCTTTTAATGTTTGATATTTTTCATGTGCAGAAAATTGTGTCACAACATTAAACGGTTTATTAAAAGCGATTAATGAACTCATCTCACCCTCAGAAGAATTTTTAAGTATTCTTAGAATGCAAAAAAGCCCAGCATTGCTGCTGGGCTCGTATATTTAAAAGTCTGGCGGCACCCTACTCTCACATGGGTAATACCCACACTACCATCGGCACTACGGCGTTTCACTTCTGAGTTCG
>NZ_JACFQD010000042.1:0-271 GCF_016101635.1 Gilliamella sp. M0320
CGAATGTCGCTAAATTAAATACACCAAACTTATTTGCCAAAATAAACTCTTATGTTTATAGCAAGCTAATTTTAGTTTTAAAACCAATTTCGAAGAAACTTTAGGGGGATTTTTAGGCTTTAAAAACCCCGTTCCTCAAATTTTTTTATTCTTTGAGTTTCGGACGTTTTGTTGTTTGGTGGCTAGTTCTATACGGTGATTACGTCCGAGTTAAGAGGGTTGGCGCGAACCCTCTTTACAATCTCCCGCGGCGACCACGCAAGTGGTCACT
>NZ_JACFQD010000043.1:0-268 GCF_016101635.1 Gilliamella sp. M0320
ATATAATGAAAGTATAGTGACGAGAAAAATCTAAGCAACTTTTTTTAAAAGTTAAATTGTTAATTTTTGTAAAGTTTAATGTAATCTTATGTCTTAATTACGCCCTTAAAACCAATTTCGAAGAAGCTTTAGGGGATTTTTAGGCTTTAAAAACCCCGTTCCTCAAATTTTTTTATTCTTTGGGTTTCGGACGTTTGTTGTTTTGTGGTTGTTTCTATACGGTGATTACGTCCGAGTTAAGAGGGTTGGCGCGAACCCTCTTTACAAT
>NZ_JACFQD010000044.1:0-267 GCF_016101635.1 Gilliamella sp. M0320
AAGGCAAAGTCCATTTTTACCAATAAAAACCCTTTTTTTGAGCCATTTTTCAACATATTGATTTTTAAATACTTTATTTTAAGTTTAAAAAAAGGGTTAACAATAAGTAGGAATTTAAGTTTTAAAAACCCCGTTCCTCAATTTTTTTGGTTCGCTGAGTTTCGGACGTTTTGTTGTTTTGTGGTTATTTCTATACGGTGATTACGTCCGAGTTAAGAGGGTTGGCGCCAACCCTCTTTACAATCTCCCGCGGCGACTACGCAAGTG
>NZ_JACFQD010000005.1:0-230279 GCF_016101635.1 Gilliamella sp. M0320
TTCTATACGGTGATTACGTCCGAGTTAAGAGGGTTGGCGCGAACCCTCTTTACAATCTCCCGCGGCGACCACGCAAGTGGTCACTACGTGACTGCCTTCCGCCTTCGTTCGCTTTTAACGCTCCTTGGCAAACATCCCTGTTTGCCATGCTAACCTCACTCGATAGTTTTCATCACAGCACTTTCGTTATTTGATCCAGTAATAAATTTAGCTACTGTTTTGATATCATCAAAGGCGTTTCGCATAGCAAAGCTATAGTTGAATCCCGATCATAATCGCCTTGATCATTTAAAAATGTTCCATCTAAATAAGTGATAATTAACTTTATCATGTCTGCTTTCTTTGGGGGGATTTGATCATCTTGATGTTTATTGTGCTTAATTATTTTTAGACACACAATATATTGTATTTGAAATATCAGGTCGAGATTAATATAAATATTTATTTGAAATTTAATCATTTTTAATTAGAATGAGTTTTTTGCATTATTAAAAGGATGACTTATGACCAATGAAACCACCCCAAAAAAGAAAAGTTCTATAATTAAGAAAATTTTGATTGTCGTTATAATTTTAGTAGTCATTGTAGCTATTTTTGGGAATAGTAAGAATGATGAAACTAAGAAAGAAGCAACACCTGAAATCCAATATCCTCAAGATCAAACTACATTAATTGAAGCAAGTAAAACTGCTATGGATAAAGCTATAAAAGCTGATAACGATATGCAAAAAGGCAGTGCCCTTAGAGAGAGAAGCAAGGCAATTTGTAACGGTATCACTAATTTGTCAGTTAAAGATTGGGTAGGAACTATTAAGAAGATTGATTCAAATTCTGATGGTTACGGTGTATTAGAAATTGAAATTGCCAGAAAAATATATGTTAAAACTTGGAATAATGCATTATCAGATTCGTTCCATAAAACATTACTTAAACCTGATACTCCTTTATTCGATAAAATTGCTAATATGAAAAAAGGTCAAAAAGTGAAGTTTTCAGGTAACTTTTTTAAAGATAACGAGACCTGCATCTATGAGTCAAGTTTAAGTTTGGATGGTAAGTTAACAGAACCTGAGTATATTTTTAGATTTTCCGATGTAAATCCATTGTAAAGTAAAGCCTTTTTTAGATAACTAAAAATAAGCCTGAAAAGCAATTTTCAGGCTTTTCATATTCTGATTGTCAAATGAGTTAACCTTTCCAAATCTATCAACTTAATTTTAATAAACCGTCAAAAACCCCTTTCCTCAATTTTTTTGTCAAACTAAATAAATTTGATTTTTTATAATCAAGAATACTAATGCTATAGATAAAAAAAAGCCTGAAAATTAATTTTCAGGCTTTTTGGCTTGTTTAATATTGTTGTATTTTCGACAACCAATCAATAAGTAGTTTTACTGTTTGGCAACAATATTACCTTCATCCAAATCTAGATGAATCGTTTTACCAGGAACTAATTTTCCAGATAGAATCTGTTGAGCTAATGGGTTTTCAATCTCTTGTTGTATTGCACGTTTTAATGGTCTTGCACCATAAATTGGGTCAAAACCAACTTTAGCTAGTTGTTCTAGTGCAGCATCAGAGATATCCATTTCATATCCACGCTCATCAAGACGTTTTTCAACATGAGCTAATTGAATTTTCGCAATTGCTTTGATGTTTTCTTGTCCTAATGGATGGAATACCACTGTTTCATCAATACGATTAATAAACTCCGGTCTAAAGTGTTTAGTTACCACGGTCATGACTAACGCTTTCATCTCGTCGTAACTTAGTTCGATTTGACCTTGAATCAGATCAGAACCTAAGTTAGATGTCATGATGATTACTGTATTGCGAAAATCGACAGTTCGACCTTGTCCATCAGTTAATCGTCCATCATCCAATACTTGTAATAAGATATTAAAGACATCTGGATGGGCTTTTTCGACTTCATCGAGTAAGATGACAGAGTATGGTCGTCGTCTCACAGCTTCAGTTAAATAGCCACCTTCTTCATAACCTACATAACCAGGAGGAGCACCGATTAATCGAGCCACAGAATGTTTTTCCATAAACTCAGACATGTCGATACGCACCATAGCATCTTCACTGTCAAACATAAAGTTAGCCAATGTTTTGCAAAGTTCAGTTTTACCAACACCTGTTGGTCCTAAGAATAAGAAGGAACCAATCGGTTTATTCGGATCAGAAAGCCCTGCTCGACTACGACGAATAGCATTGGCCACAGCAACCACCGCTTCATTTTGACCAATAACGCGTTTATGTAAGGCATCTTCCATATGTAACAGTTTTTCTTTTTCACTCTCTAGCATTCTCGATACAGGAATACCTGTTGCTTTCGATAAAACTTCAGCAATTTCGTTATCGGTGACTTTGTTACGCAATAACTTCATGGTTTTACCTTCTAGCTGTGTGGCTGTAGCTAGTTTCTTCTCTAATTCGGGGATTTTGCCATACTGTAGTTCGGACATCTTGTTTAAGTCACCCATTCGGCGTGCCTGTTCTATTTCAGTACGTGCTTTTTCCAACTCGGCCTTGATATTTTGAGTACCCGAAAGTGCAGCCTTCTCTGATTTCCACTCTTCTTCAAGTGATGCATAAGCCTTTTCTTTTTCAGCAAGTTCATCATTTAACATCTCAAGTCGTTTTTTACTTGCATCATCAGACTCTTTCTTGAGTGCTTGTTGTTCAAGTTTGAGCTGAATAATACGTCGTTCAAGCCGATCCAATGACTCTGGTTTTGAGTCCATTTGCATACGGATACTTGATGCTGCTTCATCAATTAAGTCGATCGCTTTGTCTGGTAACATACGATCAGAGATATAACGATGCGATAAAGTTGCTGCTGCAACAATTGCTGGATCGGTAATTTGCACATGATGATGCAGTTCATAACGTTCTTTTAAACCGCGCAATATTGCGATGGTATCTTCAACTGACGGTTCTGCTACATAAACTTTTTGGAAACGACGTTCTAATGCCGGATCTTTTTCGATATATTGGCGATATTCATCAAGCGTGGTAGCACCAACACAGTGTAACTCACCTCGAGCTAAAGCTGGTTTTAACATATTACCAGCATCCATTGCACCGTCACTTTTACCGGCACCGACCATAGTATGTATTTCATCAATAAAGAGAATAATACTACCTTCGGCTTTGGCGATGTCTTTAAGTACCGCTTTTAATCGTTCTTCAAATTCACCACGATATTTAGCACCGGCAATTAATGCCCCCATATCTAATGATAATACGCGTTTGTTACGTAAACCCTCTGGCACTTCACGATTAACAATACGTTGTGCTAATCCTTCAACGATAGCTGTTTTACCTACGCCTGGTTCACCAATAAGTACTGGGTTGTTTTTGGTTCGACGTTGTAATACTTGTATTGTACGACGAATCTCTTCATCACGACCAATGACTGGGTCAAGCTTGCCTTGTTCGGCTCTTTCGGTTAAATCAATGGTGTATTTTTTCAATGCACCACGTTGATCTTCAGCATTAGGATCGTTCACGTTATCACTCCCTCTTACTTGGTTAACTGCTTGGCTAAATTTGTCTTTGCTGACACCTGCTCTTTTTAAAATATCAGTTAAATTACCTTTTTCATCTAACGCAGCTAGTATGAATAGTTCAGATGAAATATAGCTATCGCCATTTTTTTGCGCTAGTTTGTCACATAGATTCAAAATTCTTACTAATTCTTGTGATGGAATAACTTCACCACCAATGCCTTGAACTTGGGGTAAACGTTCAATTGCTTGATTTAATTCTTGTTGTAATGTCGCAATATTTGCGCCTGACGCCACCAGTAATGGATTAATCCCACTGCCTTCTTGATTGAGCATGGCAGATAATACATGGATGGGCTCTATATATTGATTGTCTTTACCTAATGCGATTGATTGCGCATCAGCTAAAGCTTGTTGAAATTTGTTAGTGAGTTTATCTAACCTCATATTATTTATCTCCTAAGCAATAAATTTGGTTTAAATGTGTAACACATTCAATCCATTTGCATAATCACTAAATGAGTGTGGAAGAATAAATTTCAAGAGCTGATTAACAATATTTTTGACGAATTTTTGCAATAAAATCGTTTATATTTTACTCGCGTCTTTATAAAAGATAAAGTAGTTTGAAAAACCAGCACTTAAGCAAAAATGTTTAGTAAATTTGGATGACACTCAAGCTGTTATCCTTTATATTAGCCAATTCATTTTGTTAGGTTAGCTAACCGTGGTTCGTAATCCATCCCACGAAAAAAAACTAGGAAAGAAATATGTTTAAAATTGCTAAAGAGTTCCAGTTTGATGCTTGTCATATGTTAGATGGGCACAATGGAAAATGTCATAACCTACATGGTCATACCTACCGTTTGTTAGTCGAGATCAGCAATGAACTTATTACCAGCGGTTCAAGTGCTGATATGGTAATGGATTATGCTGACATAAAATCAATTGTAAAACAGCAAATTATTGACCAACTCGATCATGCTTATCTTTATAATCAAAATAATGCTAATGAAAGCCAAATAGCTGAGCTTTTACAGCAAATGCAACGTAAAATTTTTGCTTTCCCTTGTCGCACTACTGCAGAAGGAATGAGTAAATTTATTTTTGACCGCTTATCACAATTTCTACCTGTGTCGATGATTAAGCTTTGGGAAACCCCTACTTCTTATTGTGAGTATCATCGGAGCGAAAAATGATTGAATATCGTATTGTTGAAATCTTCGAATCTTTACAAGGCGAAGGTTATAACACTGGTATGCCAGCTATTTTTATTCGTTTTGCCGGTTGTAATTTAAACTGTAGTTGGTGTGATACTAATTTCCGCAAATTCCAACGTTTTACGTTAGAGCAAATACTGACAAAAGTTAAACAATATAAAAGTAGCAATATTATAATTACCGGTGGTGAGCCCACAATGGTTAAAGAGTTATCTTTATTATTAATGCATTTAAAACAAGCTGGTTACTATATTGCAATTGAGAGTAATGGACTAGGTAAAGTCGATCCGCTGATTGATTATATTGCACTGAGTCCTAAATTTTGTTATCACCATCGTTATCAAAAAATTTTGCAATCAACAGCCAGTGAAGTAAGAATTGTCGCAGAGAAACAAATGGGATTTATCGATTTTTGTTACTATATTGAGCAGCATATTCAAGCTAAGCGTTATTATTTGTCACCTTGCGAAGTCAATGGTGAGATGAATATGTTTGATACCATTAAGTTGTTAGGTAAGATTAATCATAATCGTATTGACAATAAATGGATGCTAAGTCTACAAACACATAAATTTGCCAATATTGAATAGTTAGATTGGCAAACTTTCACTATAGGTTATAAAAATAAAATAGACTATTATCCTATACGATAAAATACCTTCAGTTATGATGATTCATTATTAAGGGAATAAGGATTTTTACCTAGTTATTGGTATGGCAGAAATGATAAAAACAGATCATCTAGATCTGTTTTTATCATGATTAATAGATTATTCGAAGCCTTGTTTAGTGGTTTTATTCAAACCAAATCATTGTTGCCATCCTTCCTGTCTTATTTTCTCGACGGTAGGAGTAAAACAAGTCTCGCTCGGTATAGGTGCAATAGTTACCACCATAAATCTGGCTTATACCGATTGAATTTAATCGCTGTTTGGCAATCATATAAAGATCCGCTAAATATTTTTGTTGTTTAGCATCTATTAGTTTAAATGCATGATGCGCATTTGCATCGTAAGCTTCAAACTGTTTTTTTACTTCGCCACCTACTTCAAATTTTGTAGCGCCAATTGCAGGACCAAGCCAAACTATGATATCAGAGGCCTTACAGTAAAATTTCTTTGCCGTTTCTTCTAAAATACCATGACAAAGTCCACGCCAACCTGCATGGGCAGCGGCAACTTGATTACCGTCGACTGAACAAAATAGTACTGGCATACAATCAGCCGTTAACACGACACTAACTTGATTTGCTTGCCGGGTATATGAGCCATCAGCTTCAAAACGTTCACTATTACCAATCAATCCATGTGCGGGTTGTAGTTGAATTTCTGAAATATCAAGTACAGTTGTGCTATGGGTTTGATTTAACCAATAAGGTTCGCTAGGGATTTTTTCAGCACTAATGATAAGACGACGATTTTCAACAACATCATTTAAATCATCACCAGTACGGCTACCTAAATTTAGGCTATCAAACGGCGCAGAACTCACGCCCCCGATGCGAGTTGTAGTAAAAGCACGAATATTTGTCGGTGCCGGCCAATAGGGATAAATTGATTTAATCATAACTATTACCAATCAAGTTCATCTTTGTGGAGTTCGGTATCTAATTGTAATTCTTGAATTAATTTTTGCATATCATCAGGTATTGGTGCATGCCATTCCATTAGCTCGCCAGTAATTGGATGATATAAACGTAACATAGTGGCATGTAAGGCTTGGCGATCAAAATCACGTAAAGTTTGGATAAATGATTCGCTAGCACCTTTCGGTGGTCTTGGTCGACCACCATAAAGAGGATCACCGACTAATGGATGGGCAATATGTGCCATATGTACACGAATTTGATGGGTACGCCCTGTTTCAAGTCTTAAACGTAATCGGGTATGTAACCGATATTTTTCCATAACACGATAATGGGTTACTGCTGGTTTTCCGGTTGGAAAAACCGCCATATGGGTCCGTTTAGTTGGATGGCGAGTAATTGGTTGATCTACGCTACCGCCAGCGGTAATGATCCCCATAGCAACCGCTTCATACTCACGAGTAATTTCTCGTAATTGTAATGATTCTACTAAATGAGTTTGTGCTTCAATGGTTTTAGCAACCACCATTAATCCTGTGGTATCTTTATCTAGACGGTGGACGATGCCTGCTCTTGGTACCCGTGAGATATCTGGATAGTGATAAAGTAATGCATTTAATACGGTACCATTTGGATTCCCTGCACCAGGATGAACAACTAAATCTCGAGGTTTATTAATAACCAAGATATGATCATCTTCATAAACGATATTAAGTTTTATATCTTCTGGTTGGTGATAGGTTTCTTCTTCAATTTCAACTTCAATAATTATTTTTTCGCCACCAAGTACTTTATCTTTGGGTTTATTTACAATATTATTGTTAACTAGTACTTTATTATTTACGATCCATTCTTTAATTCTTGACCTTGAGTAATCAGGGAAAAGCTCGGACAAAGCCTGATCCAAACGCATTCCAAGCTGGGTTTGTTCGATTTCAGATGAAAGTTTTAACTTATGCATGTGTAATTTATCTATTTTAAGCTGTTATGTTTTAGAGTATTATATACTAATCATCGCCTTTAATGTTTAATTATATTTTGGATTGAAAACTGAATGAAATTGCGTTTACAAACTTTGTTAGCTATCGCTTTAAGTAGCATGCTAATTGGCTGTACAAGTACAAAGCATGATGTTGAAAATGTGCCAGAGATTGAGCTCCACAATAAAGCTAAAACAGAGCTTGAGAGTGGAAATATCAAATCCAGTATTAGTGTTTTAGAGGCTATAGACAAAAATTATCCATTTGGACCTTATTCACAACAAGTTCAATTAGATTTGATTTATGCCTACTATAAAACAGCGGATTATCCACTGGCCATTGCATCAATTGACCGCTTTTTAAAATTAAACCCAACGCACCCAAATATTGATTGGGTAATTTACATGCGCGGAATTTCAAATATGGCGCAAAATGACAATACAATTCAGGGTTGGTTTAATGTCGATCGTTCAGACCGAGATCCTGAGTTTGCTATGGCTGCATTCAAAGATTTTACTTATTTGGTAACTAGTTTTCCAAATAGTAGTTATGCCGCAGATGCCAAAAAGCGTTTAGTATTTTTGAAAAACCGTATTGCTCGTCATGAATTAAAAGTATCGCAATATTATACTAAACGTGGTGCATATGTTGCAGTGATTAATCGGGTTACCCAAATGTTAGCTTTATTCCCTGATACTGATTCAACTAAGAGCGCACTGTTATTGATGCGTAATGCTTACAATGAATTAGGTTTAGTTGATGAGAGCCAAAAAGTTGATCAACTTATTCAGGCCAATTTAGAAAACATACCAAAAGAAGAACAAAAATCATTCTTCTCCAAGTTTACTAGTGTATTCAATGGTGGCTAATTATTTACTAAGCGGGCATAGCCCGCTTTTTACGCTTTTATTAATGCACAATATCCAAATTACATCTTTTAATTCCTAATAAATCAATCTTACAATTCACATAACGTTTGTAAAACACCTCAATAACCAATACAATTAGCAAATTATTTTTATTAGCAATAATAGATAGGACATTAATTCGTCATGCAAGAACAATATCGCCCAGATGAAATTGAAGCCAAAGTACAAAAACATTGGCAAGAAGACAAAACATTCCACGTTACTGAAGATCCATCTAAAGAGAAGTATTACTGTTTATCGATGCTTCCATACCCTTCAGGTCGTTTACATCTTGGTCATGTTCGAAATTATACAATCGGTGACACTATTTCGCGCTACCAACGTTTAAATGGTAAGAATGTATTACAACCTATCGGTTGGGATGCATTTGGTTTACCCGCCGAAGGTGCAGCAGTTAAAAATAATACAGCACCAGCCAAATGGACTTATGAAAATATTGCTTACATGAAGAAGCAATTACAGCTACTTGGTTTTGGTTATGATTGGGATCGTGAAGTGACAACTTGCCGTCCTGAGTATTACAAATGGGAACAATGGTTCTTTACTAAGCTATTTGAAAAAGGTTTAGTTTATAAAAAAACTTCAGCTGTTAACTGGTGTCCAAACGACCAGACTGTATTAGCTAACGAGCAAGTAGTTGAAGGTTGTTGTTGGCGTTGTAATACTCCAGTTGAGCGTAAAGAAATTCCTCAATGGTTTATCAAAATCACTGAATATGCTGATGAATTATTGAATGACTTAGATACTCTTGAAAGCTGGCCAGAACAAGTCAAAACAATGCAACGAAATTGGATTGGTCGTTCTGAAGGGGTAGAGTTTGATTTTGCCGTTGAAAACTATAGCGACAAGTTGCGTGTTTATACGACTCGTCCTGACACGCTAATGGGTGTGAGTTTTGTTTCGGTAGCTGCGGAACATCCACTCGCTCAGTTAGCTGCACAAAATAATCCAAAAATTGCTGAATTTATTGCTGAATGCAAAACGACTAAAACCGCTGAAGCCGACATGGCAACAATGGAAAAGAAAGGTATGGCAACAGGATTTTTTGCTATCCATCCATTAACCGGTGATAAAGTTCCAGTTTGGATTGCAAACTTTGTTTTAATTGAATACGGCACAGGTGCCGTAATGGCGGTTCCTGGTCACGATGAACGTGATTATGAGTTTGCATCAAAATATAATCTACCAATTAAACCTGTTATTTTAACACAAGATGATCAAGTGCCCGATCTATCACAACAAGCTTATACTGAACATGGTAAATTATTTAATTCTGGTGAGTTTGACGGTCTTAATTTTGAACAAGCCTTTAATGCCATCGCAGATAAACTTATCGCATTAGGTATTGGTAATCGTAAAGTAAATTATCGTTTACGTGATTGGGGAGTCTCTCGTCAACGTTATTGGGGTGCACCTATTCCTATGGTGACACTTGAAGATGGCACAACAATCCCGACACCAGAAGATCAACTGCCAGTCATTTTACCAGAAAATGTTGAAATGAATGGTATTACTAGTCCAATTAAAGCAGATCCGAATTGGGCAAAAACTACAGTTAATGGTCAACCTGCACTACGTGAAACGGATACTTTTGATACCTTTATGGAGTCGTCTTGGTACTATGCACGCTATACCTGCCCTCATTATGACAAAGGTATGTTAGATGAAAATGCAGCAAATTATTGGTTGCCTGTTGATCAATATGTTGGTGGTATTGAACATGCAATTATGCATTTACTCTATTTTAGATTCTTCCATAAATTAATGCGTGATTTTGGTTTAGTAAAATCAGACGAACCAGCTAAACGCTTGTTATGCCAAGGTATGGTTTTAGCTGATGCGTTCTATTACACCAGCCCTACCAATGAACGAATTTGGGTTTCACCAACTGAAGTCACTATTGAACGTGATGACAAAGGTCGTATTGCTAAAGCCACAGATAGCAAAGGTAATGAACTTGTTCATGCTGGTATGACAAAAATGTCTAAATCGAAAAATAATGGTATCGACCCGCAAGAGATGGTTGAAAAATATGGTGCAGATACCGTTAGATTATTTATGATGTTTGCGTCTCCAGCCGATATGACTCTTGAATGGCAAGAATCTGGTGTAGAAGGTGCTAATCGATTTATTAAACGTGTATGGCGTTTAGTATATGAACATGCTCAACTAGGTAAAACAACAACTCTTGATCTATCTAATTTGACTGCCGATCAAAAAGCGTTACGTCGTGAACTACATAAAACGATTGCTAAAGTCAGCGATGATATTGGTCGCCGCCAAACCTTCAATACCGCAATCGCAGCAGTAATGGAATTTATGAATCGCCTACAAAAAGCGCCACAAGATACAGATCAAGACCGTGCGTTAATGGATGAATCATTAAATGCAGTTGTTAGATTACTTTATCCTATGATGCCTCACGCTTGTTTTATTATGTGGCAAGCATTAGGTAATGGTGAAACCATTGATAATGCGTCATGGCCTACTGCTGATGAGTCAGCAATGGTTGAAGATGAAAAATTAATTGTGGTACAAATCAATGGTAAAGTGCGTGGTAAATTTACCGTTCCTGCGGATGCCGAACAAGATTTTGTAGTAGAGCAAGCGAAGCAAGAACCAAACATTCAAAAATATTTAGCTGATACAACTATTCGTAAGGTTATTTATGTGCCAGGCAAATTATTGAATTTGGTTGTAAGTTAATAATGTTGGATATAACTAAGATATAGGTGATGATACCAATGAAAAAATATTTGGCTTTGATGTTATTGACAATATTGTTGTCTGGATGCGGTTTTCATTTGCAATATGAACCCGAAGTTCCTGCTCGCTTTAAGACACTGTCTTATGAGAGTGGTGATCCATACGGCCGATTGTCAAGGGATATTAAAGAGTTGCTACGCGATAATGGGGTTACATTAGCTGAAGCCAATAATAAAGCTAAATATCCATCATTACGCATAGTCAGTGATTCATTGGATAGAAGTACTATATCAATCTATCAAGATGGTAAAGCTGCGGAATATCAGTTAGTATTGGCTATTCAAGCTCAAGTAGTCATCGCTGGCGAACAAATTCATCCAATTACCGTTCGTATATTCCGTACCTTCTTCGATAATCCAGCAGCTGCATTGGCTAAGACTGTAGAACAAAATTTGATTGAAGATGAAATGTATAAGCAAGCAGCTAAAGACATCATCCGTAAATTGAAAGCAGTTGATGCAGCAAACTAACGACTTGTTATGATAAAAATTAGTGCTGAAAAAATAACCCAGCAATTAGGATCGCCTTATTATTTAATTTTAGGTAGCGATCCTTATCTGCAACATTATGTACAAACTCAATTACGTTATGCTTTTAAGCAAGCTCAATATGACGAGCAACTTTCTTTTACCATAAATAGCCAAACAGATTGGTCGGCAATGTATGATAGTTGCCAAGCAATGAATCTATTTTCAAGCAAGACTTTACTCTGTATAGATATTGGAGAAGGTGTGTTAAATGTTTCGGTCGCAGCAAAATTAAACACATTATGTGAAATGTTGACGCCTGATATTGGCTTGATAATTAGTCTAGTTAAGATCACTAAGAACCAAGAAAATGCATCATGGTATAAGGCTTTATCTGACAAATTAGTGGTAGTGAATTGTTCAACACCTGAAGCAGCACAATTACCACAATGGATCAAAAGCTATTTGCAACAAATGCAAATAGTTATTGAATCTCCTGCGATTGAGTTACTTAGCTATTATTATGAAGGTAATTTGTTGGCGTTGACACAGCTTATTGAACAATTAAATTTACTCTATCCCAATCAAACTATTTCTTATGAGCAAGTTGAATCAAATATTAATGATTCAGCAATATTTACGCCTTTTCATTGGATTGATGCAATGCTTTCCCATAAAGCAAAACGTGCAACACATGTTTTACAACAGCTAAAAATGAATGACTTTGAGCCATTAATATTGATGCGGATTATTCAACGTGAATTGATTTTGTTGATTAATTTAAAATTAGCTTTGGCCGAAAAATCACCCCGTCAAGTTTTTGACGAATACAGAGTGTGGCAAAATAGAAGAACCATGTATAGCTATTATTTGAATCGTTTTGATATCAAAGCATTATTCGCCCTTCTAGCAACTTTAACCGACATTGAAATTAGTCTAAAACATAATAATGATTTACCTATCTGGGATGCGCTGTTGAGTTTAACTATGCAGTTTATGGGGCTAAATAAGTGCTAACTGCGTTATTTGGTGGAACCTTTGATCCAATCCATTATGGACATATACGCCCAGCTTTAGCCCTAGCCAAAGAGGTAGGATTAACTAAAATTAATCTGTTACCTAACCGTATTCCACCTCATAAACCACAACCTGAGGCCAATACTGAGCAACGTTTAGCTATGTTGGAGCTGGCTATAGCTGATTATTCTCTATTTTCAATTGATACTCGAGAATTAGAACCAACGCTAATCAATCAGCCCTCTTTTACCATTGATACTCTCAAATCATGGCGTCAGCAAAATGGTACTCAGCAAAGTTTAGCTTTTATAATGGGGCAAGATTCTTTGCTTAGTTTACCAACATGGAAAGAATGGCAAAAATTACTTGATTATTGTCATTTGCTAATATGTAAGCGGCCTGGTTATGCTCAAACCTCTTGTGATACCAAGTTACAACAATGGATTTATCAACACCAAACCCAAGTTAGTCAAACATTACATCAATGTCCTAATGGCTATATTTACTTTGCTAATACTCCGCTTGAAGCAATTTCAGCAACAGAAATCCGACAAAATATTGATAATCAACAAAGCTGTGAAAAGTTATTATCGCCTAAAGTTTGGCAATATATACATGAAAATAGGCTCTATAATGCAAAGAAATGTTAGAAATGACTTTACATCTGAGAGTTTTTTCGGCATTATTTCGCCGCTATATTTAGATAATTTGGATGTAGCTGTTCTGTGTTTATACTCAAATCAATCACTTTATCTTGATCAAAAAACATTTTGGTAATTTAGTTGAGTTTGATTAATTCGCTTTTCTAGTTAATCGTAAAGAAAATGAGAATGATGTTTTTTAATTTGAGTGTATTTAATTTGTATTTAATATTAAGAGGCCCCAATGGCAAAAGAAGATAACATTGAAATGCAAGGTACTATTCTTGATACTCTTCCGAACACGATGTTTCGTGTTGAACTTGAAAACGGTCATGTTGTTACTGCACACATTTCTGGAAAGATGAGAAAGAACTATATTCGAATTCTAACTGGCGATAAAGTAACGGTAGAAATGACACCTTACGATCTTTCAAAAGCACGTATCATATTCCGTAGTCGTTAATATCGTTATCACGCTTGTTGTTTTACATTATTAACTAATAAGTTGATTAGTTATTTTCTCTTTTTTAATACAATTCCGTCGACTAAAGTCGACGGAAGTGCAAGTCATAATTTAGGTTACTATCTAATTAATCCATTTGAGAAAAATCCATTTGCTCATACTTTATCCATTTAGTCTTTTTAACGATTTTATAACCAAAATAAATCGAAAGAAATAATGGAATACCAATGTAAGTGGCAATGACACCGTTCCAATCAATGGTCTCTTGTAAAAATGCTTCATAATTTTGACCTAATGTTATCGTCAAACAAAGTATAAAGGCAAAAATAGGGCCAAATGGGAAACAACTCGAACGATATGGTAATTTATTTAGATCATGTCCTTGTGCTATGTAGCCTTTTCTAAAACGATAATGGCTAATAGCAATACCAAGCCAAGCAATAAACCCTGTCATACCTGACATATTAAGTAACCATAAATAAACTTCCTGATCTTTGTATAGTGAGGTTAAGAAGCAAAGCATAGCCACTAATGTTGTCGCAAATAATGCCATATCAGGTACACCTGATGAAGATAATCTTCCGAAGATCTTCGGTGCTTTACCTTCTTTAGCTAAAGCATATAGCATACGGGTTGAAGCGTATAACCCTGAGTTACCGGCAGAAAGTACTGAAGTTAAAATCACCGCATTCATAATAGCTGCTGCAGATAATAATCCAGCATGCTGAAAAACTAAAGTAAATGGACTTACGCTGATATCAGTTTCATCATTACGTAGTAAGTTAGGATCAGTATATGGGATGATTAAACTAATAACTAAAATTGCCAAAATATAAAATAATAATATCCGCCAAAATACTTGTTTCATTGCTTTTGGAATATTTTTTTCTGGATCTTTTGATTCTCCTGCTGCTATACCAATTAGTTCAGTACCTTGGAATGAGAAACCAACTACCATCGCAACGCCAATCATTGAGGAAAAACCGCCAACAAATGGGGCATCGCCAACTTGCCAGTTTTGCCAACCAGCAGTTTCAGCACCTTTTAAAATGCCAATAATCATTAATAAACCAACTAAAATAAATAAAATCACAGTGACGACTTTAATTAACGAAAACCAAAATTCTGCTTCACCAAAGCCTTTTACAGAAATATAGTTCAAGCAGAAGATGATGCTTAGGAACAATAAACTCCATAACCAACTATAAGCACCTGCATCAAACCAATAGGAGATCACTAATTGTGCCGCAACTAAGTCAACGGCAACGGTAATCGCCCAGTTGTACCAATAGTTCCAACCAATAGCGAAACCAAAGGCTTCATCAACATAGCGAGCCCCGTAAGTTGCAAAAGTTCCTGAAACAGGAAGATAAGCAGCAAGCTCACCAAGGCTAGTCATTAAAAAATAAACCATTATGCCAATAATCGCATAAGAGAGTAAGGCGCCACCTGGTCCCGCTTGTGCAACAGTAGCGCCTGAAGCGACAAATAACCCGGTTCCGATAGAGCCACCAATGGCTATCATCGCTAAATGACGGGCTTTTAAATCACGCTTTAATTTATTATTCATATCAATTTTCTTCTTGTTAAACAGATTCTAAATATACTTAGTTACTACCTTATGCTTTATATCTAGGTTAATAACTGATTTAAAATAATTTATTCCGATATTTATCATTAGCTGATAAATTGCGTTGAAGTGTATCAAAAAAATTTCTTTGCGAGATAAATAATTCTAATAATACAACTGATATGTTAAATATTCGCAATACTTAGTTGCTAGTTAACTGTTCTAATTGAGTTAAATAATCCATCGCTTGATCGCGATTTGTTCCACACATTTCAAAACAAGGTTTTAAACGACTACAGACTAGAGGTCTACTAGCATTACCAAATAATTTACATTGAAAATTCTCATCTAAATGAAAACAGGCAATCCCAGCTGGTTTACCATTAGGCATACTAGGTATAGTAGATGAAATTGATGGCGCAATACAGCATGCACCGCAATTTTTACGACATTTAAATGAATCAGTCATTGGATTTAGAGGAATTTGTTGTTGTTTTATAAATTTTAATGGTGACAATAGCAAGTTAAGGGTAAAATAGCGAGCTAAATTTTTAAATCTATTAAACATGAAGAAAGTATTATGGCTAAAGCAAATGAAATAAAACGTGGTGATGCGGTCACCTATAATGGCAAACTATTATTGGTGAAAGAGATTGATGTTCAAAGTCCTAGTGCACGTGGTGCTAGTACCCTTTATAAAATGCGTTTTACCGATGTGAAATCTGGCGGTAAAGTTGAAGAACGTTTTAAAGGTGATGATATTTTAGATACTATCGAATTATTTCGACGCCCTGTTAGCTTTTCTTATATTGACGGTGATGAATATGTGTTTATGGATAATGAAGACTATACGCCGTTTATTTTTAAGAAAGATCAAATTGAAGAAGAACTGCTATTTATTCCTGAAGGTGGTATGGATGGCATTCAAGTTTTAATGGCTGAAAGTGAAGTTGTGGCTTTAGAATTACCACAAACAGTTGAACTTGAAATCATTGAAACGTCGCCAAGTATTAAAGGTGCGTCGGCAAGTGCACGCACTAAACCGGCTACACTCTCTACTGGTCTTGTTATTCAAGTACCTGAATATATTGATAACCACGAAAAAGTTAAAATTCATATTGCTGAACGCCGATATATGAGCCGAGCGGAATAATCAATTAAATCGTGATGAATACATACAATCAAAATAAATTACATAAACGCTTACGCCGTCTTACTGGCGAAGCAATCGCTGATTTTAATATGATTGAAGAAGGCGATCGTATAATGGTCTGTTTATCAGGCGGTAAAGATAGTTATACATTGCTAGACATTCTTATTAATTTAAAAATCAGTGCTCCAGTGCAATTTGAATTAGTTGCCGTTAATTTAGATCAGAAACAGCCAGGATTTCCAGAGCATGTTTTACCTCAATACCTAGAATCCTTAGGTATTGAATATAAAATTGTTCAAGAAAATACTTATGGTATTGTTAAAGAAAAAATCCCTGAAGGCAAAACTACATGTTCACTCTGTTCTCGGCTTCGACGTGGTATTTTATATCGCACTGCAACTGAACTTGGTGCAACCAAAATAGCGCTTGGACATCATCGTGATGACATTTTGGAAACCTTGTTTTTAAATATGTTTTATGGCGGCAAACTTAAGGCTATGCCACCTAAATTGATGAATGATTCAGGTGAGCATATTATTATTCGACCTCTTGCATATTGCAAAGAGAAAGATATTGCAAAATATGCTGAAATAAAACAGTTTCCTATCATTCCTTGTAATCTTTGTGGTTCACAGCCTAATTTACAACGGCAAGTGATCAAAGAGATGCTAAATGATTGGGATAAGAAATATCCTGGCCGTATCGAAACCATGTTTCGTGCTACACAAAATATCACCCTTTCGCATTTATGTGATACCAATCTTTACGATTTCAAAGGGATTAAGAAAGGTGATATTGATATCAATGGTGGCGATTTAGCCTTTGACCGTGAAGAATTGCCAGCCATGGTCGGATTTGATGCGTCAGAACTCGACGATCAAGATCTAATTCTGTGGAAAGAGGCTAACTAGCAATTAGCTATTCTCTATAAATTATCTTTTTATCGGTGATAATCTATATCGCCGATAAATCACCTAAAATTTATATTTATTAACGATCTTAATTAATCATAACTATATTCAGGCTAATTATTATTTAAGCCATTTCAACCAACTTTGGTTAACAATCTGTTTTTCTGATTTAAAACAGGAATCATCAACGGTGCTAGGTAAAAGTTGTAATGATAATTGATGTATTTCATTACGCATATCAATATAAGCTTTAGTTAGTTGCTCTGCTTCTTGACTATCCATAATTTGATAATTTGCCGCTAACTCTAGAATTCGTACGTTATCACTCCATGTTGTCATTTTAGGATATTGATGAGCATAATTAAGTACCAGATATTGAGATAAGAATTCAATATCACCAATACCGCCTTCATCAATTTTCAAATTAAACCGATGAGATTCAGTAGTACCTAAATGGGCTCGCATCTTTTCACGCATCTCTCGGACTTCGGTTTTTAATATATTTTCCTCACGTTTTTTACATAGAACATCATGTCTGATTTGGTTAAAGCGTTTAATAAGGTCTATTTCACCATAAACAGCTCTTGCTCGAACCAGTGCTTGATGCTCCCATGTCCAAGCTTCATGCATTTGATAGTCATAAAATGCATTTAAACTACAAGCTAATAAACCAGCATCACCTTGTGGACGTAAACGAACATCAACTTCATAGAGAATTCCAAAGCTGGTGCGAACATTAAATAGATGAATGATCCGTTGTACTAATCGTAAATAAAATTGACGACTATCAATTTGCTTATCTCCATTAGTCATGCTATCTACAGGACAATCATGAAGAAATACCAGATCTAAATCTGAACCATAACCCAATTCCCAACCACCTAATTTGCCATAAGCGATAATAACCAATCCTTTTTGATTGTCAGTTAAATGTGTAGGTTTTCCATAACGAGCAACCATTTGATTCCATGCCATTTGCACAACAAAATCAATTAGTGATTCTGCAACATAGGTCAAATGATCGCTTACTTTCATAGTACTTAATACTTGTTCAACATCAGCAGCAGCTATATGCAGTAATTGCATTTGCTTAAATTGTCTTAAAGCTTCAAGTTGTTGTTCTTCATCATCAACCTGAATTCTCAGTAAATATTGATAAAGTTCACTTTTGTATTCATTAGGTGCAACAGTTTGATAAAGAGAATTAATATCTATTAGTTCATCTAATAAGATTGGATAATGAGCAAGTTGCTCACTAATCATTGGCGAGGCACTACATAATCGAATTAACTGTTTTAATGCTGTTGGGTATTCAAGTAGTAATTCTAAATACGTTGTTCGACTAACAATATTCACTAATAGCGGTAAAATCCGCGACAATACGATTAGCGCATGCTTATCATTACAAACCGACTCCAATAATCTTGGCATTAGCTGATCAAGGATTTCTCGGCCGCGAACACCAATCGTCCTTTTACCGATATCATCACGAAATTGGCAAAGCATCTGATAGAGCTTTTCAGCATCATCATGTGCATAGTTGGTTAATATCGAAGTAACGTCACTTAATTGTAAATCTGGTACCCAAAGATCAGCATATTGGTCGTTGTTTACGTTATGAACTGTTTCTGTTGATTCATCACCGATAAGCTGATTGAATATTTGTCGAGTAAATTGCATTCTTCGAGTGAGTTCCGTTACAAATTCGTTCCAGTTACTAAAATTCATGCCGATTGCTAAACGTATTTGGTCTAATTCATCTTCTGGTAGAGTTTGCGTTTGCTCATCATGTATCGCTTGTAATAGATTTTCACAGCGACGTAAGAAAAAGTAATTTTCTCGTAAAGTATCTACTTCATTAACACTAAGTAACGATTCTTGTTCTATTACTTGTAAGGCATTTAATAATGAGCGAGTTTGTAGACCTACAACACGTCCACCTCGTATAAGTTGAAAAACTTGTACAATAAACTCTATTTCACGAATACCACCTGCACCAAGTTTGATATTGTTAGTCAAACCTCGACGCCGAACTTCACGCTCTATCATACTTTTCATATTTCGTAATGACTGCAATACACTGAAATCAATGTAACGGCGGTAAACAAATGGTTTTAACATTTGGTAAAGCTCTTTGGTGTAAGGATCTTGCTGATCACCAAGTATTTTTGCTTTTACCATGGCATAACGTTCCCAGTCTCTCCCCTGCTCTTGATAATAATCTTCCATAGCAGAAAAACTTAAAACCAGCGGACCGCCATCGCCAAGTGGGCGTAAACGCATATCAACGCGGTAGACAAAACCATCTTCAGTAATTTGGTCTAGTGTTTTAATTAAGCGTTGCCCTAAACGGGTAAAAAACACCGCATTATCTAATTCTCGCCGGCCACCTTGTGTTTGACCATGTTCAGGGTAGGTAAAAATAAGATCAATATCGGAGGAAAAATTCAGTTCGCCACCACCTAATTTTCCCATACCTAGGATAAGTAAAGGTTGTGCTTGTCCTTGTAAATTACATGGCGTTCCCCATTCTTTACAACTAAGCTCATAAAGCCAATCACGTGCAGTGATAATAATCACTTCAGCTAACTGCGAGAGTTGTAATAAAATCTGCTCATCACTACTTGTGCGGGTTAATTGTGACCATTCAAGCCTTATCAGAATATAACGCCTAAATAATCTTAATACTTTCATTAGAGCTAATTCATCAAATACTGATACTAGTCTTTCATTTAACCATTGTTGATAGAAACATCTTTCATCAGCTTGAGGGGGGTAAGTAATAATATCTGTCAGCCACTCGGGAAATCGATAAAAAGCATCAACCAGAAAATCACTTTGCAGCAAAATATCAAGGTTATCGAGCACCTCTTTTGCATTACATTGTGACAATTGGGATATAATCTTTTGTTTTTGCTCAACAATTAATGGTGAAACTAACGAGCTTGGCTGGGACATAATTAGCACTCACTTAAAATATTTATATATACATAAAATCACCTAATTAAATATTATAAATGACTTTTTAAGTTCACCTATCTTTTTATTAAACAAATCGTGAAAAACAGTATTGATACTTTTTCGCAATCTGTTTACCGATAAAACTATAACTGCTGACTATCGTTAGGTCTTATATTGCTTGTTTACCTTATCATTGTTATTGGTTATAACGTAACGGCCAATAACAATGTTATATTCTTTGATTCGAATAGCGGGTTAATGTTTATCAAAAAACAACTTTGTCATCTTTCTTACCAATAAACAACTTGAAATCAACAAAGTAATTAAAAACATCCATAAGTAGAACAATTTAAAAGTATTAGAGATAATATCGAATGGTAGGAAATTATAGATATAGTTGTAAATGTATAGAATAAGTATTAATAAAAGGCAGTTTAATATAAAGGTAATAAGCGAACTAAAAATTACCTTTTTTAAAGCCAAAATTTCTGTTACTGCTGTAAAGCATTTTCTTAGCAAGAAATAACCAATTAAATTTACTATTGATAAAAATATCGCCAATAAGACTATAGAGAAAATCAGGTTACTTAAACTGTAATACATACCATCGAAAAGCAACAAATATGACATGGTTATAAAGAAACAGTTATAAAAACAGATGAATAACACCATATGTAAGTTCTGACTTTCTGTTTCGGTTAATATGATTTCGTTACAGATATAATTTTTTTTGCATAATTTAATACTAAGATAAGTACCAAGTGTTATAAAAAAATAGAAAATGAGATACTCTGCGAGATGAAATATATATGCCGAAAAATTATCTCCATCATTAATATTTAAAAATCTTAGTTTAGACACAATCCAATCATAACTATAAGAGTAGTAACTCAAGCGAAAAACCATATCGCTTAATACAATAAATATGGCAACTAAGAAGGTATTAATAATGTTTTTCCGATTAATTATGGAAATGGAATACTGATTAAATGCTATTGTGGAAATAGTAAAAAGAACTACTGAATTAGGTATTTGAAGAAAAAAACTGATTAAAACTTGCTTAACAATTTTCAAGGCAATTTGGTCAGTCCCAACATATAACGATATAAAATCGTTATCAAATCTAGTAAGATAAATAACGGTAAAAACACTATATAATAACCAATAAAATACCACTAATAATAGTGGTAATTTAAAGAGGGTTGTTTTCATTTTAATTCGTATACCTATTTTTTATTTATTTCAGCCATTAACATCAACTTGAACTTGGTATTCACCTCGCAATAAGCAAACTGTTTAATCGAGTCAATAAATGGTATCGCCATTTGCCACTGTTTAAATTCAGGCTCAATTTGCAGATTTTTGTTAATAAGTATCTCGTTTATTTGAATAAGTAGCTGTTTATAAAAAATTAAATCATTATTTGCTAAAGCATATTCTTCATTTTGTTGCCAAAAGTTTAGTAGATCGGCTAAATCTTGCTCAATTTGTGAGGAAAGAATAGTAGGAGTTAAGGTTAAGTTATCTAATAAACGATAGCCCCGAGAAGCCTTACTTTGAGAAAATAGATGTAAGTTAAAGCGACTTAATTCGATCGCAAAGTTGAGCAAATCTTGCTTATTGCCTTGTTTGATTTCTAACTCTACCTCTTGTATTGGCATAGATTGACCATTTGAGGTAATTTGCCCCAAATCTAAAGCAACTTCAATTTCGCTATTGGCAAATGAAATCAGCCAAGTTTGCCGTTTAAAATTGGTGGTAAAAAGTGGTCTTAACTGCGTTAACCCATTAGGTAATGCCTCTTTCGGTAGGACACTTAAATCGAGCTTATCATTAGGTAAAGGTTGGTTAATTTCAATGCGTTCATGTAATCCACCTACAGAATTACCTTTAGATTTCAAGGTAATTTCAAAACACTTACTTTGCTCAGTTTCTGTAGTTCGAATTCGAAGACCACAACCATTAAGTCGTAAAAAATGATCTTCAGTATCGTAATAAGTGTTAATCAGATTTAATTGACTAACCAAATGTTGTTGCGATGAAAACTCGGCTTCATCACAACAAACCCATTGATTTAAGTAATATTGTAACTGCTCTATATCACTTTGATTGATTTGAAACTTTAATTCAATTTCGTTACTCATTTGTCTGTTTTTTATCAGTTATTTTGTTATATGATATACTGATTATTTTCAGAAATATAGCCAATCACTAATTAATAGACAATGTCTGTTTTTGTAGGCTATAAAGCTTAGTAAATAAGCCATTTTTAGCCATTAATTGCTGATAATTGCCTTGTTCTACAATTGAGCCTTTATCTAAGACAATAATATTATCAGCGCCAATGATGGTTTTTAAGCGATGAGCAATAACAATGACAGTTCTATCTTTTACTAGATTAGCAATGGCTTCTTGAATATAAACTTCATTTTCTGGATCCAAAGAAGCGGTAGCTTCATCAAGCAAAATAATAGGTGCATTTTTTAATAATGCCCTCGCAATTGAGATACGTTGTCGTTCACCGCCAGAAAGTTTACTACCGTTTTCACCAATTAATGTATTCCAACCATCTGGTAATCGAGCTACTAGTTCGTCACATCTAGCAATTTTAGCCGCTAGTTTTACCTCTTCATCAGTAGCATTATGCCTACCAATTCGAATATTATTCATGATAGTATCATCAAACAATACCACCTGCTGAAAAACAAAAGCCATTGAATGCATTAATGTTTCCGGATCTATTTGCTTAATATCTTGATTATCTATAGTAATTTTTCCTGAAGTTACATCCCAGAAACGTGCAATCAACTGTAATAAAGTACTTTTACCACTACCAGATGGTCCAACTAGTGCTGTCATTTTTCCTTCAGGTATAGTGCAACTTACATTATTAATAACACTTGTCTGGTTATAGGAAAAATTAATCTGATCAATATTGATATTATAATTAGTAAAAGTCACATCATCTTTACCTTCCATAATAGTCTCATTTTGCAGACTCTTCATTCTATCGATAGAAACCAGCATATAGAACAGTTCAGGTAATAATGTTAAAACTGAAATTAAAGGACTATAAATTCGTGAGCTAATAATTACAAAGGCAATAAAAGTAATTGGATCCAAACTTCCAGAAACCATTAAAGTTACTCCGAGTAAAACAACAATACCTAGACCCACTTGTAATGTCATAGTAGACAAAGTAACAATAATTCCACCTATTCCTTCAAACTTAATCGATGCCCACATCATATTTTTCAAAGCTTTATCTAAGCGCTGGAATTTTTTACCACTTAACCCAAAACCTTTTATGATTTTTATACCATCGAGATATTCTTGAACCTCATCGGAAACGGCTAATTTAGCTTGAACATGTTTTTCACCCAATTTTTGTTCGAGTCTTTTACCGGCAACAACAATAATAATAGCAATCGGCAGAGTACAAAAAATAGCTGCAGCCATCCGCCAATCATAGAATGCTAATAAGCAACAAGTTATTAGACTACTAACGGAATATCCTATTAATTGCGGTATAACGTGACTAAGCATATTTTCAATAACCGCACAATCACCCATAATATTTGCAGTAAGTTCAGAAAGATCTTTTCGATTAAAAAAGCTTAGTGGTAATTTGCGAAGTTTTTCAGCGACCGCAATTCTAGTATTGGCCGCTTGACTAAAAGCATTAGCGTAAGTCTTTTTATATTCTCTTTTATAACAGATTAAGAACAAAATTGCCGATAACACGCCTAAGCCTGCCATTATCCAAAGATAATAAACATTCACTTGTATTTGATTAGTTAAAGGCTCAATTAACAACATGATTACCTGTAATAAAATTACAAAGGGCAACATTAATGTCAAATTGGATAAGGTACAAGCAATGATAGCTTGATTAAGATTTTTACTTTCTATATCTGACAACATCAATATTTTTTTAAACATTTGCAACTCCATCATTATGACAAGAGTGATCTGAATGACAATTTTTAGTAGATTTTGGCTGATCCATTTGCCAATCTAATGTTTGTCTGTAATATTGCCACATTTTGTAATAGGTATTTTGTTTATCAATAAGTTGTTGGTGGGTTCCTTTTTCAACAATACTTCCTTTATCTAATACCACAATTTGATCGGCATCTTTTATTGTTGATAGACGATGAGCAATCATAATAACGGTTTTACCTTCCATTAATACTTTTAAGGCAAGTTGAATTTTGTATTCATTTTCAGGATCAGCAAAAGATGTAGCCTCATCAAGAATCAATATAGGTGAGTTTTTTAGTAATGCTCGAGCAATTGCTAATCGTTGCATTTCTCCACCAGACAAATGCAATCCTTTAGAGCCTATTACAGACTGATAGCCATCTGGTAATTTTTCAATAAAATCATGACACTGAGCAGCTTTAGACGCGGCAATAACTTCGTCTAGATCGGCGTCTGGTTTGCCGATTTTAATATTATCTAAAATTGTTTGCTTAAAAAGAAAAACATCTTGAAACACAAAGCTAACTAATGACAATAAATATTCACTACTCATTTGTTTGATATCTACACCACCAATGGTTATTGATCCTTCTCCAGGATCAAAAAAGCGCGGAATAAGTAATGAAATGGTACTTTTGCCACTACCAGAAAGCCCAACTAATGCGGTCGTTGTTCCCTGTTTGGCAGTAAAAGAGATGTGATTGAGGGCATTACTTTCTAAAGAATCATTATCTTTATTCTCATTATAAGAGAATGTAACATCATTAAAACAAATGTCATAATTATCAACTTCAAGACCTGATTCAGGTTCAGCCAATGATTTTATATTGAGGACATTATCCATATTTTCAACACTTTTAACTGCTCTTTGAAAACCTTGTGATACATATAAAAGTTTGAAAAAAGGCGCAGGTAAAGCTAATGAGAAAATTAAATAGAAAATAGATGACAAAATAAAATTGGCATAATTTTCTGTTGTACCTAGTAATAAAATCATTACTGGAATAATAAAAAGATAGATATTATTTAATATGAGCAAAAATAGTGCCATATGATATTTAAAACAATCTATAAATTTAAGGCAATATTGTTGATAAGCTTTGATCGATTCATAAAAGCGTTTAAAAGAAAAGAAAGTTTGATTAAAAGCTTTAACCACTGTTATACCACGAATATATTCAACTGATGCATTACTCATATCAATTAATCGGGTTTGGAACTCTTGCATATTGTTTTTAATTTCTTTACGACGATAACCGCTTTTCAAAACAATATAAGCTAAAATGATTGGTACCAATGTTGCCAAGCCTAAACGCCAGTCGAAAATGGCTAAAATAATAAAAATAATAATTGGAGTAGCAAATGAGCCAATCATATCAGGCAGCTGGTGTGCAATAAAAATCTCTATTTTTTCAATATCATCATCAACAATTTTTCGTAATTCACCACTTGAATGTTTAGTGTAAAATCCAAGAGGCAAACATGATAAGTATCGAATAAAATTGTACTTTAAATGATAAAGCGTTTTAAATGCAGCAATATGCGAAAGACAAAGTGCAACAAAATTTAAAAATATAGATGATGCCGCAGCAATAAAAGCTACCCACCCATAATCGATAATAAGTTCATTATTTAATGTAGTGTTGTTGGTTAGACTGATAATAATTTCATAAACAATGTAATATACTGAAATAAAAGGAATAAAAGCAGTAGCGACGCTTAAGATTGAAAATAAACAAGATAAAATGATAAGTATTTTATATCGAAAAGCAAGTTGCCAAAGACGAGAAGTAGGATTGTTATTACACGTTTTCATAAAATGAACACTCCATTGTGGTAATAATAATCATTATCAGTTATAAATTTTAAAATAACAATTACTTTTGCCCCTACTTTGATTTATCTTAGCTATTACTATTATAGATATTACAGACAAAAAAAAGACTATCCTATTTATGACTAAATAATAATATTGTAAATAAGATAGTGAAAAATTTGATTATTCTTGTAATTAAGAATAATTATTTGACAACTCGGAAAGGATTAACTGGCTTCGGTTTAACATTTTCTGCTGGTTTATTCGCACCTTCTCTGAGAGCTTTATAATATGGTTCATCCTCAAATCCCATACCAACACCATTTTCACGAGCATAAATAGCTTCAATAGCCGCCATGGGTACAACAATATGTTGAGGTATACCAGAAAACCTAGCATTAAATTCGATTTGTTCATTATTAACTAAATATTGGCCAACCGATTGTGGAGCAATATTAAGTACGATTTGATTATCTTTTATAAACTCTTGCGGTACTAATACACCATATACAGAAGTATCAACCACAATATACGGAGTTAATTCGTTATCTAATATCCAGTCATAAAAAGCCCGAAAGATATAAGGGCGACGAGGAGTCATGTTATCAATTTCCATAACGGCTACCTTGTTTAATTGCTAATCTGTCGTTAGATAAAAAATAAACTATTATGCTCTAATTTTCTTTTCATCTTCAGTTAAAGAGTTTATAAAAGCTGGTCGTTCAAAAATGCGAGCCATATAAGCAAGATAATTCTTCTCGGCTATTTTTGGCAACTCAATACCAATCATAGGTAAACGCCAAAGTAGAGGAGCAAAATAACAATCACATAATGTAAAATCATCACTCATAAAGTAATCTTTTTCTTTAAACATTATGGAGATTGATACTAGATCATCAAGTAAATTTTTACGTGCTTGTTTAGCAGCTTCGCTGTCCGGATTAGCTAAAATTGTTTCGTAAGCGCTATACCATTCTTTCTTAATGCGATACATGGTTAATCGAGAATTCGCTCTTACAATTGGGTAAACAGGCATTAACGGTGGATGAGGAAAACGTTCATCCAAATATTCTAATGCAATATGTGGTTCATATAAGGTAAGGTCACGATCAATTAGTGTTGGAATTGAACCGTAGGGATTTAAATCCAATAATTCTTGAGGTAGATTATCTGCTGTAACAAACTCGATCTCAGCTGTTACCCCTTTTTCTGCCAACACAAAACGAATCTGATGGCCATAAATATCTGTTGTATCACAAAATAATGTCATTACAGAACGTTTATTAACAGCAACAACCATGTTCACTCCAAATATGCAAAAAGTTTAAATAAGTTTATATTAATGACTATTCTAACAAATTGGATAACAAATTTGTTAAAAAAAATGAATTTTCTTTTTGTTTTTTCTCAGATTTGTATTTTTTTCGTCTTAGAAAAAGATTATATTTTTAGATGAGAATAAAATATTTATGATATATCATATTGAATAATAATAAATTATTTTTATTTAGGTGGTTGTTATCTAAATTTATATAGTAATAAATAAAACAGAAAAAAAACCCAGCTTGCGCTGGGTTTTTGAAACAAATTTGTAACGTAGCAATTAACGTTTGCTGAATTGTGGACGACGACGAGCTTTGCGTAGACCCACTTTTTTACGTTCAACTTGACGCGCATCACGAGTAACAAAGCCCGCTTGACGTAATGAAGAACGTAAAGTTTCATCATATTCCATTAATGCACGAGTAATACCGTGACGAATTGCACCAGCTTGACCTGAAATACCACCACCTTTAACAGTAATGTAAAGATCAAGTTTGTCAGTCATTTCAACTAACTCAAGCGGTTGCATAACAACCATACGAGCTGTATCACGACCGAAGTATTGCTCTAATGAACGTTTATTAATAACGATATTTCCACTACCTGGTTTGATAAACACTCGAGCAGCGGAACTTTTGCGGCGACCTGTACCGTAATATTGATTATCAGCCATCTTCTATCCCCTTAAATATCTAATACTTGCGGTTGTTGTGCCGCATGATTGTGCTCACTACCTGCATAAACTTTTAGTTTACGGTACATTGCACGACCAAGAGGACCTTTCGGTAACATGCCTTTTACAGCAATTTCGATGACTTGTTCAGGATGACGTTCAATCATTTCTTTAAAAGTCGCTTCTTTAAGTCCACCGATGTAACCAGTATGACGATAATAGATCTTATCAGTGCGTTTTTTGCCTGTTACAGCAACTTTTTCTGCATTGATAACGATAATATAGTCACCTGTATCAACATGTGGTGTATATTCTGCTTTGTGTTTACCACGCAAACGGCTTGCGATTTCAGTAGCTAAACGACCTAACGTTTTACCTGCTGCATCAACAACATACCAGTCGCGTTTAACTGTTTCTGGTTTAGCTGAAAAAGTACTCATTCGTATTTATCCAAATTTTAATTAATCTCACGTTAATAAATCATTTGATTTATTTACACTTTTTGATTGCTACTATTAACTAACTAACCCCTTCGAGTTGCTATACTAATTTTGACAATCGAAAACAGTGTTGGGAAGAACACTGTTGTAACGTGGGTGGCAATATTATACAGAAATATTATAAAAGCGCTAGAACTTATAATAAAAAAACCATAGCGATAAAAAACACTAACTGCTACACTTTTAGCTAACCTTTAATTACACGATATCAATTGATGAAAAAATTAATTCAACTTACCGAAAAAGATTATATAAGCAAAGGACTACATAGAAAGTGCTACCACCATCCAGATGATCCGAATAAATGTATCAAAGTGAATTATAATGATGGTGCCGAAGAGGAAACAAACCGTGAAATTGCTTATTATAAACATCTTATAAAACGCAAAATATCGTGGGATGTTTTAGCAAAATATTATGGCCCAGTAACAACTAATTTTGGACAAGGACATGTTTTTGAATTAATTAGGGACTATGATGGGAAAATTGCTACACCGTTAGAAAAATATCTCTTTCACGAACAATTAACTCAACAATATTATAGTGAGTTAGTTGTATCACTTAAAGCATTAAAAACAGCGTTATTAAAAGATCGAATTATTACCATGACAATCAAGAGTAAAAATATTTTATTTCAACATTTGTCATCTGAAAACAATCGCTTAATCATTATTGATAATATAGGTAATTCAACCTTTATTCCGATTGCTAATTATGTCGGATTTTTTGCCAAAGCAAAAATAGAACGCACTTGGCAACGTTTTTTGTCATCACTTATTAAAGAAAATCAATATAACAATTTAATAACTAAGTTAATTGATGAAGTGAATCATTAAGTCTAACTTCGGCAATAGTACCTGTTTGACGGTCCTGCCGATTTCTTAATGTAAATTGCCCATGATGTAATTTAGTAATTCGATTAACGATACTTAAGCCAAGCCCTATTCCATTATGTTTACGATCCATTCGGAAGAAGGCTTGGGTTAAATTTTCAGTCTTTGATTCATCAATACCACAACCTTCATCTTGAACAGTAATAATAATATCTTGAATGTCTTTATAAAAGCATATCGTAATTTTACTTTTAGTCGGACTATATCGATAACTGTTTTCAACAAGATTGCGAATCAGTAAACGAATCAGAGTAGCATCGCCACTAAAAGTAATCTTATTAGTAATTTGCCATTCAATCGTTTGTTGTTTCTGTTCTGTTAATTCAGTTAACTCATCAAAAAGCGGCATTTGAATATCATCATAAAAATTAATTTTTTGATACTGACCTAACGTAAATTTTTGACTAGCCCTAGCAAGCATTAAAAGTTGTTCTACGGTATTGACTAAACGATCTATACGTTCAATTAATTCACGACAATCGATTTTATTTTTTGCTTCAAGTAATTCTAAATGCAGACGAATACCAGCCAATGGTGTTCTCATCTCATGAGCAACATCGGCAGTGAATAGACGTTCTTGCGAAAGAGCATTATTGAGTCTCTCAAATAAATTATTCAATACCTGTGTAATCGATCTGATTTCGCGCATATTACTAATTGGTTTTATCGGCTTAAGATTATCCGCGGTTCTTTGATTTAGATCCTTTTCCAGAATCTCTAAAGGTTTAGTAATCCATTTAATAGCTTTATAAGCTAAAAATAATGTCACAGCCATCATAGAAAAAGCTGAACAAAACAGAGCAAAAATAGCCTCTAACTCCTCGTGCTCAACTACTTCGTCGATTTTATTTTTACTTAATGTTAAATTAACTAGAACATCAATTTGCTCTTTACTTTCATGCCATAACCAAAATACCGTAATAATTTGGCAAATTAACATAATAGCGCCTAAAGTAAAAAAAAGATTCCAACGAATACTATGACGTATCTTAGTCAAGGATTTTTCAATCATAAATTTATCATTCACTAAATATAGAATAATAGCTAATTATCAATATTGAGTTGATAACCATATCCACGTACAGTTTTGATTAAATGTTTACCTAATTTATTTCGTAACGCATGAATATAAACCTCAAGCACATTTGAACTAGGATCACTTTGCCAATCATATAAATCATTTTGCAATAAATTACGATGTACTTTTTCTCCAGCTTTTAACATTAATCTAGACAATAAAATAAACTCTTTAGGTGTTAATATAACTTCTTGTCCATTTAATGTCGCTGTTTGTCGTTTAATATCAATGCTAATCGGGCCATAATTAATAACATTATCAGCTGTTCCTTGATTTCGACGAATCAAAGCCCTGACTCTTGCTAGTAATTCAGTTAAAGCAAAAGGCTTAATTAAATAATCATCAGCACCAAGATCTAAACCTTCTACTCTATCTTCAATAGTATCACGAGCAGTTAAAATAAGGACAGGAACCTCAATTTGTTTTTTACGCCAACGAGTGAGTAAATCTAAACCATCGCAATCTGGCAATCCCAAATCAAGAATAATTAAACTGAATTGCGAAAACTCTATATGTTCTTCCGCTTGCTTACCATTAGATGCCACTTCACAAACATAGCCATCAGACGTTATACCATCGTATAACCCTTTTTGTAATAAACTATCATCTTCGACTATAAGTATTTTCATTATAGTTCAACCTTAAGTAGATTTGAAAAATACCCTAGCTAGCATAGTTAACTAGTATATGCCTAACCTTAAACAACTTAAATTTTTAATCATTTATAAATTTTGGAATATAGAAACCAAAATTTTTTAATTAAATAAACTGATATAAAACTTAATAACATACCAACTAGAATATCTAGTGGCCAATGAACCCCTAAGTAGATACGACTCCAACAAACAAGCAAAGCAACTACAGTAGATAAATAAGCAAACGATTTAAATTGCTTTTTATAATTTAAATAAATAGAAAAACAGATAGTCCAAATAAAAACAGCATGCTGACTCGGTAACGAACTGGTTTTATCATGAGTTAAAAAATTAGTACCAACATTAAGTACAAATGGCCGTGGCGAATAAAATAGATGCCTCATAATAAAAGTAACAGTTAGCACCAATGCTAAACTTATTAAAATTTTTATCACCAATGTTCTATATACTGGTTTGTATATACAGTATATTGCTAATAAGCCAATAGGTAGCAATATTAAGTAATTAGCACAAAACACAGCAAAAAGAATAAACAACTTCGAAGCGTGTTCTTGAGCATTAATTAATAAAAAAAGATGAGTGTTCATATTAAGTAACATATCAAAACCAATATTGATAATATTTACTTATAATTTAGCAAACAAAGCTTAAAAGAACCTTAATAACCTTTTTGACTTTTTTAGAGATGTTTTGCTCAATACTATTAAAACAAACCATCTAGCTATTTTTTGCGAGAAAATAAATGATATTTTGGTAATACTGATACTGTAAAATCAAGTGTGGCACAAATAATAAAATAAACCATAATAACAAACAAAAAAATCTCTGTAGGATAAATCATACTACGATTATTAATTTGGGTAGCAATAAAGGTAAACTCTGCAACACCAACGATATAAGCTAGAGAGGTATCTTTAATTAATGATACCCACTGATTAACAAAGGAAGGTAACATCATTTTTAATGCTTGTGGCAAGATAATAAAAATAATGACTTGGGTTTTCGTGAAACCTAATGAAAAAGCTGCTTGCCATTGTTCTTTGCCAATAGCTACCATTCCTGCATGAACAGAATGACCAATGTATGCACCACCAATTAATGATAAAGCAAAAATCACAGTAGTGATAGCTGGCACATCAATATTTAATAAAACTGGCAATAAAAAATAAGTCCAAAATATGAGCATAATAACGGGAATCGCTCTTAAAAAACCTAATACAATAACTAAAAGTTTACGTAAAAATCCGTCACAAACCGTTAAACCGACTCCCGCGAAAATACCCAAAATGGTCGAAAAAACAATAGCAGCAAAACTCATTAACAATGTTAATACTACGCCACCAGGGAAATTACCAAAAATAAGATAATCGAGATTATGCCAAATAATTTCAAAACCCTTAAAATCCATAACGTATTAGACCTTGCCTATTTGTAAATATTTTGATTGATAAATATTGCCTAGGGTACCCACAATAACAATAGCGAAAATATATAAAAAAGTTGCTACTGCAAAATCCTGAAATGTTTTTAACGATTCGGTTTCTACTTGACGAGAAACATAAGATAGTTCTAACACACCTATTGCCATGGTTAGCGATGAGTTTTTGATAATATTCATATATTGACCGATCAATGGAGGAAAAGCGATACGAAAGCTTTGCGGTAAAATAATAAATCGCATACTCTGCCAACGAGTGAGACCTAACGCTAATGAGGCTTGTTCTTGTCCATTACTCACCCCCATAATACCAGCCCGGAATTCTTCAGCAATAAAAGCACTGGAATAACATGTTAAACCAATTAAACCAATAATAAATTCAAAAGATGGCATTTTTAGAGTGAACAAAAACAGTTGAATTTCTGGTTCATCAAATAACCATAATTTAAACTCAATCGGTAACAAATTACCAATACCAAAATACCAGAAAAAAAGTTGCGGTAGTAATGGCGAATAACGAAAAATGGCGTTATATCCAATAACAACGCCTTTGATAATTTTAATATGACTTTGCTGAGCAATAACTAATAAAAATCCTAATGTGGTAGAAAAGATAATTGTTAAAAAAGAGATAGCCATAGTGACTAAAAAACCATCCCACAACCACCACCAATAACGTGGCGCTAGTAATTGCTCAAACATGCTTTATTGACCTTTACCTATTTTGAAATCACCACGAGGCATCGCAGAATTTGTATCTGGACCAAACCAGCGGTTATAAATAGTTAATGCTTCACCATCATTTTCAAGTTTTAACAATATTTGATTAACTTTTTCTTTTAAACGAGTTTCACCTTTTGGAACACCAACAGCTTGATATTCTTCAGTAATACTAAATGGTGAAATTTCAAAAACAGCACGTTGTTCTTCTGGGACATTTGCAAGTAAACCAATTAACTTAGCATCATCTTGAGTAATAGCTTGTACCACTCCATTACGTAATGCGGCAAAAGCAAAAGGCGTATCATCATAAGAAATCACTTTAGCGGTTGGGAACTTTTCACGTAACGTAATTTCCATTACAGTCCCTTTATCAGCCCCTATACGAAGATTTTTAAGATCATCAGCTGTTTTTAACAATCCTTTTTTAGCCACAAACTTCTGACCAGTGGCAAAATAAGGCAAACTAAAATCAACTGTTTTAGCTCGCTCATCAGTAACCGTAAAGTTGGCAACGATCAAATCCGCTTTTTGCGAGGTAAGTAATGGAATACGATTAGCTGGATTAGTTGGAACAAGTTCCACTTTTACATTTAATGCTTTAGCTATTTCATTAGCATAATCAACATCTAGCCCGGCAATTTTATTGGTTTTTTCATCAATAAATCCAAACGGAGGATTACTATCAAATACAGCAATCTTAATCTCACCTCGTTTTTCAATATCGTCTAAACGATCTGCATA
This sequence comes from Gilliamella sp. M0320, assembly GCF_016101635.1. NCBI lineage: Bacteria > Pseudomonadati > Pseudomonadota > Gammaproteobacteria > Orbales > Orbaceae > Gilliamella > Gilliamella sp. M0320. The sequence continues at coordinate 34,004 of NZ_JACFQD010000005.1, forward strand.
AGCAGTGTTCACGCCTAATAGTGTGCTAATCAAAGCTACAGCTGTTAATGATTTAGTTAGAAATTTCATGACAACATCCTTAATAAGAGAGGTATTTACATAAAAAGTCTAACAATAAATAGTCTTTAGGATAAATAACAAATATTTACATCTATATAACTATTGGTTATATAGATTCTTAAATTTATATTAAAAAAGCCCCAAGAAGGGGCAATAGACATCTAAATAAATGAAAAGCAAAATTACGAATCTATAGGTTTTACTTTACCTAATAAGAAAATATAGTTAAACATTCCTAATATGAGTAGGCCTGCTGAAAAAATTAGTGCCCAGGTAAAAGAACCTGTTGCTGCAACAAGAGCTCCCGTAATAATTGGACCAAATGCTCCACCAAAATTTGAAATAGTATTTTGTAAACCGGCAACAGTAGAAACCATATTTTTAGGCGCCACATCGCCAGGTAAAGACCAAACTTGTGAAGCAGCTACAGCTGTACCTGATCTAGCTATACACAACAATACCACAGTCAGAACAACAGAATCTGTTAATGGAGCAAAACCAACACATAAAGCCATACACATACCAATCAATAAAATTGATTTACGAGTAAAAGATAATGAAAACTTTTTACTACTATGCATACGATCCGAAATCCATCCAGCTGTCATTTCAGCGGCCATACCACAAAGCAATGGAAGTGTAGCAACAAATCCCATTTTAATTAATCCCATACCTTTTTCTTGTACTAAATAAGTTGGTAACCAAGTGATAAAGAAATATGAAGTATAGTTAATAGTAAAGAATCCTAAACACATTGCCCAAATTGGTTTGTATCTAAGTAATTGATACCACTTCATCGCAGCACCTTGCTCAATGCCGTGTTTTTGAGCTTGACCTTCACGAATATAATTGATTTCAGCTTGATTAATCATTCGATGTTTTTCTGGTGAATCTGAATAATAAATCATCCAAAATAAAGCCCAAATAATACCGATACTACCAAAAATACAAAATGTAATTCTCCAATCAAATAAGTACATTAACCAAACAATTAGTGGCATAGCTACCGCACCACCAAATTTTGATGCACTATCAAATAATGCTGACACAAATGAACGTTCTTTATCTGGAAACCATCTAGATGCGATACCCGCGTTACTTGGATATGCAGCAGCTTCTCCAGCACCTAAAATAAAACGCATACATAACAATGATTTAAAGCCTGTAGCAACACCCATACACATAGTTGCTACAGACCACCAACCTACAGCCCATCCTAATGTTTTCTTTTGTCCTACTTTGTCCGCTAGCCAACCAGCAGGAATTTGTAAAAGAGCATAGGTCCAGAAAAATGCTGACATAATCCATCCCATTTCACTTGGTGTTAAACTAAACTCCTTAATTAAATGGGGACTTGCAGCTGCTATAATTGCTCTATCTAAATAATTTACTGCAATCGCAGCCCACATTAACCCAGCAATAATCCAACGAATATTTGATTTTTTTTGTGGTACTAAATCCATAATAGACCTCACTATATTTTTAAAATATAGACTTAAAGCTCATTAACTATATTTACTGGTCTTTGACCATGAACAATAGAATTAATAATATTTTCGACACAACTTTTCCCTATTTCACTTACTGCACCATCGGTATAACCGGCTATATGAGCGGTTCCAATAAAGTTTTCGAGTGAAAATAATGGGTGTGTAATTAAAGGTTCTTGAACGAATACATCGGATGCTGCGCCTGCAATAATATTTTCAGACAATGCAGTATAGAGATCATCCTCATTAACAATTCCGCCACGTGATAAATTTAAGAGAAAAGCACTTGATTTCATTTTGCGAATAAGTGAAAGATTAAATAAATTATTGGTGGATTCGATTAAAGGCATATGAATTGAAATAAAATCACTTTGTTGTACAAGCTCATCTAAACTGACATATTTAACACCATTTTCCTTGGCGAAATTTTCATCAGGATAAGGATCATAAGCTAATATATTCATATTAAATCCCTTGGCCCTTAACGCTACTTGCTTGCCAATATTACCTAATCCCAAAATACCTATTGTCTTTCCATAAGCATCGGTAGCAAATATTCTAGGCCACTCACCTTTTACTGTTTTACTCACTGCTTGAGGTAATTGACGAGCGGCACCAAGTAGAAGAGTGAAAGCAAAATCAGCAACAGCATGTTTATTTGCATTGGGAACATTAACTGCCCAAATATTTCTTCTTTTAGTAGCTTGTAAATCGATATTGTCAACACCAACCCCATGTTTACAAACAATTTTTAAGTTAGGCGCCAATGATAGTAGCTCTTCATCGATTTGTGTGAACGCAACAATCATTGCTACTGTATCTTTTAAATGAGGTTTTAACTCTTCCAAAGTAACATCTGCAGGAAAAGCCAAAAATTCAAAGCCATTTTTTTTAAGATTATCTATCGGCGTAGAATCATACTTGGCAAATGAAGGCGATGTAGAAATAACTTTCATACTAAATATCCTTATTAATACTTCAATACTTGAAAGTAAAAGCTGTTATTTCTCTAAAAATGACAGCTTTTAATTGCAAAGATTACAATTTGCTAACAATCTCTTTGATAGCGTTAATGTGTTCATCCGTAAACTCAATCGGATAGCGACTAACGCCAACTTCTTCTCCCATTAAAGTTAGCGCTTTTTTTACAGCCGCAGGAGAAAATACTGTTGCATATAAATTTTTCCTTAAATCGCCTACAGCATCTTGAGCTGCTTTAGATTTATCAAGATCACCTGCTTTAAAATTTTTCCAGATTGCATTGATATAGCCGGGTGCAACATTAGCAAGCCCTGAAATTGAACCAACTGCACCACCAACAAACCCTTGATATATCAATGAATCAGGACCAGTTAATACATCAAAGTTATCTAAACTATTTGCAACATCAAGAAATGCTTGCAAACTTTCAGCACTTCCTGCGCTATCTTTGATACCAGCTATGTTAGGATGTTCAGCAAGTTTGGCGGCGGTTTCAGGTAAAATAGTGTTACCTGTTCTGGCAGGAATGTTATATAGATAAACAGGAACAGTTAGTGCATCAGCAATTGTTGAATAATGATAGATTAGCTCTTCTTGTTTCAATGGGATGAAATATGGCGCAATTACTGATACCGCATCAACACCTAATTTTGCTATTTCTTTGCCAAGTTTTATTGTTTCTCGTGTTGAAATTTCACCAATGTGAGCCATTACTGGTGATCGTCCAGATATTTCATCTACACAAACTTCGGTAACTTTGATCTTTTCTTGCTGTGTTAAAACAAAAAATTCACCATTCGTACCATTACAAAAAACACTATTACCATTATTTAATTGGCGTTGAACCTGTTTGCGCATTCTTTTTGGGCAAAAATCACCATTTTCATCAAACGTTGTGACAATGGCGGTTAAAATTCCTTCAATTTTCTTACTCATATGTTTACTCCTTTAGGATAGGTTTCTTAGAACAGAGATTGATAAATAGCTAGAACATCTTGTTTAGAGACTTGTTTAGGAACGTTATTCATGAGGCGTTTTACGTCTAAAGCAGATTCAACAAGATATGGTAAATGTTCTGGCGAAATATTAAGTTCTTGTAATTTTGTAGGTAGGGCTAAACGCTTTACTAATTCTTTAAAATAACTGACCAGTGCATGCGATTTGTCTTCATCAGTTAAATTTAGGTTTGCATCTGGTAATAAGTCATAAGCTTGAGCAAATTTTTCAACCACCGCATCACGTACAAACTCCATGCAAGGAACAAGTAAAATGGCATTTGCCACACCATGAGGAATATGGTATTTACCGCCTAGAGGATATGACATAGCGTGAACTAAATGTGTACCAGAATGAGCAATCGCAGCACCACCATAGTATGAAGCCCAAAGCATATTCAGTTTTGCTTCTAAATCAGTTTTGTCATTTACTGATCTCTCAAGAAACTTAAATAATTTATCCATACCAATTAAGGCATAATTATCACCAACAGGATTGGCTATACTAGCTGTAAAGCATTCAATTAAATGACACAAAGCATCAATACCTGTAGAAGCAGCAATATGATTTGGCATAGAAATAGTTAATTCTGGAATCAAACACACATAATCAGGCAACATAACTGGTGAAATGATGCCTTGTTTAGTAGATTTCTCAGGAATAGCCAAAATAGCATTTGGAGTTGCTTCTGAACCTGTTCCAGCTGTAGTTGGGATAAGGATAGAGGTACATCTTTTAACTGGTTTCACACCTAACAATAATTGTTCAAGAGTCAATTGATTCTCTTTAGCACATAACACTGAAATTAATTTAGCAACATCAAGAACACTGCCTCCACCGACACCAACAACTAGATCAGCATTAGCTATTTTCATTCGGTTTAATAAATTTGTGACATCATGATGACTAGGTTCTGGCGGAATATCATCAATGAGAGTGAAATGAGGAACTGTATCTACAATTGTTTTTATTAATTTAGTTACCACTGGTAAATTAATAATATTTTTATCCGTCATAAATATGATATGACGATGTTGTTTAAATAGAAAATTAAGATCATTTAATACACCTTGTCCACTTAAGACAGTACTGTTAATGTGCATAGTTAACTCCAATCGATTGCAATATAAATGAGTATTAAAAATCATATTGATTTAATTTAATCATTTAATGTTATTTTAAGTTCGCGTATTGATCAATTTTAATATTATAAAACTATGATCCAGATCACATTATGACTAAAATGATTTATTTTAATCATTTTAGTTGTTTTTTTGATTAAATAATCGGTATAATCCTAAAAACAATTTTTTTTGAGTAAAATTAATCAATGATAAAATTAATAATTGCAGACGATTTCACTGGTTCTAATGACGCTGGTGTACAACTTGTTAACAAAGGGTTTATTGTAGATGTTGTTTTTGATTGGCGATCTAAACAGCCTTTAAAAACTCATCTTAATGATAAGAAAATTACGGTTGTTAATACTGAAAGTAGAGCAATCGAATATCACGAGGCCCAAGATAGAATTAAACAAGTTATTTCAAATAATCCACACTTACGACCTATTTATAAAAAAATTGATTCAACTCTACGTGGTAATATAGGTGGGGAAATAGAAACATTACTAGCGACGACTCAAGTTAAATTTGCTTTAGTTATACCTGCTTTTCCTAATATGAATCGTATAACTAAGAATGGGAAATGCTATGTTAACGGTATTGAATTAATCGATACCGAATTTGCTACTGATCCTAAAACACCTATTTGTTCATCTCATATTAAAACAATTATAAAACAGCAAACAGATTACCCATGTGAAGAAATCAATCTAAATGAAGTAAGAACGCATCAAGTAACAAAACGTATTGAAAACTTTGTAACTCAAGGAACTAAGATCATCATCATCGATGCAGAAACAAATCATGACTTAGAAACAATTATTGAGGAAATTCAGGGATTACTAGATAATATTTTACTAGTTGGCTCGGCAGGATTGGTTGATTTTCTTTCGCCATCTATAACAGAAAAAACACCAAAAATTGAAAGATTAAGCATAAAGCCAATGTTAGTCATTGCTGGATCAATGAGCGAAATTACTCAACTACAAATAAATTATACCATTCAAAATGATAACAAATGGAATATCGTTGATCTAAAAATATCGGATTTATTACCAGAACTATCAGCAACTACATTAGTAACATATAAGAATAAAATTCAAGAAATACTTAACGATAATCAACATTGTATTGTCAGAACCAGTACCAATAAACAAGAACGAGAAAAAATCGATTTATACTGCCAACAATATCAATTATCAAGAACCGAATTAGGTGAAAAAATCTGTAGTGGTTTAGGATTATTAGTTAAAAACTTAAAGTTTGGTAATTTATTTTTAACTGGTGGGGATGTAGCTATTTCCGTTGCTAAATCGTTGGGAGCAATAGGCTTTATAATCGAAGGACAAGTTTGTGAAGGTGTTCCTTATGGTAGATTATTAAGCCATGAAAATTTAGATTATCGTGTATTTACTAAAGCTGGTGGATTTGGAACAAAGGATATTTTTTTAAAATCATTAAGATTTATTTAAAGGAGATAAATTGTGTCAAAAATCATAGCGATAACTATGGGAGATCCAGCAGGAATTGGGCCGGAAATTATTGTCAAAGCACTACAATCAGATATTGTAAAAAATATAAATTCGGTTGTAATTGGTTCGGCTGATTTATTAAAAAAACAGTTAACAATGGGATTATTTAATAATGTTAATTTTAATATAATTGATAACGTGAGTGATGCTGACTTTTCAGAAAATGTCATCAATATTATAGATGTAAAATTAGAAGATATCGATTCATTGCAACCAGGAAAAATTCAACCACAAGCGGGAGATCTAGCTTATCGATGTGTAAAAAAAGCAACAGAATTAGCTCTTGCGGGCGAAGTTACGGCAATTGCAACAGCACCACTAAACAAAGAGGCACTACACTCGGCAGGACACATGTATCCAGGACATACTGAGTTATTAGCTAAACTCACTAATAGTAAAGATGTCGCAATGGTACTTTATACTGATTCACTAAAAGTGATTCATGTTACCACACACGTTTCACTACGAAACTTTTTGGATAAATTAAGTAGTGATAGAATTGAAAAAGTAATTAAAATTGCTGATGACTTTCTTAAAAAAGTAGGAATTTCTGATCCCAAAATTGCTGTAGCTGGTGTTAACCCCCATGCAGGAGAACATGGCCTATTTGGTGATGAAGAAATAAAATTTGTTACACCTGCTATTGAAAAAATGCGGCTTTGTGGCATTGATGCTATTGGTCCATGTGCACCTGATACAGTATTTTTACAAGCCCATCAAGGTAAATTTGATATGGTTGTCGCAATGTACCATGACCAAGGTCATATCCCACTTAAATTATTAGGCTTTTATGATGGGGTAAATATCGCAGCCGGACTACCATTTATTAGAACATCAGCCGATCATGGCACCGCATTTGATATTGCATGGCAAGGTATTGCAAAAGCCGATAGTATGATAGAATCAATCCGATTAGCGGAACTGTTATCATAGTGAACAATATTAATAAACATAGCAAAACAAAAAGGAGAATTTTCAGTGGGTAAATACAATCGACTTGATCAAATCATGGATTATCTTAAGATTCATAACTTAGTCACAGTCGAAGAGTTAGTTATAGCTACTGAAGCCTCTCCTGCCACAATTCGTCGTGATTTAATTAAATTAGATCAACAAGGAGTAATTAGTCGAACTCATGGAGGGGTTACTCTAAATCGTTTTATTCCTAGTCAACCAACTACATCTGAAAAAATTCATAAAAATTTTAATGAAAAACAGCTTATTGCAGATGTTGCAGCCGAACTAATAAAAGCTGGAGACTCAATAGCGCTTGATGCTGGGACAACAACTTTGGAAATTGCTAAAAGAATTACCCAAATGCCTGTCAGAGTTATTACATCAGATTTGCATATTGCTCTTTTTTTATCTGAGTTTAAACAGATTGAAGTGACCATCATTGGCGGTAAAATTGATGATAGTAGTCAATCATGCATCGGTGAACATGGACGTTCATTGCTACTACAAATTAATCCTGATATTGCATTTGTAAGTTGTAATTCATGGAGTTTAAGTAAAGGTGTAACTGCACCAACTGAAGACAAAGCATTAATTAAAGCAGGATTTGCTCAAAAGGCGGATAAAGTAGTACTTGTCGCAGATAGCAGTAAATACAATTCTTATTCTTTATTTACCTCTATACCACTCAATCGTTTTACCGATATTATTACCGATAACCATTTAGATACTGAAACAGTACAAAATCTTCAAAGCCAACCATTTAAGTTACATATTGCCAGTTAATATATTTCACAGATAAATCAATAAAAAATAAAATTCATTTATCTGTGATATTTGCCTTATTCTACAATTATCCAACTATTTCACTATCTACAAAAAAATAGGCAATTTCTCTTTCGGCGGATGAAATAGAGTCTGAACCATGTACTGCATTTTCTGTGGTGTTATCGGCAAAATCAGCTCTTAATGTTCCTCGCTCAGCGTTACTTAAATCGGTAGGTCCCATTAATTGGCGATATTGGTAGATGGCATCTTCACCTTCAAGCACTTGTACAACTATTGGACCAGAAATCATAAAATTAACTAATTTATCAAAAAAAGGCTTATTTTGATGTTCAGCATAAAAGCCTTCAGCTTGAGACTTTGTCAGCTTAATCATTTTCATAGCAATGATTTTGAGTTTTGCTTTTGATATTCGAGTTTCAATCTCACCTATGACTTGTTTGTTAACTGCATTGGGCTTAATGATTGATAATGTGCGTTGTATAGCCATATGAGAATTCCTTTATTAATCTGATATAAAAGTTAATCGAACAATTTGACCACTTTCATCTAATAATAATAAACGATGTATCCCCTTTTTGGTCACTGTTAAAGCAATTTTTTCATTATTATGGGAATTAGCTACTAAATCCCCATCTAAAAACCACCATTTTTCACCATAACCACCTTCTGGAATTAGATCAACAGTCACTTGATTAAATCCTGGTAAAGCTCTAATCAATTGTTTATCACGTAGCCCAACAATATTGAGAGAAGAAAAGATATCCTTACCCATTACAGGACATGTTTTATCTATTGGAGGTAATATTGATTTCCTTCGTTCTTTAGTTAGTAACCAATTTTCTAATGAAACAGGCCATAATGCTACCTGTTTTTTTTGTGCACCTAAACAATCAGCTGCGACACGTTCACCTCGTTCATTTACCCAAATATTTATCCAACCAGAACGGTAAATGTTGTTTTTCAATTCGCTATAAGTACTTAATGTTGGTGGTACCATTTTATCCAATACCCATGCTGTTTTTTGCCGATGACAATTCGCATCCGATTCTGGAAGAGGTTGTCCTAATGGCCAGCAGATTTTCATAGAAGAAACTGATTTAGGCATTTCATTATCAATAATAGGTCGATTCAAACGAGTTTCTCTGTTTAATAATATTGAATTCACTTGCTGTAAAATTGGCATTGCTGACATTGAACCATATTGTCCAGGAACAGGAGTACCGTCTGGTCGCCCTACCCAAACACCGATTAAGTACCTTGGATTGATTCCAATTGCCCAAGCATCCCGATAACCATAACTGGTACCAGTTTTATATGCTAATAAATTACTATTAATTAGCATTTGTCTTGTTATCCAAGCGCTACCATCAGAAATAAGTGGTTTATTTATTAAAGGTTCTTTTTGAGTAAATCGTAACGGACTCACCTCACCATGCCGAGCAAAGGCACTGTAAGCACTAACAAGATTATCCATTTTTAACGAAGCGCCACCTAATATATAAGAAATATTTGGTTCATTAGCAATAGAGGATAAGGGTAAACCAATACCAGCCAGTTTGGCGGTAAATCGCTTTGGACCATATAATTCAATTAACTGAACTGCTGGTAGATTCAGTGATTTACTTAATGCCTCTGATGCGCTAACAGGGCCATAAAAACCTTCATCAAAATTAGTTGGTCGATAATCTGACGTTATACGAGGAACATCTTGCAATAAAGATTCAGAATGAATCATACCCTCATCAATAGCAAAGGCATAAATAAATGGTTTTAATGTAGAACCAGGAGAACGTAATGAACTAATCATATCAATCTGGCCAAAACGTTCTTTATCATTAAAATCAGCAGAACCTACATAGCCTTTTACAGTCATATCAGTATGGTCAACAACTAAAATAGCCAGTGATGTTTTAGGAGGTAACTGTTTTTTACGGTTAATCGCTAAATCTTCTAAATTATACTGGATAGACACATCAATGGTTGAATGTATAATATCCTCATTAGGATATTGCTGTTTTAGTCGATAAGCTAATAATGGAGCCAACTGCGGAGTCTTTCGTGGATAAACCCAAACCTCATCTCGTCGGACTTGTTCAATCAAATCATTTGACCATATTTGATATTCAGCCAATCTATCTAGGACTTTGTTACGCGCTTGCTTAGCTCTTTCAGGAAACCGATCAGGTCGTAATCGACTAGGAGCTTGAGGTAAAACGGCTAATAAAACAGCTTCACTACGGGTTAATGCTTTGGGTTGTTTACCAAAATAAGACCAGCTTGCAGCCCCTATGCCTTCGATCGTGCCACCATAAGGTGCATGATTAATATATAAAGTTAGAATTTCTTTTTTACTATAATGTAATTCTAATTGAAAAGTACGAAAAATCTGTTTTAACTTACCAAGCAGTGTTCGATCATGAGGATATAATAACCGAGCCACTTGCATTGAAATAGTGCTGCCACCAGAAATAATTTTATCATTTGTTATATTTTGCCAAGCAGCACGTAGTAAAGAAATTGGGTTAATACCAATATGATCGTAAAAATAACGATCTTCATAATTTAATAAAACGTCTAGATAATAGTCAGGAACTTCATCAAGACTAACTGAATAACGCCAAATACCATTTTTATCAGCAAATCGCCATAATGGCGTTTCATCTTCAGCGATAACAGTCTGCGTAGTTTTATTTTGTGAAACAGATAATGGAAAAAGATAATCAGCAACAAAAAAGCTGCCAACGAATAAAACTAGTAATATCAATAAGAATTTAAATAGTTTATAAAAGCACTTTTTCATTATCGTTATTATATTATCCAGCTAAATTTATTTAGAAATAAAAAATTCCGCCAACTATATTGGCGGAATAATCATTTTATAAAATGTAATGGTGAAATTACTTATCACCTTCTTCATTGTTATCCTTTTTACTAGGACTGGATATTGTCATCAAATCAAGTGATTGTCCTATAGCAAACCGATCTGGTCGATACATAGACTCAACATAAGGATAAGGAATCATGTAATCACCAGTAGTCACTGCTCTAACTAAATAAGCAACGCGTTTACGATATTTATTTTCATTGACATAGGTATTGATATTCACCGCAGCAACATATCTATCATCTCTAAATTCCTGATATTTAATCTCGTTAATATCCTCATTTTTTAATAAATCAGCAACCCATGGAATTGTTGATAAATTTACACTGCTATTAGCAAGATTTTGATTTTCTAGCTCCAAACCTGCAGGTAAGAAATCAACAATTAAGGCATCATGCACAGCTTTTTGAGCTGTTACATCTAAAACGACAACCATCATTGAACCTACTTCTATATTCGATGGTATTATCTCTTTACCTTGTAAATCATAATAGGTACGCTTAATAGTTAAAAAACCATCTTGCGATGTTGGTGCTGGAGGTGTTTTTTCATAGCCTGTAACAGAAAATTTAATATAAAGCGGCTCATCATGAGCAGAATTATTAATAGATAATCCTTGTGCTAATCCATCAAAATCATAGGAGTGAGAAACAACTGAATCAACATCATCAATTTTGCCATTTATTGAAACTTTGAATTGATTACCACTTTTATGTTGTTCTAATGTCCAACCAGCAATAAATAACGCATTTAATTCCTGTGTTGAGAAATAACGTTGATCATTTAATAAATCTGACAAATTATATAGATAATTTGCTTGATTATTCTGCGCCATATTATTTTCTATCAATAAAGAAAGAATTAATGACTGATCACGAACTGTACTACCATAATTACCTAACCACCTATCATTATATGTATATGGAGTAGTAAAAACTAACGGCAATAATTTGTCATAGGTTGCCTGATAACCATTTAATTTTGCTGTTACCGCTAAATGAGCTAATGGTAATGGTGAGTAGATAAATGATGTATCACTGCTTATTATTTTATCGGTTAAATAATTAATTTCATTACGCATTGCTGCAGTGATTTTCTCTTGTTTAGAAAGTATCATCAACGCATAGGCTTTAATAGATAATTTATTAAACTCAAGCACGTCTAAATCACCGTAATAACTAAGATTATTAAATGCAGAGGCATCATAAATATATTGACCAATACGCGTCATTGCAGCATCAAGCGCTTTATCATTAACCTGATATCCGCGCTCTTTAGCTTGCAATAAAAAGTCTGTGGCATAGACTGTTAGCCAATGTTCTTCTTCACTATAGTTACTCCATAAACCAAAGCTGCCATTACTACGTTGCATTGATAAAATGCGTGAAATACCTGTTTGAACTTTTTCTCGGCGCTTTTCATCAGAATCAGTTTTAATGCCTAACTGCGCCAGTTGTTCACTGTTAGCATATAAAGATGGGAATAAGCCACTCGTAGTTTGCTCTAAACAGCCATATGGGTAAGCAAATAATCTTTTAATATATTGTGCAATATTTAACGGAGGTTGATTAGAGACCACTAACTGTCCTTCAACAGTATTTTCGATTAAACCAGTTAAAGCTTGGTCTGATAATTGCCAGCTTTCATTTGCATCTACTGCTGAGACATAAGATCTTGAAGTTGCGGCATATGCAGGTCTTATACCAATTGTCCAAGAACGACTTATATTGAAATCAGAATTATCTTCAAGCAAAATGCCTTTTACATCTATCTTTATTGTTCCTTTACCATAACCGTAATCGGCAGCAACAGGAATCTTAATAATATCTTTCTGTTTACTATCTAGTTTTACAGTAACCGATTTTGTTTCATTTTGATGAAGCAAACCACTAGTTGATACCTCAACTTGCATGTTTTGCGTACTACCAGTCAAATTATGCAAATCTAACGCTAAAATCGCTTGATCACCGCCAGATAAGAATCGAGGTGTTGTTAATTCAGCAATAACAGGAGCAGCAACTTTCATCGTTTTTTCAGCTCTGCCAAAACGATTGGTATCCCATGCTTGCGCCATAATTCGTAGTTCACCATTAAAATCAGGCAATGGTAAGTTAATTATCCCTTCGCCTTCATCATTTAACTGAATAGTTTCAAGTTGTTGTGCTACAATTAGGACGTCATTTAATGGTTTTTTACCACCAGCACCCATCGCATCACCACCAAAGCTCATGTTAACATTACGACCTGAAGCTTCAATCAATTTACCATAAACATCGTAAATACTGGTATCATAGCGTTTACGACCTAAAAATCCTGTATATGGATCGGGTGTAACAAAATCAGTTATATTTAATACACCGGAATCAACTGCAGAAACCAAAACTGTGACTTTTTTATCCTTTTGAATAAATTCTTTATCCATTTTGATTTTTATTGGCACAGTAGTTTCTGGTTCAACTTGAGCTGGTGCATTGATTGCAACATTTAACTGACGGTCTGTTGTGTCAATTGGTAAATATAATAACCCAATTGCTCGTTTAACTGTTTGTACAGCAGCATCTGTCGATGGACGAACTATCATAGTACTAATATAAATGTCATGTCGTCCCCAATTTTCAATTGGAATATCAACATCTAAACCATTTTCATCAATAGTTATTGATTTTTTCCAAATGGTACCACCATTACTTTCTAAAGAGATATAACCGGAGCCAGCAACTGGTGCCTGAACATTCACTCTGGCTATATCGCCAACTTTATAAGATGGTTTATCAATAGTTAACTTAACTTGATCTGGCCGTACAGATTTTGTGCCACGAGTATTATCTTCCCAATCATAACCAGCCCAAAAACGGAAACTTGTCACAACATTAGTTTGAGGATCAACAACTTCAACGCGATAAGAGCCATAATCAGTTGGCTGGAAACTTATTTTTGTTGTACTACCTGCATCAATAGATAATTGATTTTCTGAAACCATATATTCACTAGAATTATAGTTTACTCGCCAACCATCCTCATCTGACCAAGTCCAATAATAATTACGACGTTCGCGAATCAACCGAGCTTTTAGTGAATTTGTAGCTAACTTTTCACCTTCAAGATTAATATAAGCAATTTCAAATTCGGCATTATGGTCAATGTCAACGGTAGGACGATCATAATATTCATCCTGATTCCAATCATAATATGGTGAATCTTCAAATAGTGCTCGAATTGCAGGTAATTTATCTGCCGGCCATATGGTTTGTGTCGCATAACGTGTAACCGGTCGACCTCCTGAATCAAGTAGACTTGCTTGTAAAACCAATTTAGCAGGAGACTGTAATCCAGACCAATTATCTTTGCTAACCTCAATTTGAGTTAAACCATCATCATCCAACTCAACTTCAAGAGAATCAAGCTCACGATATAGGCTTTCGTCTGTCACTTTTCCAATTTTGAAGTCAGCTAGGCCAGTAACTGAATCGACGGTCTTTAAATAGAGATTAGCTTCTAAACTGTTACCTATTGCTGGTTCACCATATAAATACCAACCTTTAACATTAAAGTTAATATCTTCATTATTAAGAACCGCCCCGCTTGTAGTACTTTTGATTTCCATTGCCATACGCTCAGGCAAAAACTCTTCAACTTTAAAGCTCCAGTAACGATAATCATCATCGCCTAAATTAAAACGAATTGCCCATTTACCTGTTGCGGCATCATAAGGAATATCAAACGTTTGCTGATATAACCCATTTAAATCAGCATTACTTTTTAATTGGTAATTTTTAATCACTCGACTATCAGGAGAAAGAATATCAACAATGATAGGTTGATCTGGTAATGATTGCCCATCAGCATTACGTAATAATGCATTAAAATAGACGGTTTCTTCTGGACGATAAAGATCACGAGGTCCGAAAACAAACAATTGTTTTTGATAAAAAGGACTACCGGACAAATTGAAATCAGTCAAATTAAGCGCATTACGATCAATATTAACAAACGAAGTTTGCTGGCCATCACTGGCTGTTAATAACGAATAGTCATAATTATTACCTAGGTCAAATTCAGCATAACCATCTTTATCTGTTACTGCTGAAATTGTATGACATTTTTTTCTATTTTCATCTTTACGACACATTAATGATAAATCAATATTTGCTAATGGTTTACCATTATCTAAACCATGAGTCATTACTGCTATCTTAGCATTTTTATAACGATGAACTGACACACCAATATTACTAATTGAAAACAAAGTTGCTGGATTCGATTCGTTATAAATACCTGCTTCATTCATCACAGCAATATAAACACCTTCTTGATTAAGTTCAGCAATATTAGCAAGGTTTACTAAAACTGTTTCTTGTGCATTAGGTTTTGGATGAAGATCGAATCTTGATGAATAAACTAAATCAGCATATTTAGTCAATTCTTTTGAACGCCAAATCGAAAGCAAATCAATAAAACCAAAATCATCCACTAATTTAGATAATTTTTCTGGTTTAATTTTAAAAAAGTTAATATCAATTTTATTTACATTCAGCGTTGTGACAGGTAATCCGCTCATAGATTTACTTGGTAGTAATATACCCGAGCTTGCAAAACCTACTGTAGGTTGGCGGTCTTGAGTCGTAATTTCTTTTTGGTAAACAGATTCTAAATGACTGTCGTTGATAGCTGATAATAATTTATCAATGGTTAAAACCAGTTGTCGATCTGGTTGAAGATAACGATGTTTTAGCTCTAAACCATTATCGGATAATTCCCATGCCCCATCAACATTACCTGTTTTTCTATCAACTAATCTGAGTAAATTAGAAAAATTCAACTTAGGATTAAGAGGTACCGAAAAAGTCACTACTAAAGTACTTGAACCATCAATAATAACTTCAGAGCTATCAATGACGGTTAATTGTTTACCTTTGTACTTTTCAATTAATTCTGGTGTTGGATTAAAGGCATTATGAGATCCAGCCTCAGCTTCAGTTAAAGTTTCTGTTGCAACAGCATTGGTTTTATTGTCAATGACATCTGTTGCTACCTCAGTTTTATCAGCCTGTAGTGAATCTACTGTTTTATCTTTCTGATTATCACAAGCGCATAGCATCAAAAATAAACTTAACACCGCTAAGTGTTTTATCAATCTCATTATTTCACCTAATCCCTTACTGTTACAATGAATGTACTGTTTTTTTTATCGATATTATGCACTTTCAGACAAAGTTTAGCAAAACTTCTTTAATCAGATTTATAATTTTTTTTTATAATTAAGTTATGAATTTTGTTAAAAATTTTGAGGAACGGCCTTTTTGAGAAAGAAAAATAGGCAGTTAGAATTTACTATATTGTCAATAAACTCTAACTAGCGAATAAGTAATAAATTGTAGGTAAACTTAAAGTCAAGTTACTGAGATTTGATAAGCAATTTTTTTAAGATAAAGTTTAAAATAATTCCGTATAACGGTAAAAAGAATAATCCACAGATAATAATTTTAAAGCTATAATCGATAGTAGCAATTTCAACCCAATGCGTAGCCATAAATTCGTCATTAGTTTTATAAAACGCTATAGCAAAAAAGACTACAGTATCAATACCATTTCCTAATATTGCAGAAGCAGAAGGTGCTACCCACCATGCTCTATTTTTACGTAAATAATTAAACACGGTAATATCCATCAATTGACCTACTAAGTAAGCGGCAAAACTCGCTAAAGCAATCCGGAAAACAAAGCTATTAAACTCGGCTAACGCGGAAAATCCCATCCAATGGGTTTCAAAAAACAGTACTGAGATAGAATAAGAAAATAGTAAAGCGGGAATCATCACCACAAAAATAATCTTCCTCGCTAAACTCGCGCCAAAGACCCGAATAGTTAAATCGGTAGTCAAAAAGATAAATGGAAAGGTAAACGCTCCCCAAGTGGTATGGAAACCAAAAATATCAAAAGGGATTTGTACCAGATAATTGCTTGAAGCAATAACCAAAATATGAAAAAACGAAAGCCAACCAAGGGCTTTCATTTGTTGTGCGTGAGTAAATTGGCTAGTTTGTTCTGAATTAGTGTTCAGATACATAAATTTTTCCTTTTTTAATGGGGTAAGTGAACCCAGTGTTACAATTAATTTGAATGATTAAGATATTCGTTTAAACCTTTTTCGCGAAGAATACAGCTAGGACATTTACCACAACCACCATCAACGCCATAATAACAAGTATGGGTGTATTTTCGGACATAATCCAAATAACCAAGTTTATCGGCCATCTCCCATGTTTGAGCTTTAGTGAGATACATTAGCGGTGTAATAAGATTAAAGTTATAATCCATAGCCAGATTCATCGATACATTCATTGATTTAATAAAAATATCACGACAATCAGGATAGCCACTAAAATCGGTTTCACAAACACCAATAATAATGTCGCAAATATCTTGTTGTTTGGCATAACATCCAGCTAGAAGTAAAAACAGCATATTACGACCGTCAACAAAAGTATTCGGGTAATCCCCTTCTTTGGCCACTTTGATTTCTTGCGAGTCATCAATCAAAGCATTATTAGTGGTCTGTTTAATCACCGAAGTATCGATCACCGTTTGTTTAACGCCAAGATCTTCAGCAATCCATTTAGCTTTTTTCAGTTCAATTGCATGACGTTGACCATATTGAAAACTAATGGTTTCGACATTTTCACGACCATAATCAGCAATGGCTTGCAATAAACAAGTAGTAGAATCTTGGCCACCTGAAAAGATAACAAGAGCTTTACGATTTTGCATTTTTAACGAATCCAGTAGAAAGATTAACGATTATCGATTTTTTCAGGATAAAGGTCATGATTAGCCAAGCGATTCAAAGCTATTTGTTGCCAATCAGTACCCGCTTTTCCATAATTAACATAAGGATCGATAGATATTCCACCTCGGGGAGTAAATTTACCCCACACTTCTATATATTTCGGATCCATCAATTTAATTAGATCTTTCATGATGATATTAATGCAATCTTCATGATAATCACCATGATTGCGGAAGCTGAATAGGTAAAGCTTAAGCGATTTACTTTCAACCATTTTAATATTTGGCACATACGAAATATAAATAGTGGCAAAATCAGGTTGTCCTGTTATCGGACAAAGACTGGTAAATTCAGGACAATTAAATTTTACAAAATAATCATTTTCTGGATGTTTATTATCGAATGTTTCTAAAATTTCTGGACAATAGTCAGTAGGATAGCGAACGGATTGATCGCCAAGTAGTGTTATATTACTCATTTTTTTCCTTAGTTTTTTAGCGTGGGAGGTTTACGAACCACGTAATTAGGCGCCCACCATACTCTTTTTAAATAAAAAAGTCCAGTTTAAGCAACGTTGCGTGTCTTAACAAAAAGCACCATTAATACTAGATCAATGGTGCTTATTTATTGAGAATTTAGGTAAAAAGTGTGAGGAAAGCACTTTTTTAATTCAAATATAAATTATTTGCTGGTCAATTGTTTGTAATAATCAGCAAGTTTATCTTTAGCATCAGCTAATTCTTTTTCGGCATCATTTAATTTCGCTTTTAATGCATCGATTGTATCTTGATGAGCATTAACTTTATCTTTTGCATACTCTTTAGTTTTTTCAGCTAATTCTTTGGTTTTATCTGTAACATCTTTAGTTTTTTCAACTACTAATCTTTTATATTTTTGTTCTAAGGTTTCATCAGTACAATTGGTATTAACTTCTTGCAACGCTTTTTCAAGACCTGTCACTTCATTGGTATTATTCGCTTTTTTGGCTTGTTCTATTTTCGTTTCAATTGCTTGCTTTTTAGCATCACAATTTAATCCTTGGTTTTCGTCATTGCTTGATGCATAACTATTTACCGAAAATGCAGTAACTAAAGTGATAATGCTTAACTTACTTAATAACCTTATTGCTGATTTCATATTGATTCCCCTTAAGTTTATTTTCTTAATTGAACACAATCTACTTTATGATCTTTACCTTTGGTTAAAATTAAACTTGCTCGTTCCCGTGTTGGTAGGATATTTTCAATCAAATTTAATTCATTGATATCTCGCCAAAGGCGGTTAGCAATATTCACGGCCTCTTCCTCTGGAAGCTTTGAATAATGGTTAAAGTAAGAGTTAGGATCACTAAATGCCCCAGCTCTAAATTTTAAAAATCGGTTAACATACCAATCGTGTAATAGCGGTAATTGTGCATCGACATAGATCGAAAAATCGACATAATCAGAAACAAATACACGATTATTAGCTTGAGTATAGTTTATGGTGCCTTGTAAAACATTTAATCCTTCAAGAATTAAAATATCTGGACTATCAACAACAATATGTTCATCTTCAACAATATCGTAAACTAAATGAGAATAAACGGGCGCCTTAACTTCTGCTTGTCCTGACTTTACATCAGCAACAAAATTAAGTAATTTTTTGATATCATAGGATTGTGGAAATCCTTTTTTATTCATGATACCACGTTCTTCAAGATAACGGTTAGGATATAAAAAACCATCGGTTGTCACCAATGCAACTTTCCGATGCTCTGGCCAACGAGTCAACAATGCTTTTAGGACACGGGCGGTAGTGCTTTTACCAACAGCTACACTACCTGCAATACCAATAATATAAGGTATTTTTTGACTTTTCCCTAAAAATTTTGATAACACTGCCTGGCGGCTAAAACTGTTGCTTATATAATAATTGAGTAATCGAGATAAAGGCAAGTAAATTTCACTTACCTCATCCATGGATAAATCTTCATTAATACCTTGTAATGAAGTCAATTCTTCTGGCGTTAAAGTCATTGGTACCGCATTACGCAAGCTCGCCCATTCTTGTCGGGTAAATTGCATGTAAGGGCTCAAATGATTTGTCATATTTTATTCTCTATTGCTAGCTGATATAAATAATTTGGCTCAGATTATACTAAATCTATTTTTTTACAATCATAAATTGGTATTATCTCATGCTCATAGCTATATTGATGACTTACTGGTAAAATACGTTTAGTGAGTTAATAATCAGATATTAAATTGAGATTGTATGTTAAAAAATAAATCAAAACAAAAACCTAAAAAAACCCGCCAAGAGATTAATGAAGAATCTCGTGAGTTAAAGCGCAAACGTAAACATAAAGGTTTACCGAGTGGTTCACGTTTTAATGGTCAAGATAACAATCAAAATAACAAAGCAACTAAAACAATAAAAGATCCTCGTGTTGGCAGTAAAAAACCAATTTCATTGGTAATAGATGATAATTCATCTATTAAAAATATAGATAAAATTAATCAACCCAAAATAACTAAAGCCAAGTTAACACCACAACAAGAATTAGAACAACTTGAAAATGATACTAAACTGGATCAATTACTAGATTTGGTAGAGCAAGGTAAAATCTTAACTGACGAGCAACAAACTTATCTTGATAATAAACTAAACCGTATAGACAAACTTATGCAAATATTAGGTTATGAAGATGAAGATTTCGAGGATGAGCAAGAAGAAACCAAAGAAGATATCGTCAGTCTACTTAAACGTAATTAAGTTAGTTTTAGTTAAATATGCATTATAAACATCAATAATCTTATATACAAAATAACCACGATAAAGAGTCATATACCACCATGCTACTATTGATTATGCTAGGTTTATATTTAGGATTATTTATTTGCACATTATTATATTTAAAAAAAACTAATTACATTAAATTAAAAACACAAATAAGAGCAAAACAACGTAATACAGCAAAACGTTATGGAAATGACAATGTCAAACGCAGGATTAAATAAAAATGTGATTCAAACCCAGTTATGGGATCAAGCGTTAATTGAAAAATATAACTATTCAGGTCCAAGATATACCTCTTATCCAACAGCACTTGAATTTAACGAACAGTTTACTGAACAAGATTTCATTTTAGCGACCAACCTTTATCCTGAACGACCATTATCGCTGTATGTACATATTCCGTTTTGCCATAAACTTTGTTACTTTTGTGGTTGTAACAAACTGATTACACGACAAACCCACAAAGTCACTAAATACCTTGATGTATTAGATATCGAGATCGCTAAACAGTCCAGATTATTTAAAAACCGGACTGTAACACAAATGCATTGGGGCGGCGGCACCCCTACTTTTTTAACTGATGCTGAAATTAGCCGCTTGCTCTCATCGATCAAAAAACACTTTAACTTTGCTCAAGATGCCGAACTATCCATTGAAATAGATCCAAGAGAAATAAGTCCACAAACGATTGATCATCTAGCTAATGTTGGCTTTAATCGGTTAAGTATGGGGATCCAAGATTTCAATCATGAAATTCAAAATTTAATTAATCGCGAGCAAGATGAAAACTTGATCCGTTCACTAATTACCCAAGCAAGAAAAAATAACTTTCGTTCTATTAGTCTAGATTTAATTTACGGATTACCTAAGCAAACTGTTGAAAGTTTCACCGAAACATTAAATAAAGTGATTGATATTTCACCTGATAGATTAAGTGTTTTTAATTACGCACATTTACCTAGTCGATTTGCTGCCCAACGTAAGATCAAAGATAATGATTTACCTAATGCGAGTCAGAAATTGAAAATATTACAAACCAGTATTGAAAAATTGACTCTCGCTGGTTACCAATTTATAGGTATGGATCATTTTGCAAAACCAACTGATGAGTTAGCTATCGCACAACAACAAAACAAATTACATCGCAACTTTCAAGGTTATACTACTAAAGGGGATGCCGATTTACTTGGTCTTGGTGTATCAGCGATAAGTATGTTGGGAGACAGTTATGCCCAAAACCAAAAAGATTTAAGAAGTTACCAAGATCAAGTAGAACAAAAAGGACATGGTTTATGGAAAGGATTTACCTTAAATCGTGATGATAAAATACGTCGAGATGTTATTAAACAACTTATTTGCCATTTTCAGCTTGATAAAAAACAGATTGAACAACATTACCATATCCAATTTGATGACTATTTTGCTGAAGATTTAAAACTACTTGCACCACTAGAACAAGATGGATTAGTTGTCGTTAATCAAGATAGCATCAATGTTCAATCTAAAGGCCAGCTTTTAATTCGTAATATTTGCATGTGTTTTGATATTTATATGCGTCGATTGGTGCGACAACAACAGTTTTCACGCGTGATTTAATTGAATAAATTCACGCATGACCATTTAATGATACTGATTTAAATGTTAATGACTGGCTAAATAAACCTTAAATTTAGTCGTTTGAGCAATAATTTCAACACTTTTAAATGTTTCATCCAAGATCGATTGATATGGTAAAAATGAATTTGCCACAATACAAAGATAACCATTTAGTTTTAAGTGTTTTTTTGCTTCCTTAATCAACTTATTAACTGCGGTATAACTTGTTTCTTTGCCATCGTGAAAAGGTGGATTAGAGATAATTAAATGATATTTATCGCTTATATCTGAAAACACGTCACTAGCAATAACACGTGCCACAATGTTATTAGCAGCTAAATTCTCTTTACTTGATTCTAATGCAGCACTACTTACATCAGTTAATGTTAAGCTTATATCTTGATTTAGTTTACCTATTACTGTTGATAATATGCCCGAGCCGCAACCGACATCAAGGATATTTCCTTTGATAATATCACTATGATCCATAAGTGCATTTAATAACAGCTCACTTCCTGCATCTAAGGCTTTTTGGCTGAAGACACCTGGCAAGCTTTTAATTTCGATATCCTGATTTTCAATCGTTAAGTGATAACTAAACCACCAGTCTTTTACTTCAAAAGCCAAACGACTATCAGCTCGAAAATGATATAAACCACATCGTCTTGCACTATCTATTTTTTGGATAGAACCAAAGTTACTTAACAGCCCTTCCACACTTTTTACCCCAGAACGATTTTCACCAATGATAAAAATATCACTATCTTTAGGCATATTGTTCAATAAATATGATAACTGAAATTGTGCTTCACTCTTGGTTTTAGGCCAATAATAAATGAGGGTATTTATATCACTATAAAAAGATGTATCAGGATAGAGCGAAAATATAGTGTTATTAGCTCGTTTACTATTTTTAAAGCTTAAAAAAGTATGATATTGGGAACAATGAATCTTGACGATATTTGCTGCAATAATCGCAGGATAATTGTCTTGAATATCACCAGCAATAAGAATATTTTTATCATCAAAAAATGACTGATGACGTTCAAGTACTTGGCTAGCTGGAGTAAAAACAGATGTTGCCATAATGCCTCAATGAAAAACCTTTATAAATTGAAGCGAAGATTATACAATTAACTTTCTTTAATCCCTAGTAAAACCGTAATCTGACAATGACACAAACTGATTGGTATCTTAAGCAATGTAATATTACTCAATATGTTTTACGCAATTCGACCGTATTCCAGGGAGAACTTGCGACTCATATAGACGAAAAAATTCGTTTAATTGTCGTTGCTAAACAAAAACCAACACAAAAAATATATTACGATATTTTAAAAGCCATCCGTTTAACAGAAGAACAAGTATTATTTCTTACCCCTTCGCAATTAATTATTTCGGCGGATGAAGTGAAAATAGTGACATGGTTTATAGATGTGCTTAGCAATGAACCATGGCAAAATAATTTAACCATAAATACCAGTGATTTAGATTCGCTAGCGAAAGATCCACAACAAAAACGTAAACTTTGGCAGCAGTTATGTGAATATGAAAACAATTTCCATCCTGAATGAACATGATTTAACGGCAGCTTATGAGTTAGAGCTCATATGCCACCCTATCCCTTGGTCTAAAGAAACTTTTTTTTCAAATCAAGGTGAACGTTATATTAATCTTAAAATAACCGTTGATAATAAACTGGTCGGCTTTTGTATTTGCCAACAAGTTGCCGATGAAGCAACTTTATTTAATATTGCAATACATCCTGCCTATAGACAACAGGGATTAGCTAAAGCATTATTAAATCATTTAATTGATAATTTAACAGCCATAAACTCACCACAGGTTATTTCAACTCTGTGGTTAGAAGTTAGAGAATCTAACACGCCAGCAATTGAGTTATATCATTCAATTGGCTTTAATCAAATAACAGTCAGAAAAAATTATTATCCAACTGTTGATGGCCATCAAGAAGATGCAATTATTATGGCTTATACATTAACACTATAAATTAATTTAATGGGAATAATCATGCCCCAAAAAACAGCACTACTATTTGTCAATGGTGAACCTCCAAAAGATATTCCTAGTAATATAAAAGATTATACTTATATTGCCTGTACTGATGGTGCATATCATAGCTATTTATTTAAATCAGCCGTTGAACCTGATTTTATTATCGGAGATTTAGATAGCATTGACTCAACTAGGGCAATTCCGTCAAAAACACAAATTATTCATACTCCAGATCAATCTAAGCCTGATTTCGAAAAAGCATTACTATTTTTAAATAGTAAAGGTGTTACAAAATTTACAATATATGGTGCATCAGGTGGAGCTAGTGATCATTTCTTAGGTAACTTGTCTATAGCTATGCAATACTATCATCAGTTCAAAATGTTGTTTTATGACAATTATTGCTATTTTTTCTTCGCTGATCATCATCAGATTATTGACCACGTAAAAAATCATATTATTTCGTTAATGCCATTGTCGACGGTAACTAATTTGACTATAACTGGCTTTGAATACCCCTTAAAAGATCAAACATTAGTTCTTGGCGGCTGCATTAGTTTACGTAACAAAGCCATTAATGATAAAGTAGAAATCTCTTTTAAAAACGGTGACTTACTAATTTTAGTTCAAAATAATTTGAATTAGATTGACACAAATATTTACATTACTTTACAATACTATTACAAACAATTAGCGTGATTTTGGTGAAAGGAACCGCTTTATGATAATAAAAAAACTTACTGTGCTTGTTTGTTCTTCTTTCGTTTCTTGCATGGCTCTGGCGCAGAACGATACCGTAAGCATTACAGATAAGATAGTAGATAGTTTTCTCGCTTGTGATAACCATTTTTTTGAACAATTGGCTGAAAATAAACAATTATTCAGCGAATATGTTGATTTAACAACAACAGATAATGTTACTTATATTCCTGTAGAATCAATTTATCAACAAAATAAAGATAAAGTTAATTTCAAAAAACCTCTTAAATACCACGGATTAACAATAACTGGCTATCAAAACATCTATATTCCAACCAATTTATCGGGACAATATTACTATTGGGGCTTTATCTTCGATAATAGCCAAGAGGAAATTACTAAAACACTTAATAATTTAAAATGGTTACAATATAATAACAATGTTTATATTGCCAATGCCAAAATTTATGATCGAAATGCAAAATCACCAGTATGGCAAGATAATCCCTACTCGATTGATGGTGTTGTCCCCAAACTTGGTACCATTGAAAAATCTCTTTATTTAGAAACTTTTACTGATAATCAAAACCGTATACTCTGTTCTATTCAAGGAGATATTAAGAAAGACATTCTTTATAAAGATCGCCCTGATATGAAACCACTTGATGAACAGATGGATAAAGTGCGTCAAGAAAAGATCAAAGCTTATAAATTGAAAAAACAACAAGAAAAAGAACAAAAAGAAGCTCAAGAAAAACAGTCTCAAACTCAACAAAATAAACCAATTGAAAATAGCTCAAAAGAGGGAGATAAAATTTAAATGAAAAAATTATGTTTATTTTTAATGCTCTTTTCTTTTACCGCTATCACTCATGCAGAAGAAAAGAAACCACTTACTGAAGCTGAATTAGCCTCTCAAGCTAAAGAGGTACAGGTAATGCTAAGTAATCCTAAAATTGGTGCTCAATTTACACCTCTATCTAAAACTGATGAGGACAACACTATTGGTTATTCCTATCTTGATAAAAAATCTATAAAAATACATCCTTATAACAATAAAATTCGTATTTTTAAAGAAGTTTCTAATTATGTTCCAGCGTTAGTTCAAAATATTGATAATGTAAAAACACCATATCACACTGTAGTTATTAATTATTATGCTAATTGTGATAAAAAAGAAATTGCAAAAGGTAAAATTGAACTTATCGAGAACTATTTTGCCGAAGGTAAATTGATAAACACTATTGATATTCCTAGTCGATGGATGAGAGCAGAAAAAGGCGATGAAAAGCATAAATTAATGGTTATTGCTTGTTCCTTACCATTAAACAGTTAGTTCCATTTTCATTCGTTTTTACACTTGCCACCTAGCGGTGGCAGAGTATTTTTTTTTATGCTAATATCAATTTATTAACTACAAAATTGTAATCACATCAATATGAATATCACGCAATTCCATGCCTTAACGGATCAACTTTTTTATCAAATTGAATTATATCTAGATAAATACGCTGACGAACATGATATAGACCTCGATTATGAAACTAACGGCAACGTTATTACCATTAGTTTTCCAAACAATAGTAAAATTATCGTTAATACTCAAGAACCACTTTTTCAAGTTTGGTTAGCAACACAAAAGCAAGGTTATCATTTTGATTTGATTGATGACAAATGGATATGTAATCGAACAGATCAATCATTTGAAGAGATATTTGCTTTATCAGTACAAGAGCAATCAGAGCAATAATAATCCAAAAAGGATACTAAGCTAAAACTTAGCATCCTTTAATTATTTAGAATCTATCATTTACATTAAGGTAAGATTTGCCAGCTTCACTACTAGCCATTTAACCCCTTCATGAATGAAAGCAATTTGCACTCGTCTATGCTCACCTTCACCATCTAAATTAACAATGGTACCTTCACCAAAACGATTATGCTTAACTTTCCTACCTAATGTGTATCCATCGCTTTCTTTTTTCTTCTTAATATATGACTTTTTACGATCTTGGTAGAACTGCTCATTTTTATTGGAAGAATCATTATTATATGATGTTAAATTAGCTCGAGAATTGATTTCTTGCAAATTTTCAGTTGGTAATTCAGCTAAAAAACGTGATGGCAAATTACGCTCCTCACGGCCATAAAGTCGCCTTGATTCAGACAAAGAGAGAGTTAAAAACTTACGAGCTCGGGTAATACCAACATAAGCTAAGCGTCTTTCTTCTTCCATTTTTTCTCGTTCTTGAGAGCGTAGTGCAGGGAAAAGACCCTCCTCTAAACCAACAATAAAGACATTGTCAAACTCTAAACCTTTCGCTGAATGTAACGTCATTAATTGCACCGAATCTTGTTGATTTACTACGTCACGGCTTTCAAGAGAGGTAAATGCTAAAAATGATTCTAAAACAGTTAAGGTTTTGCCAGTTTCATTGTCTTGAATTACATTATCTTGGTTAACTCTAAAAAATTGCTCTGCAGATGAAACAAGTTCCTCTAGATTATCTAATCTAGCTTGTCCTTTAATACCAGGTTCTTGTTCATACATTTGCAATACGCCAGATAATTTAATAATTGCATCTAATTGTTTATAAAATGGTAATTCATTAACTTCGACATGAATAGATTCCATTAATTCTAAAAAACGACTAATACCTGAGCGTTGTCTTTCAGCTAAAGCATTTTTTTCGATCAGCATTAAACATGCATCCCATAACGAAATATTATTCTGCTTAGCACATAATCTAACTTTATCTAAAGTGACACTGCCTATGCCACGAGTTGGGGTATTTACCGTAGTTTCAAATGCCATATCATTATCATGGTCATGCAATAATCGTAAATAAGCTAAAGCTAATTTAACCTCTTGCCTTTCATAGAATCTTATTGAACCATAAATTTGATAAGGTATACCGGCTTGTAATAAGGTATCTTCAAAAATACGTGATTGCACATTATTACGATATAAAATGGCACAGCTAGCATAATTATGATTATCAGCATGATATTTTTTTATTTGACCTACAACAAATCGTGCTTCATCAATATCATTGAAACCAATATATAGTGAAATCTTTTCTCCGTCACCACTGTCGGTCCATAAATTTTTACCCAAACGATTGAGGTTATTAGCAATCAACTTATTTGCAGAGTCTAAAATAATGCCTGTCGATCGATAATTTTGCTCTAAACGAATGATTTCAGTTTCTGGATAATCATCGATGAACATTTGTAAATTATCAGCATTAGCTCCACGCCAACTATAAATTGACTGGTCATCATCACCAACAATCATTACGTTTGCTGTGTCACCAGCTAATTTTTTCACCAACCAATATTGAATTTTATTAGTATCTTGAAATTCATCTATTAATATATTTGAAAAACGATGGCGACAATAATTTAAAACAGTTTCATTACTACAAAGCAATTCATATGCTCTCAAAATTAACTCTGAGAAATCAACATAACCAACTCTATCACAAATTGCTTGATAATCACGATAAATTGTTTGCCACATTGCTTGTTTCGAATCTTCTGGTTTTAGATTATCTGCCCTAAGTCCTTTTTCTTTTTGCGTGGAGATAAAGTTAGCACACTCTTTTGGTGACCATTCCTTTTCATCAATTTTAAGTTCACGAAAAATTCGTTTGATAAGGCGGATCTGATCTTCACTATCAATAAGTTGAAAATTCTCAGGTAATTTAGCTTGTTGAGAAAACATACGCAACAAACGGTGGGTTAAACCATGAAAAGTTCCTACCCACATACCATTTAAGTATCCTTCACCAACTAAACCTTGTATACGCTCTTGCATTTCAGCCGCCGCTTTATTGGTAAAGGTAACGGCAAAAATTGAGTTTGGTGAATAATTTTTTTCAACACACAACCAAGTAATTCTATGAACTAATACACGTGTTTTACCACTTCCCGCACCAGCAAGAACAATGGTGTATTGGCTATCAGTTGTAACAGCATTTTTTTGTTCAGTGTTTAGGTCGATTAATAATGACTGTTTATTTTCCATGATGTGTTAACCCATCGCAATTATAGCAAACATTAATTAGTATTAATGTTGTAAATGTTGTAAACGTTTTTAATTTTTTCATTGTATTTATAATTATTATAAGTAGGTATAAAAAAGAACAAAGACAGGCATTAAATGTAATAAACATTTAATGCCTGTCTTTTTATACATATATGCACTGAATTATAACAGATTATCTAATTCTGGCAATTGTGTTATTTCAATATGTGGTAAACATCTAGCATCTGAAAGATGATAAATATCCTTACCAAAAATATTAATCCAACAAGCTAAAAAACCATTATTGATCGCACCATTGACGTCTGTCTGCAAATTATCACCAACATGCAAAATATAATTATTAGGAATAGCTAATTTCTGAGCGGCTAAAGCAAAAATTTCGGGAAATGGTTTTGAGCGACCATCAGGACCACCTCTTAGCGAAAATTTAAAATAGTCACCTAAACCGATTCTGTTTATATCAACATTACCATTAGTAATCACACCTAATGGGTATTTATTGGCTAATTTAGTTAGTAATATATGTGTTGATTTAGGAACAACCATTTTATGACGCCAAAAATTAAAACAATCAATAGCCTCATCAATAATCTTGCTATATTCATTTGAAGGGATATTGGTTTTATTTAATAACGATTTGATTGTCTCAACTCGCCAATCTATAACATCATGATATATTTCTGGATTTACAGCAAGAACCAACTTTTTTTCTTGATAATACAAATCCAAGGTTAGATACTGTAATGGCTCATATTGTTGTAAGTTTTTTATCACTTCCTCTTCAGCTTTATCAACAATCGTACTATTGTCATATAAAGTGTCGTCAAGATCGAATGTGATTGCTTTAATGCAGTTAATTGAACGATAAAAGTGCATTATTTTCTTCCTCTTTTAGCTCTTGGATGAGCCGAATCATAAACTTCTGATAAATGCGAAAAATCTAAATGGGTATAAACTTGGGTGGTGGATAAATCCGCATGACCTAGTAATTCTTGTACTGCGCGTAAATCACCGCTCGATTCAAGCATATGAGTAGCAAATGAATGGCGCAGTTTATGCGGATGAATATGTGAACTTAATCCCTGCTTTACACCCCATTGTGCAAACCGTTTTTCAACATTTCGTGGTGATATACGCTTACCCAGTTTAGAGATAAAAACGGCATCATCTTGTGGCTTTAAATCATTTCGCATAGTTAACCAGTGCTCAATCCATTTAATTGACTCTCGGCCTAAAGGTAATTTTCTCTCTTTATTACCCTTTCCTGTTACTCGGACTTCACCTTCAGTTAAATTTAATTCTCGGCAATTGAGACTCACTAATTCAGAAAGTCGTAATCCTGAGCCATACATTACTTCTAACATTGCTCTATCACGTACAGAAAGCGGATCACTATACTCAATATCAAGTAGTTGATTGATCTCATCGATATCAATATTTTTTGGAAGATGTTGACCCAATTTAGGGTTTAATACACCACGGGCTGGATTGGCTGAGATTTGATCGTTTTTAACCATCCAATCAAAAAAACTGCGTAATGCAGATAATCTTAATGATAAACTACGAGCTTGTAGGCCGGTTTGTCGACTGCGACTAATAAGTAACCTCACAGCAGATGAATCAATATCCTGCCATTTAGTAATATCTAAGCCTTCAGTTAAATCAATAAGCGCATAAAGTTGACGACGATAGTTAATTTGAGTATTTATACTAAGTTGTTTTTCAGATTTCAAATAATTTAAAAAATGCTCAACAGGCCCGGTTAAAAAAGAAGAGTAATTAGGATTAATTTTAACCATCATATTTCCTTACTTTTTTCGCATAATCCATTTTTCAATAAGAATTGGCAATATTTCACTGATCTTTTCTAACAACAAGGTTCCTTGTCCAGTCTGATAATGCTGAGGATCTGTACTCGTAAACATTAATAAACCAAGATCACCAAATTGCCCCAATAGTGATAAAGCTACAGAGCCAACATAACCATGTTTAGGTAATAAAAAATCTAATTCAGTTGTATTTAATGACCCCAAATAAAATTGGCTATACTGTAAATGTCTTACACGAATAAAATCAAACTGCGAGGAGTTTAAAGCTAAATAATGATAATTTGATGGTGCACTAAGTAACCATTTATCATCAAATAAATATAAATAGGCACCACTAAGTCCTAAATCTTTGGCCCAAATTTTTAAAGAATCTAATAATTCGTTTATATCTTTTGCTTTTATTAATTGAAATTGCAATTTTATTAACTGATTAAAGAGTAATTCGTTAGCACTTGCGTGCTCCATCAGTAATGTGATTTCTGACTCGAGTTGACTAATTTTATTACGTTGCCTTGCCATATGCCATTCAGGTAGTGAAATCATACCTCGCACAGGGTGTGGTACGCGCATGCGTTCAATATGAGTCGCATTTCGAATAAAAAAATCTGGGTTATCAATAATATATTGGCTAACCATTTCATCATTTAATTTAACAAATGATTTTTTTCGTCGCGGCTGTTTTAACTTCAATGTTTGTGTTTTTTTTACGACCATAATTTATTTCATTGTCTTTATGTAATCAGTTAATAAAATTCATAAAGTTTAGCGCAATTAAATAGCAATATAACCATCATATACATGTGTAGCTGGTCCAGTCATATAAAGCGGCGACTGATTACCTTTCCAATCTATTATTAATTTTCCTCCGGGTAGATTAACATTCACCCGCTGGTTTAATAATCCTTGATTAATGCCAACAGCAACAGCGGCGCAAGCTCCTGTTCCACAAGCTTGAGTTTCACCCACGCCTCTTTCATAAACACGCAAATTAATATTATCTCGATCAATAATATGCATAAAACCAATATTCGCTTTTTCAGGAAAGCGTTCATGTTGCTCTAATAGCGGACCTAAAGTTAATACTTGAGCAGTTAGCACATCTTCAACTTGAATTACACAATGCGGGTTCCCCATAGAGGCGACACCACATAAAACTGTTTGTTCTTGTGATCGAATAATATAAGTTTTTTCTTCTTTAATGGCTTTGAAAGGAATTTTATTAGGCTCAAAAATTGGTGTTCCCATATTAACCCGAACGGTTTCATCATCATTCACCGTCAAAACAATATTACCTTTCATAGTGCTGACTTTTAACACTCTTTTTTTAGTCAATCCTTTTAATCGCACAAAGCGAGCAAAGCAACGAGCGCCATTACCACATTGCTCAACCTCAGAACCATCGGCATTAAATATACGGTAATGAAAATCACTTTCAGGAGAATAAGGTGGCTCAACAATAAGTAGCTGATCAAACCCAATTCCTGTATATCGGTCTGACATACGTTTGATCATTTCACTTGAAAGATGAACATTTTGCGTTACTGCATCAATAACCATAAAATCATTACCCAGTCCATGCATTTTTGAAAAGTTCATCTCTAGTTACCTTTTATTGTAAATCATCAGTATTTTTTACTTTTTCATCATATTTGTTTGATTATATGGATTTATCAAGCAAAATTTAGAAAACATATTTATCAGCTTTATAATGAATTATAATACTAATTCACCACGCCATAAATCATCAAAAGTTTCACGCTCTCGAATCAATTTATGCTGATTACCATTTTCAAGCATGACTTCTGCCGGTCGAGGATGACTATTATAATTAGATGCCATACTAAAACCATAAGCACCTGCACTACAAATAACTAACAGATCATCTTGTTCAACTGAGAGTTCACGTTGATAAGCTAATACATCACTAGATTCGCAAATTGGCCCAACAATATTATAAATCTTTTGGGTATTCGAATCTGTTGATTCTTTAACAGGTAGGACTTGCATCCACGCTTGATAAAGAGCTGGTCGAATCAGATCATTCATTCCGGCATCAACAATCGCAAAATGATTGCCATCTTGATGCTTAGTATATTCAACTGTAGTAATTAATAATCCAGCATTGGCAACGATTGATCTACCTGGTTCGAAAACAATTTCAAGTTCAGGATAATTTTTTAACTTTTCAATTAGTTTTGATACCAGTAATGTCGCTGATGGTGGCTGTTCATCATGATAACAAACACCTAACCCTCCACCTAAATCAATATGCTCAAGATGAATATTTTCTGCTGCTAGTTGGTCAACTAATGCCAATATACGATCAGCTGCGTCAAGAAAAGGCGATAACTCGGTTAATTGAGAGCCAATGTGACAATCAATACCGACTATTTTAATATTATTTAATGATGCTGCTTTACGATAAGTATCTAAAGCTAATTGATAACTTATCCCAAATTTGTTTTCACGTAATCCTGTTGAAATATACGGATGGGTTTTTGCATCTACATCAGGATTAATCCGTAAAGAAATACTAGCTATTTTCCCTAATTGATGTGCAATGTCATTGATACGATATAATTCAGGTTCGGATTCAACATTAAAACATTTAATTCCTACTTCAAGCGCACGTCTAATTTCAACAACAGATTTTGCAACTCCTGAAAATACAATTTTTTTAGGATCAGCACCAGCTTTTAAAGCTCTCTCTAATTCACCTTGTGAAACAATATCAAAACCTGCACCAAGTTTAGCTAATAAGTTTAAAACAGATAAATTGCTATTCGCTTTTGCTGCATAACAAATCAAATGCTTCTTATTTTTTAAAGAATCTTGATAAGAAAGAAATTGCTTAGTTATATGATCAGCAGAATAAACATATAAAGGGGTACCATATTGATTAGCCAAATCACAAATAGCAACGTTATCCGCCAATAAATGGCCATTTTGATAATGTAAAAAGTCCATTATATTATTCCTTTAAGCCAATTTATTTGTATCATTAGATTCAATAATTGCATTTGACTGATCTGCAGGATAATAAAGTGGACCTTTTAAACCACAGCCTAATAATGTGAAAATAACTAAAAAAAGAGAAAAGAGTTTTAGAGCGGATTTCATAAAATATTCGCAATTTAATCAGATTTATAATGAAGACTATATTACACGATAGCCATATTCGTGCAAAGAACAAATCATTAAGTTTTCTAAGCAAGATACAAAAAAATTTGAATAATTTTATGCTATTGATAATAAAAAGTTATATAAAAATTGAATATAAATTACAACGCTTACATCATAGTATCGCTGAAATTTAGTTCAATTAATCATAATAATTATTTTATTATTGATAATCAGAGAGTCTAAAAATAAAATTATAATAGCAACTAATAAATCTAAAGTTACCATAATTGGATTAACTATATATCTTCAAATGATTTATAAAGTATATCAATGCTCCATTTTTAGAATTCATGAAACATGGAACATTGATAATTCATGATAAGATAGAAATCAATTAAACAGAACAAATTCGGCATTCTCGGCTATGGTTTTGAGTCGTTTTTGAGCTGTTATAATGTTTTCTCTCCATTTATGATCTTTTGCCCACATTTCAATAACAAGCGGAGCAGTATAATTTATCTGTTTTAGTATTTTAAATATAGCAAGAAAATCAACCTCCCCTTCGCCAATAGTTAAATCTCTAAACTGACCAGAATAATTAGCTTTAACCTTATAAGTATCTTTTAGATGTATTTGAACAATGTGCTCTCGACTTAACATAAGCTCTGTACAGACATCATAATTCCAACCAGAAATATTCCCTACATCTGGATAAGCCATAAAATAAGGAGAATTGACCTCTTTTTTTAGAATTTCAAACTTACTGAGTGAATTGAGATAACTAGTATCCATGATTTCAACGGCAAGCATTATCCCCATTTTTTCAGCTTGTTTCGCTGACCACTGCATTCCCGCAATAAATCGCTGGTGAGTCTGTAAATTGGCTGGTTCATAATAAACATCATATCCAGCTAATTGAATTACCCTTATTCCTAGTTTATAGGCGAGCATCAGTGCTTTATTCATAATAACTTTGGCTTGCTGACGTATACTTTTATCGGCAGATCCAAATGGAAATTTACGATGAGCACTTAAACACATAGAATGCAATGGTAGTCCATACTGTTCACATAATCGCTTTAATCGATAAATCTCATCATCTGACCAATTAAGTCTTGCTCTTCGCTGTTCTGATTCATCAATTGATATCTCGATAAAATTAAATCCTAATGTTTTCGCTTCGTGCAGTTTTTCTTGCCAAGTAAGCTCATTAGGTAATGCCTTTTCATAAATACCAATATAATTAGATTGATTGGTCGGATTAATTGCAAATTTTGCCATAATAAAACCTAATAATATTTATTTGAACATCAAATATGCAGTCATTTTACTGACTGCATCGCATCTATTACCAATATTTAGCAATTTGCTCTCTTAAAGCTTGAGCAGTTTGTTTACCATTTTCACTAGCAAGAGCTCGACCAGCAATAAAGGCTTTGGTTTTAATTCCTGCAAATAGGTGAATATCTTCAGGAATAATTCCGCCCGTTATGGAAAGTTCAAGACCTAAATCTGACAATTGTCGCATTCTAACCAAATCATCCTCTCCCCAACCAATACCAGCTAATTCAGCATCACGAGAACGATGATAAATAGCCTGTTTAATCCCCAATTTTCGCCATGCTTTGGCATCTTCGAGTGTCCAATGACCATATAATTCGATCTGAATTTCGCCATTAAATTCGTCAGCCACTTTTTTACACGCTTCAATGGTAGCTATATGCGCTGCAGCCGAAACCGTTAACCAGTTAGCCCCAGCTGAGAAAGCCATTTTAGCTAATATCGCTCCACCGTCAGTCGTTTTTAAATCACAGACTAATATATGGTTAGGATATAATTTTCTTAGATTTTTAACGCTTTCTATTCCGGCACCAAAGGCGAGAATAGTGCCAACTTCGATAATATCAACAAATCCTGAAACATTTTTTGCCACCTCCAATGCTGAGGTTAGTTCTGTTTGATCTAAAGCAATTTGTAATTTTGGTGTTGTCATGTTGGTTTCCTTATCTAATTTGATTTTTGACCATAATAAGCATTAGCGCCATGTTTGCGAAAATAGTGCTTATCGGATAATGTTTGTTGAATTTTGATGGTTTGATTAAGTTGTCGAGTTGAAATTGCCATCATTGCGACTTCTTCAAGTACCACAGCATTGTGTACCGCATTTAAGGCATTTTTACCCCAACAAAATGGCGCATGACCAGAGACAATAACCCCAGGCATTGCCATAGGATCAATACCGCGATGTTTAAATTCCTCGATAATAACGAGTCCGGTATTTTTTTCGTAATCTGTGGCGATTTCACTATCAGTTAGTCTGCGACTACAAGGTACATCGCCATAAAAATAGTCAGCATGAGTGGTACCTAATGCAGGAATATCCAATTCAGCCTGTGCCCAAACGGTTGCATAGCGAGAATGGGTATGTACAATTCCGCCAATATTTGCAAATGCCTTATAGAGTTCCAGATGAGTTGCGGTATCACTAGAAGGATTTAGTTTGCCTTCGACAATTTCACCGGTTAATGAAACCACAACAATATCATCTATGGTCATATCACTGTACTCAACCCCAGATGGTTTAATGGCCATGACCCCCTTTGCACGATCCACTTCTGATACATTTCCCCATGTAAAGGTGACTAAATTATATTGTGGTAGCAATAAATTAGCCTGTAGTACGCGTTCTTTTAATGCTTGAAACATCATTTAGCCTCCATTTAGCGCGCGATCGATAACCGCATAAACATCTTCTTTGCTGTTACAACGTCTCAATTTATCCAGATCAACACCTGTCTCACTATTTTCATCATCTAAAATTTGAGTCACTTCCATTAATCCTTCCATATGCTGATCAGAAGTACTGCCGGCGAGGGTAACTAGGACATCAACAGGATCTGCTTCCCCCTCAAAATAAACAGGTTTTTTCAAAGTTACTAATGCAAAAGCCGTACGATTAACGCCATCTTCTGGTCGAGCATGTGGCATGGCCAAATTAGGAGCAATAATGATATAAGGCCCCATGGTTTTAACGCATTGAATGATGGCATCATAATAACGAGGCTCAATCGCTTTAGACGCAACTAGCATATCTGTTCCTAACTTAACCGCGTCTTGCCAACTTGCAGCTTCTGCTTTAAGTAAAATAGAGTTATTTTCAATTAATGATTCTTTGAAAGCCATTGTTGGACTCCTTTAATATTCTGCCTATTTACCATTCACTTTATTGATAAGCTCAATAAGTTCATCGCCGAAAGTTTGAGGATTTAACATGTTTTGGACACCTAACGCATGTTGTCCTTCATTAACCTCGATTTCATGAATCAAATGTTTAGAAGCAACAATAATGTCGACATTAGGTAGTTTTGATTTGTAATCCGTAACTGCGCATGAATCCATGACATTTGCGATACCTTTTTTATCTAAATAATTGGCAATTTTCATCTTCATCATCATTGATGATCCTTGACCACTACCACAAACAGCAAGAATACGAATCGGTTGACCTTCACTAATTGCCACTTCATCCATTTTTTCAACTACGGCTTCATTAACATCATCATGAATATCATTGGTCGGTTGTTGTTTTTGTAAGGCTTCTTCAGCTCTTAATGATTTAGCTGCAAAGAACATATAGACCAGAGATAACGCAATCAAGACATAGATAAATAGATGAGAGAAAGATAAACCTTGTAAAATCGGCGGGAATAAGATTGCCCAATCAGCCATTCCCATCCAAGAATCAATTGGCGTACCATTTTGGGCGAAAATATTAATTACCCAAGCAGAGCCTAGAACCTCAACCATTCCCATAACAAAACAGAGTTTCATTACCGCTTTCCATCCACCATAATGATTGGCAAATACGCCAATGGTGGCATTAGAGAAAAACATAGGAATAAAACCAGGAATAATCATGATTGGCGATTTAAATACCAGTAAAAGCGCTATTGCTAAAAATTGACCTAATGCCCCCCAAATAAAACCAAATACCATGGCGTTAGGTGAAAAAGCATAGATAGCCGCACAATCGATAGCCAACACTGCATTTGGTATTAATTTTTCAGAAATTCCCTTAAATGCTTCAGATAACTCAGCTACAAACATTCTTACACCACCAACAATAACTTGGATGGCTACGGCAAATTTAAGTCCGGTTTCGAAAATGTAGATAGTCCAATGAGTTGACCCTGCCATTGTTTGTAAATTATCCAAACCAAATGAAAGAAGGATAATGCCGAAGAAGATTGTCATCACTATCGTTGTGGCAGCAATACTATCGTGGAAAATATGTAACCATTTTGGTAATTTTAAATTATCTACTGAATCATCTTTATCGCCCAATTTTGGCGCTAATTTCACCGCAATCCATGAACCTAGCTGTTGTTGATGACCAATAGAAAAACCTGCGCCGCCAGTTACCGCTTCAGTCGGTTTAAACATCATATTTGAAAAAATTCCCCAATATAATGCCGTAATTATTGCTGAGTAGATGATGGTTTCCCACATACCATAACCGAATAGGAAGTAGAAAAGTGTAATTAAACCAACTTGTTGAAACATGATATGACCGGTCAACATGATGGTTCTAATTCCGGTGAAACGTCTAAAGATGACCAGTAAAATATTAATCGCTAATGCAAGCAATACTGCATAACCAACCCATGAATATTGTTCACCCATCCCCTTTTCGACAGCCACCATTGAGGCATAAGTATCGATAATCGATCCGGTTATACCATGATATTCGGAAAGTTTAGCAATAACGGGTTTAAATGTTGAAACTAAAACACCTGAACCAACTTGTAACAGCATAAAACCAACAATGGTTTTAATCGTGCCTTTTAAAATTGTGGTGATATCTTTTTTTAAAAGACAATAACCTAGCAAGGTAACTAGGCCCAGTAATAATGGTGCCTTCGTCATAACTTGACTATAAAAGATATAAAAAATGTTATAAATTACTTCCATATGTCCCTCTCATTGGTTATCGACATTTCTAACGTTAACGTTATTGTTAAGGTATCTATAACCTTCAAATGTCTTTTTTATAATTACCTATCGCAAAACTCATAGATGGAACTTCAACCTATTTAATATTATTCAGTTCGCTGAATAACATTTGTTATATTCTACAATCACAAACAATCATTCAATGATTGTTTGTGATTATTTTGATATTGATCACTTTTCTAAATTTATTGACTTAGCAATTGTGATATCCATCACATTATCTTTAAAAAATAGAAGCAAAACTTAAAAATATAACTATTATTATCAATAAATTGAACTTATGATTATTGATATTAATATTTAAATAATTGACAAAATACAAAATGATAATTAACATCATTTTTAATCAAATTTAATCATATTAAATTAATAAGAGGGTACAATGAACGAAATATCACGCCACACCCAAATAGTGGCAATGGTTAATGAAAAAGGGATGGTAAGAGTTACTGAATTGGTTTCTTATTTTGCAATATCACCAGCGACAGCCCGTCGAGATATTACAAAACTCGATCAGGACGGAAAAGTAAAAAAAGTTCGTAATGGCATTATGCGAATAGAAGTACAAAAACCAATTTGGGCACCGATAGGAAATAATAATACCGATCATTATCATGAAAAAGCACGTATTGCCATAAGAGCGGCGAAGTTGTGTGGAAGTGATGAAAATATAGTTATTAACTGTGGCTCAACGGCATTTTTATTAGGTCGTGAATTATGTGGTAAAAATGTTTCGATCATTACCAACTATTTTCCTTTAGCTTGTTACTTGATTGAACATGATCACGAAAACGTCATCATTATGGGAGGATTATATAACAAAACACAAAACATTATTCTAAATCCTATAGCAAATATAACTGATTCTTATGCAGGAAAATGGATGTTTACCAGTGGTAAAACATTAACACCAAATGGGCTGTATAAGAATGAAATACTGGGAGCGGTAGCTGAACAACAAATACTTGAAAAAATTGAAAAATTAGTAGTCGTTGTTGATAGTTCTAAAATAAATACCAAAGCAAATTCTGGCATGCTTTTTTGCCCGGTTACTAAAATTGATATTTTAATAACTGGCAAACAAGCAAATAAGGAAGTAATTGAAAGCATAAAGGAACAGGGCACAGAAGTGATTTTAGTTTAATAATTAAATTGTAAAAGGAACAAAGTATGAGTAAAGTAAACGAAATTACCAGAGAATCTTGGATATTAAACACCTTTCCTGAATGGGGAACTTGGCTTAATGAAGAAATAGAAACAACAGAAGTTAAACCTAATACGTTTACGATGTGGTGGCTTGCTTGTACAGGGATTTGGTTGAAATCAGCAGGTAATACTAATATCTCTGTCGATTTTTGGTGTGGTACAGGTAAAAAAACTCACGCAAATCCATTAATGAACAAACAACATCAAATGATGCGAATGGGTGGAGTACGTGAATTACAACCTAATCTTAGAACTAGCCCATTCGTTCTTGATCCTTTTGCAATCAAAGAGATTGATGCGGTAATGGCAACCCATGACCATGCTGATCATATTGATGTCAATGTTGCAGCGGCAGTCATTCAAAACTGCTCACCAAAAGTCAAATTTATTGGTCCTAAAGCATGTGTTGAATTATGGAAAAGTTGGGGGGTTCCTGAAGATCGCTGTATCGTTGCCAAAGTAGGTGAAACTATCCAAGTTGGTGATATTACTATTCGCGTTTTAGACTCTTTTGATAGAACTTCATTAGTCACTCTACCGAAAGGTGTTTCATCCACCGATAAATCCATATTAGATGGTATGGATGATCGTGCGGTTAACTATTTATTCGAAACCTCAGGCGGATCACTTTATCATTCTGGAGATTCTCACTACTCGAATTATTATGCAAAACATGGTAATGATCATAAAATTGATGTTGCTTTGTTATCTTATGGAGAAAACCCACGCGGCGTAACAGATAAAATGACTTCATCAGATATTTTACGTGCGGCGGAATCGTTAAATACCAAAGTTGTGATTCCATTCCATCATGATATATGGGCAAATTTCCAAAGCGATCCTCGTGAAATAGAAGTACTTTGGCGAATGAAAAAAGATCGTCTTGAATATCAATTTACACCATTCTTTTGGCAAGTTGGTGGGAAATATACATATCCAACTGATAAGCATAAAATGAACTATCAACATTATCGCGGATTCAGAGATATTTTTACCGATGAACCAGAGCTGCCATATCGTTCATTTTTATAATTAAAAAGCTAACTAATGTGGACTAGGACAACTTTCTAAGTCCACTTTTTTATTGTTCTTTTCTATTTTGTTATATCTTAGTAAGAAAAAAAGATTTCAACAAAACAATAATCACTAACATTCAAAACTAAAAGCAATTTATCAATAAGAACAAGATTAAGCATTAATATATTTTTGCCGTTCAGGAAGCCAACAATCAACAAGTTGTTTAGCACACTCCGGAGACTCGCTTAAGATAAGATATGATGCTTTTTGCACCTCGCTAATTAAATGCTGATCACGGATTAAATCAACAATTTTAAAATTTGCTTCCCCCATTTGCCTAGTCCCTAAAATTTCACCACTACCTCTAATTTCAAGATCTTTTTGGGCAATAACAAAACCATCATTGCTTTCACGCATTACTTTCATCCGAGCCTGAGCAATTTTACTTAATGGAGCTTGATACATTAACACACAATGTGAAATTGCACTGCCTCGTCCTACCCTACCTCGTAATTGATGTAGCTGAGCAAGTCCTAAACGTTCAGCATTTTCAATGATCATTAAGCTTGCATTGGGCACATCGACCCCAACTTCAATAACCGTTGTCGCAACTAAAAGTTGAACCTCTCCCGCTTTGAAAGCCTGCATAACAGATTGCTTTTCATCAGATTTCATTTTGCCATGGACAAGTGCTATATTTAAGTGTGGTAACCTTTCTTTCAATTCCTCAACTAACATTTCAGCGGCTTGAGCATCTAGAGTTTCTGATTCTTCCACTAAAGTACAAACCCAATAAACCTGACGATGACTTAAACAAGCTTGATTAACCTTGTCGATAATTTCTTCTCGACGGGAATTAGGAATAACAATAGTGGTTACTGGGGTTCGTCCTGGAGGTAATTCATCAATTATTGAGACATCCAAATCTGCATAAACTGTCATTGCCAACGTTCTTGGTATTGGTGTTGCTGTCATGATTAATTGATGTGGGTGTATGGCATTTTTAATACCCTTTTCCCACAAACTTAACCGTTGATTCACACCAAATCGATGTTGTTCATCAATAATAACTAGCCCCAAATTGGAAAATTCAACTTTATCAACAAACACCGCATGGGTACCAACTAACATCGTGATTTCACCTTGCTTTAAAGCTTCATATCGCTGCTGCTTATTTTTAGCTGTTAATCGACCAGATAACCAATCTACAGTAATGCCTAATGGTTCAAACCATTGTTTAAAATTATTAAAATGTTGCTCTGCCAATATTTCGGTTGGCGCCATTAAAACAACTTGATGACCATTCTCTATCGCATTTAAGGCGGCCATAGCTGCAACTAAAGTTTTACCTGAGCCTACATCACCTTGTACTAGTCGCATCATTGGAATATGCTTTGTCATATCTTGATAGATATCTTGTACAACTCTTTGTTGAGCATGAGTTGGATTAAATGGTAATGAAGCTAGAAAAGGTAGAGTCAATCGCTGATTACTGTGCATTGAATAAGCATGTTGCTTTTGATTATCTCTTTTAATCATTAACATGCTTAAATGATAGGCAAGTAACTCTTCAAATACAAAACGTTTTATAGCTGGGTGTTCACCAACTAATAACTGATCAATATCAGTCGTAATAGAAGGATTATGAATGATGTTCAATGCATCTAAAATAGGTAAATAATTTTGACTTAATGAATCAGGTAATATTTCATTTGGTAAATTGTTTTTTAGT
Organism: Gilliamella sp. M0320; assembly: GCF_016101635.1. Lineage (NCBI taxonomy): Bacteria > Pseudomonadati > Pseudomonadota > Gammaproteobacteria > Orbales > Orbaceae > Gilliamella > Gilliamella sp. M0320. Next base: position 76,661 of record NZ_JACFQD010000005.1, read on the forward strand.
AAAATTAATGCCGATTTTATCATTTTACGGATTACATTTTGTGTCAATCCATATGTAGAAGGATAAATAGGTGTAAATCGCTCTTCATTTAAATCGCTTAGCGATGCTCGTTCACCTTTATTCGCTTTGATGTTAAATTGCGGATGAATAATTTCTAAATTAGTTTTACCGCTTTTTATTTCACCATATGCACTTATCCATTTTCCTACTATCATCGACGCTTTCATACCTGCATTAAAATGCATAAAACGTAAAATAGCGATTCCAGAATCATCTTGAATATAACATAACAGCATTTGGCGACGCTTAAAAATAATCTCTGTTTTAATTATGCGCCCTTCAATAGTGGTATATTCGCCAATTGTAGCATCACCTATAGCGCAAGAAGAACTTCGGTCTTCATAACGTAGAGGAAAATGTAATAATAAATCTTGAATGGTTTTAATGCCTAGTGCATGGAATTTACTTTCTAAACTAGCACCAATACCAGCTAATTTGATTAGTGGTATATGGTTTAGTAAACGATCAGACATGATAATTAATTGATATTACGTATCACACTCACTACATCTTGTTGTAGTGATAATTTTCTAATTAAATCATTTAATTGTTGTGAATTTTTAACTTCAAGCTGCAAAATAATTGTATAAATTTGTCTATCTTTTTCTTCGGTATTTAGCCATTGAATATGAGCTTTTTCGTCATTAATAATCGAAAGAATATGACCTAAAGTACCTTGACTATTAAGAATATCTATCCAAATCTCTGCAACAAATAGTTGTTCAATATTTGGTGCCCACTTAAGTGCAATATATTTTTCTGGGTTATTCTGATAACCACTAATATTGCGGCACGATTCATGATGAACGGTTAAACCTTTTTCAGGGCTAACATGGCCAACAATCGGATCATTAGGAATAGGATGACAACATTTCGAAAAGGTCACTAAAACCCCTTCACTACCGGTAATAACTAAAGTTTTATTGGTATCAGATTGATTAGATAAAAGCGCTTTATGTTCTAAACCTTTAACAATAAAATGGCTCATGATGTTACCAAGACCAATTTCGGCTAATACATCATCGAAGCATGTTAACTTGGTTAACCCAACAATACGATCTTTCTGTTTCAGTGTTAATGACTCAATACCGCCTGATTTAATTAACGCTAAATTGAGTAGACGACGCCCTAACTCAATTGCATCTTCTCTTTTTAACGTTTTTAGTGCTTGGCGAATACGAGATCGTGCTTTAGCACTAACGACAAAATTTAGCCAGCTTGCATTAGGACGACTTTCTGGCGAAGTTATTATTTCGACAGTTTGGCCATTACTTAAAGGTTGAGAAAGCGGATAAGGTTTACGATCAACCAACGCACCAATACATTGGAAACCAATATCAGAATGCACTGCATAAGCCAAATCAACCGCTGTTGAACCTTCTGGTAATTGGACGATACGACCTTTTGGAGTAAAAACATAAATCTCTTTTGGAAAAAGGTCTGATTTAACATTTTCAATAAATTCGAATGAATTACCGACACTTTGCTGAAGTTCTAGCAAACTTTGCATCCACCGTTGGGCTTTAATCTGAGTGGTGGTGTTGTTTAACTCATCATTCTCATTATAAATCCAATGCGCAGCAACGCCCATTTCCGCCATTTGCTCCATATCTTCAGTTCGTATTTGAACCTCTACCGGGGTACCATGCGGACCAATTAATGATGAATGCAACGATTGGTAACCATTAGCTTTAGGAATAGCAATATAATCTTTAAAACGATTAAGACGCGGTTTATATAAATTATGCACTAAACCAAGCGCACGATAGCAAGCGTCAACATCTTCCACTACAATTCGGAAAATATAAATATCCATAATTGAATGAAAATGTTGCTCACGCAGTTGCATCTTCTGATAAATCGCATAGATATTCTTTTCAAGCGCTTCTACTTGAGCATCAATACCTGCATCTGCTAGACGACCTCGTATTTCAGAAAGAATTTGTTGGATCAGTTCTTTTCTAGTTCCTCGAGCAATTTTAACCACTTTTTTAAGAACCTTAGCTCGATTAGGATGCATAGCAGTAAAACCAAGTATTTCAAGCTCAGTTTTAATATGATGAATGCCTAAACGATGAGCCAATGGCGCATAAATCTCTAAAGTTTCTTTAGCAATACGGCGACGTTTATCTGGCCTTAAAGCACCAAGAGTACGCATGTTATGCGTTCTATCAGCTAATTTAATTAAAATTACTCGCACATCTTCGGTCATGGCTAAAACCATTTTCCGAAAATTTTCAGCTTGAGCTTCTTGGCGATTTCTAAATTTTAACTTATCAAGTTTTGAAACCCCTTCCACTAAAACTGCAACATGCTTACCAAATTTTTGCGTAATGTCTTGGAAGGTGACCGGGGTATCTTCGATAGTATCATGCAAAAGTGCAGCGATGATGGTTTCATAATCTAGCCGCATATCAGCTAAAATGGTTGCAACAGCAACCGGATGGGTTACATATGGTTCACCGCTACATCGGAATTGCCCTTCATGTGCTTGCTTAGCAAAGAGATATGCAGTTTGGATCAATTCAACTTGCTTGACAGGAAGATAAGATGCAACTACCTCTTTTAAGCTTTCAAAATATTGCATGGGCAATTCTCTGCAATGTTTATTCGTATGATGGAGTATTTTCTAAAAGTACCGTTTCATGAAGAGCTGTGCGCACTTCTGATTCTTCATCTTGACGAGCTTGGAATTCAGCAGTATCAAGAATTTGTTTATTGACAAGTCCATCTTCAATTTCGCGTAAAGCAACCACAGTTTCTTTATCGTTTTCTTCTGGAATTAGTGGCGATTTATTTTCGACTTGTAATTGACGAGCACGTCTTGCGGCAACTAAAACGAGATCAAAGCGATTACCAATTTTTTCTACTGCATCTTGGACAGTTACACGAGCCATTTTTACCTCTAATATTTTAACTTATATGCTTCAATTGAAAGATCCGCTATTCTACTTAATTTTGTAGCGAATTGTCCATAACTAATATCACTATGTTATGCAAAATCCATTATTTTAGATGAATTAAAATAATAAATATCTATTCCATTACCTCTAGCCAAACATTAGCACCTATTATAGGCATATCTAAAAGGTAACGTCGTAAGCCATCCAACGCAATTGCTGCCAAAACTTGTTGCTGCGTTCTTTTGCTTTGACTTCGACCAATATACTTTAAGTTGAAATGCAATACTTTTTTTAATGTTGCAATAATTAAAGTAAATTGACTATTCTTTTCTTGAAAATTGATAATACCGATCGCAATATTAGCACCTTGTTCTTTTAATAATTTTGTGAAATAACTGCTCGGCTCATCCAATAATAAAGGTACAATCTCTGATTTTATGACAGGCGCATCAGCTTCGAGCAATTGATAACTAATCATCCCCGCTGATTGCTGTTCAATAATAACGACAGATTGATTTGTATCGTGCAATAATTTTGATACCACATGAGCCAATCCTGACTCATCTGATTCATTTAATACACCTTCATAAAGCAAATTAGCATTAACAATCGATTTAATTTGTTGCCATAGCTTATCCATTTCACTTTTTTGGCTTTCAGGACCCGTTACTTTTAATTCAATAATAGGCATTGCGGCACGATAACCAATCGTGATATTTTCCGGTATATCCAATGTGGAGTCAATTTCTTGTGCTAAATCGCTTTCAGTTCGGCCCATTGTTGTTAATCGATAACAAAGTTTGCTTTCTGCCAGTGGATAATTCAACTTGATCTCAGGAATAATCTCATTTTTAATCATTTGTTTAAATTCAGAAGGCACACCGGGAGTAAAGAATAATAGACAATTATTCAGCTTGATTTTAAAACCGCATGCGGTACCAATAGGATTATCAATTAACGTCGCACTTTGAGGTAGCATGGCTTGTTTAATATTACTTGCAGGCATCGTTCTACCACGATTAAGAAAATAACGCTCAAGTGACTTGAGCCATTCTTCGTGTAAAACTAGCGATTCATTATTGGCCAGTGCAGCTGCTTGGGCACTAAGATCATCACTAGTCGGCCCTAATCCACCATTGACAATTAAAATATCATTTTGCAAACTACGCTCTTTTAAAGTTTCAATCAGCGTTGATAAATTATCTCCTATTGTATGACGAGAGGTAATAGTAATACCCTCTTGAAACAGAAAATCAGATAACCATGCAGCATTAGTATCAATAATTTGACCATATAAAACTTCATCACCGGTACTAATCATTTCAATTTTAATACGATCTTTGATGTTACTCATAATTACCCTTAGTTAATTAAAAATGATTATTCAACATTTAGTTAATAACTTCTTCATCCACTTTATTGTCCATATGCTCCTTACTTTGCACTAATCGCACAGCAAAATAGAGGTCATAAGCAAATTCAATATAATCACTATCTAATTTAAGATTCATCTGTTTAAACCAATTTTTTAGTGTTTTGCGTCGACCAGCCAAAATTAGCACGACATTTCTAACTTTTAATGAATTCACCAATTCATCAATACCCGTCAACACACTAACATCTTTATAAGTAAAACAAGGTATCGCATCAACAATAACATAATTGATTTGTTCGGCAGAATCATCAATATAATTGATAATTCTACGTTTAAAATAGGCAATGTTAAAATAGGTAAGTGGTGAATTAAATCTATAAATCATAGTATTACTCAATGGTTTGACGTCAGAACCAATTGAATGAATTCGACCACTATCATCAACACCTAATAACTGATCATTCGGTCTAAAAACACGACGCAAAAATAAAAATAATCCCAATAAAACTGCTAGCGCCATCCCCGGAATAATACCAATAACTAAAACCGAAATGAGTGTAGTTAAACTTAAATAGAATGCATCGCGATCAAATTTAAAAAACCGAATAATAGTTTGAAAATTAATCAGTGATAACGAAGAATAAATTAGAATCACGCCTAATACACAAGTAGGAATGTATTGTAATGGAGATAAAAAGAACAACACCACAAAGCCAATTAAAACAGCTGCTATGATTGACACTAACTGGGTTTTACCGCCATTAGCATCATTAACAGCTGTTCGAGATGAGGTACCACTAACAACAAATCCTTGAGATAACCCGGCAACTATGTTGGCCATACCCAATGCTTTAAATTCTATATCGGCATTGGTTTCATAATTATTTTTAGAAGCAAAACTACGTACCGTTATCATCATACTAACAAAACAGATAACGGCAATATTAAGAGAAGGAACGACTAAATTTCGCATTAAGCCTTTATCAAAATCTAACCATGACTCTGCTGGGATGAAATCACTGGTCACACTACCAATAATCCGTACGTTATATTGTTCAAAATTAAACAGCCATGAAAAAAAAGTCATAATTATGACGGCGAACAGCGGTGCCGGATAACGAGGTTTGAATTTTTTTAAAGCCACCAATATCACTAAAGTAAAAAATGATACTAACGCAGTTAATACATGAATTTGTGATATCTTCAAAGGAAAATAAACAATGCGCTCAATCAAATAAGAGTAGTCATACTTAAATCCCAATGTTTTGGCTAGCTGATCAACCATAATCGTAATTGAAATACCATTTAAAAGACCAATTAGAATCGGTTGGCTTAATAAATCAGCTAAAGCCCCTAGGTGAAGTTTACCGGCAATTAGACACCAAATACCAATCATAATGGTTAATAATACAACTAATTGCCAACGTAAAACGGGATCATTAGCCGCTAAAGGGAAAACTACAGCGGCTACAACTGCGCAAGTTGCTGTATCTGGCCCAACGATTAGTTGCTTAGAAGAACCAAATAGTGCATACACAATCAGTGGCAAGATCGTCGAATATAAACCAGCAATTGCTCCTACGCCAGTGAGTTCAGCATATGCTATTGAAACAGGTAACGATACAGCTGCTACTGACAATCCAGCTTTAATATCAAAACCAAGATACTCTCGCTTATAATGCAATAAACTCGTCAGCCCTGGCATCCAAAAAATGATTTTTTGGAATAATGCACTATTGGTAAACTTTCCCATGTATAATTACTTTCCTGCTATACTCATTTTCTCAATCAATATTGAACCACATTGAATATTACTTCTTGTTTCAATATCATTACCTATTGCTACAATATTTTGATACATTTCTTTAAGATTACCAGCTACTGTAATTTCATTAATAGGATATTGGATTTTACCATTTTCAACCCAAAAACCCGTAGCTCCACGTGAATAATCACCTGTCACATTATTGACACCTTGTCCCATTAATGACGTAATAACAACACCTTTATCGAGTTTTCTTAACATTGCAGTAAAATCAGCATCAGTTTGACTTGATGAGACTAACCAATTATGTATACCACCTGCATGTCCGGTAGATTTCAAACCTAATTTTTTGGCTGAATAATTACTTAATAAATAAGTTTGCAAAATACCTTGATCAATAATATTGCGCTTAACAGTTCTCGTCCCTTCACTGTCAAATGGTGAAGAACCTACTCCTTTTAAAATGTATGGATCTTCCAAAATTGTCAGCCAAGCAGGGAAAACTGCTTTTCCTACACTATCCAACAAAAAAGAAGACTTTCGATAAATCGAACCACCACTAATTGCAGAAACTAAATGTCTTATTAAACCAACAGCTACATCCGAACAAAAAAGGACAGGTACTTGCATGGTTGGAATTTGTTTAGCACCTAAATGGGCAACAGCTTTCTCAGCAGCTTGTTTTCCGACCCAAACTGGTGATTGCAGTTCATTAATATCCCGAGAAGAAGTATAGGCGTAATTTCGCTCCATTTGTCCATTTTGCTCAGCAATCACCGAGCAAGAAAGTGAATGTGAACTGGCACAGTAGCCTTGTAACATTCCTAAACTATTACCATAGACATAAACACCATAACGGCTATTAAAGTAACCACCATCACAACTTATTAATGAAGATTCAGCAAGCGCTGTTAGTTCCACCTGTTTTGCTTGTTCTATTGCATTATCAACATTTAAATCACTTGGATGAAAAAGATCTAAATCGGCATTATCAAATGCCATTAACTCACGATCGCCTAAACCTGAACATGAATCAGGCGAAGTATATTGCATAATATTAATTGCCATATCCACAGTTTGGCTGATCGCCTGTGGAGATAAGTCACTGGTAGATGCGCTACCTTTACGTTGATTTTGATAAACGGTTATACCTAATGCTCCATCACTATTAAATTCAACATTTTCAGTATCACCTTCTCTTGTACTGACACTAATACCAGTAGATTGATTAATCGACACCTCTACTGAATCGACCCGAGCTTGTGCTTGTTTAATAGCATCGGCAACAATAGCGGATAGATGTTGTTGTTGGCTTATCGCATCTTTTTTAATTTGTTCAATACTCATTTTATTATTTTCTACAATTCTGCTAGTGATACGTTATAATATGCCAGAATTTAATTTTAGTTAACAAAAGAAATAGCATGAATAACAATCAAGAGCCAAATCTAGAACCCGACTTCAATATAAATCAAGAAGATGATGAAATTATTTACGTTAGTAAAAGTGAAATCAAAAGAGATGCCGAGGTGCTTAAAAAATTAGGTGTCGAACTTGTCAATTTAAGCAAAAATGAAATAAGTAAAATTCCACTTGATGAAGATTTATTATATGCTATTGAATTAGCTCAAAAAATAAAAAAAGAAGGCTATCGCAGACAAATTCAATACATAGGTAAATTGCTTAGAAATCGTGATATTGAACCGATTACACAAGCATTGGATAAACTCAAAAATCGCCATAACCAGCAAGTTGCCATGTTTCATCGTTTAGAGAAATTACGTGATGAGTTAATTGAAACTGGCGATGCAGAATCAATTATGGAGCTATTTCCTACCGCAGATAGACAGCAATTACGTACACTTGCACGTTCAGCTAGAAAAGAACTGACTGCAAATAAACCGCCAAAAACAACCAGACAAATTTTTCAATATTTAAAAGAATTGAGCGAAACAGAGTAAATTTTTATAATGTTCGTTTTATATTTATGATTAAACACTACTTACTAATAAAAGATAGAGGATACAAAAATGGGACTATTAAACGTACCAGCCGGTAAAGAATTACCTGATGACATCTATGTCGTGATTGAAATCCCAGCGAATGCTGACCCAATTAAATATGAAGTCGATAAAGATACTGGTGCAGTATTTGTTGATAGATTTATGGCAACCGCAATGTTTTATCCATGTAATTACGGTTATATTAATCACACTTTATCACTTGATGGAGATCCGGTTGACGTATTAGTTCCAACTCCATATCCATTACAACCTGGTTCTGTAATTCGTTGTCGTCCAGTTGGTGTCTTGAAAATGACTGATGAAGCAGGTTCTGATGCTAAACTAGTTGCTGTACCGCATACTAAATTATCAAAAGAATATGACCATATTAAAGATGTAGACGATTTACCAGAGTTATTAAAATCTCAAATCAAGCACTTCTTTGAGCAATACAAAGCACTTGAAAAAGGCAAATGGGTAAAAGTTGATGGTTGGGATAATGCCGAAGCTGCTCGTAAAGAAATTATTGAATCTTTTGAAAGAGCAAAACAGAAGTAATCCTACCTAAATTATTCAAAAAAGTAATCATTTCTACTGAGTCATAAAAAATAATTTTTATGACTCAATCTTTAAACTTTTTTTTACTTTCGAAATAACTTCAATGACTTAGCGTTGCAACAATTTGTCATTTATCAAATTAAACAAATTAATATAAAAATTTTATATAAAACCGTACACTAAGATGAAAAAATTGTCATTAAAATCTTGCTTTCGATTTTAAATTGTGAGGTAATAGTAATGGGCTAACAACAAGAAGCATTTTTATGAAAACGATTAACTTTTTAATTTAGTTCCAGACTAGTTAGATTAGTTTATGAGTTGGTGTATTAATGTTAGTTAATGCCTAAACAGCCGATAAGGCAAATTATTAATTATTGTTAGGATGTCTAGTAAATGAATAAAAAAACAGGCCAAGTAAAATGGTTCAACGAAAGTAAAGGTTTCGGTTTTATAACTCCAGCCGATGGCAGCAAAGATGTATTCGTACATTTCTCTGCAATCTCAGGTGATGGCTTTAAAACCTTAGCTGAAGGACAACAAGTCGAATTTGCTATCCAAGATAGCCCTCGTGGACCAGCAGCGGCTGAAGTAGTTGTTATCTAATTAAAATTTAATTAAATAATAAAAGCAAAACGCCTATTTCTCGAAATAGGCGTTTTTTTATAAGGGTATCATTTTAATCCCTTTACTAGAACTAAAAAAGCGACCCAAGGCCGCTTTTTTGCAATTACAACCGCTTCTAATTATTTAGCAACAACTGCAATTAAGTCTAATACTTTGTTTGAGTAACCAACTTCGTTATCGTACCAAGAAACTAATTTAACAAAGTTATCACTTAATTGGATACCAGCTTTAGCATCAAATACAGAAGTACAAACTTCACCTAAGAAATCTGTAGACACAACGTCATCTTCAGTATAACCAAGAACACCTTTCATTGGGCCTTCAGCAGCTGCTTTGATCGCTTTACAGATGTCTTCGTATTTAGCTGGTTTTGCTAAACGTGCAGTTAAGTCAACAACAGAAACGTCTGGAGTTGGAACACGGAAAGCCATACCAGTTAATTTACCATTTAATTCAGGAATAACTTTACCTACAGCTTTAGCAGCACCAGTTGATGAAGGGATGATGTTTTGAGCAGCACCACGACCACCACGCCAATCTTTGTGAGATGGACCATCAACAGTTTTTTGAGTTGCTGTAGTTGCGTGAACAGTAGTCATTAACGCTTCAACGATACCGAAGTTATCATTAACTACTTTAGCTAAAGGAGCTAAACAGTTAGTAGTACAAGAAGCATTAGAAACGATATCTTGACCTGCATATTCTTTATCATTAACACCCATAACAAACATTGGAGTATTGTCTTTAGATGGGCCAGTTAAAACAACTTTTTTAGCACCAGCTTGGATGTGTTTACGAGCAGTTTCATCAGTTAAGAATAAACCTGTTGCTTCAGCTACAACATCAACACCTACTTCATTCCATTTTAAGTTCGCAGGATCTCTTTCAGCAGTAACGCGGATTGTTTTACCGTTAACGATTAATTTACCGTCTTTAACTTCAACAGTACCGTCAAAACGACCGTGAGTTGAATCATATTTAAGCATATAAGCCATATAATCAACGTCTAATAAATCATTGATAGCAACGATTTCAATGTCAGAGCGTTTTTGTGCAGCACGGAAAACAATACGACCGATACGGCCAAAACCATTAATACCTACTTTGATTGTCATAACAATTACCTTCTTTTTGTTTTAAATGATAAAAATAACTTGCAGTAAACTATCAAATTTTGGGGTCTTATTCAAGACCATTACACATAATTAGGCACGAATTAATCAAATAGTTTTTAACCATAAAAGAAATCACAAACAATAATCAATAAAATCAATTGGTTAATGTAATTAAAAATTTTACTCTCAGCATAAAAATAACCACTGCATTAAGTAAAAAAAATTCGTTATAATAATAGATTATTAGCATGGTACATCTTTAAATTAAGTAACAATTACATAGCGAAGATTTTATCGACCATAAACCTAATATATATTATCCTAGCAATAATATATGCTAGCTTATTTTAGTTACAAATTTTTACTATCATAAGCTATTTGTTGGCAGTCCGACTATGAGAATCTGCGATAGATTTGATACATTGAATTTAAAAGATTAAAGAACTAACACACTATGACAGATAACCAAGATTTTACCGACCACACACCAATGATGCGCCAGTATCTAAAGTTGAAAGCTGAAAACCCAGATATTTTATTGTTTTATCGTATGGGTGATTTTTATGAGATGTTTTATGAAGATGCCAAACGTGCTTCACAACTCTTAGATATTTCGCTAACCAAACGAGGCTCGTCTAATGGTCAACCTATCCCGATGGCAGGAGTACCTTATCATGCGGTTGAAAGTTACTTAGCTAAACTCATTTCACTTGGTGAATCAGTCGCAATTTGTGAACAAATCGGCGATCCCGCTACAAGTAAAGGGCCGGTTGAACGTAAAATTGTTCGTATTGTTACTCCCGGCACTGTAAGTGATGAATTATTATTAGAAGATCGTAAAGACAACTTACTTGCCTGCATATGGCAACAAAAACAGCACTTTGGCTATGCCACTTTAGACATAAGTTCAGGTCGCTTTTTTGTATTTGAATGTGATAATCCGGAAGCAATGCAAGCTGAATTACAGCGAACCAGCCCAGTTGAGTTACTCTACCCTGAAGACTTTCCATCAATGTATTTAATCGAAAATCGTCACGGATTAAGACGACGCCCAATTTGGGACTTTGATCTGGAAACCGCCAAACAGCAACTTAATTTACAATTTGGTACCAATGATTTAGTCGGTTATGGGGTGGAAGATTGCCATTATGCCTTATGTGCAGCTGGCTGTTTATTGCAATATGTCAAAGATACCCAACGCACAGCCATGCCACATATTCGCTCAATAGTTAAAGAATCTTCAGTTGATTTTGTGGTGTTAGATGCCGCCACTCGTAGAAACTTAGAGATCACCGAAAACCTATCAGGTGGTACTGAACATACTGTGGCCGACATTTTAGATAAAACCCAAACCGCTATGGGTAGTCGAATGCTTAAACGTTGGTTACACTCGCCAATTCGTAATTTGGCCATTTTAGAAAATCGACAACAAGCCATTAAAGAGTTACAAAATGATGTCACCGACCTTCAACCGCTATTAAAGCAAATTGGTGATCTTGAACGAATTTTGGCAAGATTAGCACTACGAAGTGCTCGGCCACGCGATTTTGCTCGGTTACGTGATGCCTATAACCTATTACCACAACTCCAACAACAGTTAGCGCAATTTAACGCACCATCACTTATTGCATTACGCGCCAAAATTAATCAATTTGATCAAATTGCCGATCTATTAAATCGAGCAATTATTGAATCACCACCAGTAATTATTCGTGATGGAGGTGTCATTGCTAGCGGTTACAATCAAGAGTTGGACGAACTGCGTGATCTAGCCGATGGTGCAACCAACTATTTAGAACAGCTCGAAATTCGCGAGCGTGAAACTTTAGGCATTGATACATTGAAAGTTGGTTTTAATGCGGTTCATGGTTATTATATCCAAATTAGCCGTGGCCAAAGTCATTTAGCACCAATCCATTATACCCGAAGACAAACACTAAAAAATGTCGAACGCTATATTATTCCTGAGTTAAAAGAGTACGAAGATAAGGTCTTAACCTCAAAAGGCCGTGCATTGGCACTTGAAAAACAGCTTTATGAACAACTGTTCGATCAACTGATACCAGAATTAGCCAATATGCAAACCAGTGCAGATGCTATCGCCGAACTTGATGTACTGACTAATCTTGCTGAACGAGCCCTAACACTCAACTATCATTGCCCAACATTAACTAATCAAACAGGCATTGAAATCAAAGATGGGCGACACATTGTGATAGAACAAGTATTACAAAAACCATTTATCGCCAATTCACTATCTCTCTCATCAGATAGACGAATGCTGATTATTACTGGCCCAAATATGGGCGGAAAAAGTACTTATATGCGTCAAGCAGCATTGATCGTCTTACTCGCTTACATTGGTAGCTTTGTTCCAGCGTCTAAAGCGACAATTGGCCCTGTTGATCGTATATTTACTCGAATAGGGGCATCAGATGACTTAGCTTCTGGTCGTTCAACCTTTATGGTGGAAATGACTGAAACCGCTAATATTATGCATAATGCGACACCAAATAGTTTAGTTTTAATGGACGAAATTGGGCGTGGAACGTCAACTTATGATGGTCTATCGCTAGCATGGGCATGTGCTGAAAATTTGGCTAACCAAATCAAAGCGATGACTCTATTTGCTACCCACTATTTTGAACTAACTCAATTGCCAGAACAAATGCTAGGTGTTTATAACATCCATTTTGATGCCATAGAACACGACAATACCGTCGCTTTTATCCATGAAGTCTCAGAAGGTGCAGCTAGTAAGAGTTTTGGTATAGCGGTAGCAGGACTTGCAGGTGTACCGAAAACCATCTTAAAACGCGCCAAACAAAAACTAAAAGAGCTAGAAGTCATCTCTAAACAATCAGCTAATAGCCATATTGAAAGCTCACAACTTACCTTTATTGGCGATGCAGAACCATCAGAAGTCGAACTAGCCCTACAACAGATCGATCCTGATGCACTAACGCCAAAACAAGCGTTAGAAACCATTTACCAATTAAAAAAATTACTTTAACTAATCAACAATAATAGTAAATTAATAAAAAAACCGCCATTAAATCAATAATGGCGGTGTTAATTTTAAAATTTTGCTTTGAATTATTTCCAAAATTTCTTTTTGGAGGTTTTACCAATACCCGGATTGAAACTATTAGTTGGATCTAACTCATGGTAAAAGTTTTTTAAATCTGAATTAGCATGATACAAATGGCCAACATTATGTTCAGCTGGATATTGCGCTCCACGCTGATCAAGTATCACCAACATCTCTTCTTCCACTTTTGAACAGTCAGTACCTTTTTTAGCTAAATAGTCTTGATGGAAAACCGAACAGAAAAAATGACCATAATATAATTTATGAATAAAATGCTGACTAATACTTTCTGGCAAGGTTTCAAACCAATCTTTATCATTGCGTCGCAAAGCGATATCTAACGCGACTAAATCCTCAACTGTTTTAGTATGCACATTACGATAAACTGTCGCAGCACCAGCAACGGCAAAACGGTGCAACATTGCTGCTTCCGCTTCTTTATCATTACAACGAAAATAACCGCCATTACGTTTTTCTGTAGAACTGGTAGCAAAATAATCTTGTAAAAACGTCTCGGCTTCAGCTATTCCATCATCAGACATTTTTAAAATTAAGTGATGTTCAAAACGATCACGATAATCCCGTAGCGATTTTGGCAAATGATTTGGCCACAATTTACAAACCATCACGGCAAATTTATCGGAAAAACTACCCGAAATGAAGGGAATTTTACTCATTATTCGATCAACAAAATTCTTCAAAGCATACATACGAGGTATGGTATCGGTGCCCAACTTTTGGATCGCCAAAAATAGATGTTTACCATATACTGCCGCTATATCAAACGCATCTCGATGAATATACTCGCCAGATACTGGCAAATTTTTAAATTGTCCTAAAATATGACGACGAATATCATCCAGTTCATTGGTATTATTCGTGCCAATATAAAACACCGCTGTGTTTTCTTCTAATGGAAACGTGTCTAACCGTACCGCAAATACCATTAAACGCCCAGCACTACCTGATGCCTCATAATGACGAGCTGGATCGGCATTATATCGAGCCGGTGTATCAGCATCTATCTGTCGCACATGATCGCAATAATGGTGATCATGCCCTAACCCAGCATTTGGGTTAACATCTTTATCGGTATAAACACGATTTTGTAGATTTTGTAATATTTCCTCGGGCGTATCACCTAATTCAATACCTAAATGATTAATCAAATGTAACTGCCCTTGCTCATCCAACTGAGCAAATACTGCCATTTGAGTATAAGCAGGCCCCCTTTGAATTAACGCACCACCCGAATTATTACAAATCCCACCTAACACTGAAGCACCAATACATGACGAACCAATTACAGAATGTGGTCCTCGATGATATTTTTTTAGTTCTTTTTCTAAATGAAATAATGTACTACCGGGCAAACAAACGACCTGATCGCCATTTTCAATGACTTGAATTCCATCTAATCGACGAGTGCTTACAATAACTATCGGTCTATCATAATCATTACCATCTGGTGTGGAACCACCCGTTAAACCAGTATTAGCAGATTGGGTTATTACAATAACATCAGCTTCAACACAAGCTTTTAAAACTTGCCATTGTTCTAATAGTGTCCCAGGTATAACCACCGCTAATGCATCCCCTACTCCAAAACGCGCACCTTGGCGATAAAGTAAAGTACGACTAGGTTCAGTTAAGGTATATTTATCACCAACAATACTTTTTAACTTTTCAACAAGTCTTGATGTAACATTATTTACAGTCATTTTGGTTCCCTTATTTAGATTGGAATTAGACAAATATTCAACTCTTTTTGATTATATTATAATCAATGCAATTCATTGAAAAGAGCGCTTTACACTTTATAGAGAGAAAGAACAAAACTGACACAAAAAGCTAAAAAGAATCAAAAATAAAAGATAATCATTAGTATTATTGAAAGGTTAAGAATGAAGATTAAAGTTTTATCGAACAAGATATACAATTTTGAATTTTAAAAATCCCTTTCCTCAACTTTTTTTCCTAAAAAACTCTTTTAACCTATAAAAATACTTCCACAAAAAATTAAATATACGGTGTTTGAAATTATTCTTTTTTAGTTTTTTAAATTCTTGGATTGATTTTATTAATGGTACATCTGTTTTGGATATTTTTTTCGGTTTCTTTGATTTGCTAATATTTTTATTTTTTATTCGATTCTCTATAGCTCCAACAATACTAACCATAACAACAAATAATATGATTAAAAATTCAGAAAAAACAAAGGAAAATACCTGTTCACTGTTGCCGCTAATAGTATAAAATCTTGTAAATCCTACAGCTGCATTGGTATCTGTGATACTTAGCAAAAATAGAATGAGAAATAAAAAAACACTTTTCAAATTTAACATTTGTTTATCACTATTTTCTTAAATAATGACTGAAAAGAACTATACCAAAAATATAAAATTAACAGATAAATTAAACAATTTTAAATTTTTTTCAGTAAGAAATCCTTTAATTTTTGCAATTATACTACTTAAGTAATTTAGGTATTAAATTATTTAGATAACCTAAACATTGTTGCATTATAGATTTCATAAAGTCATAATTAAAAAAATATAATTTAATGGATTTTATTAATGGCCGGACCAACATTTCAAACTAATCCTATTGATCTTTCAACTTTACTTAATGAATGCCATACAGGAAAATTACAATTACCTGATTTTCAACGAAGCTGGGTATGGGATGAAGATAGAATAAAAAGTTTAATCGCTTCAATATCACGTTCATTTCCTATTGGTGCATTAATGACCTTATATACTGGTGGACAAGTTGAATTCAAACCCCGAATAATTGAAGGAGCACCTGAAAAAGCAAAATATGAATCGCCACTTTCATTACTATTAGACGGTCAACAACGAATAACTTCAATGTATCAAGTAACAATTCGAAAACAAGTTGTTGAAACAATAACAGCTAAAAATAAAAACGTTAAACGCTGGTTTTATATTGATATAAAAAAGGCCTTAGATTCTAATATAGATAGAGAGGAAGCAATTCTAAGTATTCCTGAAGATAAAAAATTGACAACTAATTTTGGAAGGGAAATTGAGTTAGATATATCATCTGCTGAAAAAGAATATGGTAATTTTGTCTTTCCAATGACTGAAGTTTTTGATTGGGATGAATGGCAAGACGGTTTTGATAGCTATTGGTCCGGTGATATAAATAAATCCAACCGAGAGCTGTTTAGACAGTTTAAAAAAGAAATTTTAGAAAACTTTAAATCTTATAGAGTTCCTGTTATAGCTTTAGATAGAGAAACGAGCAAAGAGGCAGTCTGTGTTGTATTTGAAAAAGTAAACACCAAAGGAAAAGCACTTGATGCTTTTGAATTAGTAACTGCAATTTATGCTGCTGATGGACATGAATTACGAAAAGATTGGTATGGTGATCAAACTTATTCGGGTCGACAAAAACGTTTTGCTAATACTTATCGTTTATCAGGACGAAAACAAGGTATTATCGGCAATGTTTCAAACACAGATTTCTTGCAGGTCATTTCACTTTTTTATACAAGAGAAAAAAGACGACAAGCAGAACAAGCAGGAAAACAGGGTAAAGAGTTACCAGCAGTATCTGGAAATCGTCAAGCTTTGCTAAATCTACCATTATCTGCCTATAAAAAATATGAAAAACAAGCAGAAGAAGGTTTTCAAAAAGCAGCAAAATTCCTCCATTTATTAAATATTTATGAGATTTATGATCTACCATACCAATCACAAGTTGTCCCTTTAGCAGCAATATTAGCTGATATAAAACAAGATGATTGGGAACATGGAACTATTCGACGAAAATTAGAACAATGGTATTGGAGTGGTGTATTTGGTGAGCTATATGGTTCTGCGGTAGACTCGCTCAATGCTCGTGATTTTCTACAAGTACCAGATTGGTTAAAAGGCGGAGAAGTACCTTTAACTATTAGCGAAGCTCAATTTAGACCAGATAGGTTAAAAACGATGAAATCTCGTTTATCTGCAGCTTATAAAGGTGTTAATGCCTTACTAATGAAACAAGGTGCACAAGATTTTAGATCTGGTCAAAAATTTGATGATACAGTATTTTTTGGTGATGCAGTTGATATACATCATATATTCCCTAGAATCTGGTGTAATAAGCAAGGAATTAAATCAGAAATCTATGACTCAATTATTAACAAAACGCCACTTAGCTATAAAACTAATCGTAAAATAGGTGGTGTTGCACCTTCACAATATTTACTAACATTAGAAAATGGTAATGCAGACTCACCTCAAATTTCGCCTAGCATATTAGATGGATATTTAGAATCACATTGTATAGATCCTAAATTATTAAGAGCTGATGATTTTAATGGGTTTATGGAAGATCGACAAAAAAAATTATTTTCGTTGATTGAAGAGGCGATGGGTAAACATAAAGAACTAGAAGATTAACTCTGATTTAATTCTTTGTATATTTAACTAGTTAATATCTTAAAATTTAGACAAATATTAAAAAGTATTGGGAATACAATAACTAAATTTTATCTTAATTAATATGATGAAAAAATTTTATTTACTGATTATTTTCTTATTACCATTTTACAGAAGTAACTCTGCAATGGCCGAAGAAAAAGCTATTGAGGTAAATCCTATTAAGGAAGCATCAATAGTGACAAAAATAAATACTCAGTCTCAATACACTTCTTATGACCTGATAAAAAATTTATCCATGGATGATGCGCTAAAGAAATTTCCTTCCTATAAAAAAGAAACATATATTTTAGGAACTAATGAAGGTCTAATAACAGAATTTAGGATAGGCCTGCTTAATATTTTCAAACCAGACGAAATTAAGCAGGGGAAAATTAAAATAACAGAAATAACTTGGCAAATTAATGCTAAAGAAAATTTAACAGTTTGGTATCATTTACAAAAAGAGCAATGGTTGCCTATAGACCATTATATTTGGGATAAAGATCTGCTGTTTTAATCTGTTAAAAATAGTTTGCCACCAATAACAACACTATCTAAAATTTAATAAAACGATTTGAGCAAACTATTTTTTAGTTACCCGCGACTATATTAATAATTTTATTATCTATTTGAAATAGCATTCTCTAATCCAATTTAGGATGCTGATCAACCAATTCTTGCCTTTTATTTTGTAGTTCTTCGATTTGTTGATCAATATCTTCAACTTCACCCTCGATAGAATCAAAATGTTCAGATAAGAGTGCTTTGGCCTCATGGCGATTAGCCGCAGTTGGAGTCGTATTGTGCAATGGTTTTTTAGCTGTTTCGTGCATTGCAAGACCAGTAATAACACCAATAAAACCTATCATCATTAAGTAATAAGCTGGCATAAATAAATTGCCGGTTGCTTCAACTAACCATGCCACTAGTGTTGGTGTTAACCCAGCAACGATAATCACAATATTAAAAATACTGGCAATGGCACTATAACGAATATTAGTTGGAAACATTGCCGGCAATATTGAAGTAATAATTCCAGTGAAACAGTTTATGAATAACGCTAAAATAAACACCCCTAAAAAGACGAGAGGAATATGCTGGCTATTAATTAACACAAATGCTGGATAAGACAAAAGCAGTAAGCCTATACTACCAATCAATATAAAGGGCTTTCGACCTATTTTGTCACTTAATAAGCCAACTATGGGTTGAATAATTAACATCCCAACCATAATAGCAATAATAATTAGTAAGCCGTGCTCAGTATCATAATTGAGGTTATGTGCTAAATAGCTTGGCATATAAGTTAATAATAGGTAAAAAGATACATTAGTCACAATTATCAATCCGGCACAAATTAAAATATGTCGCCAATATTGGCTAATAATTTGCTTTAGTGCAGTAGTTGATGAAGTTTCAGCTATGTTCTCTGATTGTCTGGCATCGAGGTGTTGTTGAAAAGTTGGGGTTTCTTCTGAAATATGGTGCAATATAAAGCTAATAATACCTAAAGGTAAAGCGATTAAAAATGGGATACGCCAGCCCCAATTGTACAATGCCGACTGACTAAGTAGCATAGACAAAAATACTACTAGCCCTGCCCCTAAAATAAATCCAACCATTGAACCAAAATCAAGCCAGCCACCAATAAAACCGCGTTTACGATCAGGTGAATATTCAGCAACTACCGTTGCTGAACCAGAATATTCGCCTCCGATTGAAAAACCTTGAGCTAATTTAACAATTAATAACAGAACTGGCGAGGTAACACCAATCGTTTCATAAGTGGGGATAAGGCCAATACAAAACGTGCTTAATGACATAATTACTAAACTAATCGATAACACTTTTTGACGGCCAATATTGTCCCCAATTAAGCCAAAAATAATGCCACCTAATGGACGAATGAAAAAGGGAATCGAAAAAGTTGATAGCGCAGCAATAATTTGCACACTAGGAGATATATGAGGAAAAAATATCTGTCCGATAATATAAGCCAAAAAGCTGTATACTCCAAAATCATACCATTCAATAGCATTACTAAAAGCAGATGCCCAAGTCGCTTTTTTTAATTGATTATCATCAATAATGGGAATATCAGTAATATCTAACGGTTTTTTCTTAATTTTATTCACTTTTGCCATTAAATACCGCCTTTTAAATTAATCAATATTAAGATTTAAATCCAAATAATTAACTTTAATCAGCTACTATGCCAAACAGAAGTAATTATCATTACCAGACTTGATGTACTTTTCTGTTGAAAGTGTACAATTATTATTAATAGAAGGTCATATCACAATGATTGATATAGTAAAAAGATAAAATCATAAAGTTATAAAACTGTATAAAAAGTAACACTAACAAATAATTAGAGTTATCTAAATGACTAGATAAAGAATTAAGTTAAAACTTTAATCACATATAATTGCAAATTTAGTTTTGTTTATACGAATAATACACCAAAGAGTATAACCAAAATTATATACCTAAAATCAGCAAAAAAAACGCTTTTATCACATCATTTTATCATCTCCTTTTTTTGATCATGTAATGAGGTCTATAGCTAGTAACCTTATCTATAATCCTTTAAAATGATATTACTTAAACTGATGAGGTATTCCCTATGCGTTGGAGAAACCAAAGAGAGAGTGATAACATTGAAGATCGCCGCTCACAATCAGGAAGTGATATTGGAACAAGGATTCCAATTGGTGGTAAAGGTAAAATTGTTTTATTTATTGTTGTGTTAGTTGCTGGTTATTACGGCGTTGATTTAACTGGCTTACTGAATAGCAATCTGATTGATTTAGACGATACCACATCCATATCATCAACATCGCCTGTTGATAATAGTTCTATAAATAATAATGCAACTAAATTTACCTCAACTATCTTGGCCAGTACTGAAGATTATTGGAGTCAAGAGTTTCAACAATTAGGTAAAACCTATATTGCGCCTAAATTAGTACTTTATAGTGGTGCAACTCGAACTGCATGTGGCACAGGTCAAGCAATGATGGGGCCATTTTATTGTAATCTCGATCAAACGGTTTACCTTGATCTATCATTTTATCAAGAGATGAAACAACGCCTAGGTGGCGGTGGTGATTTTGCTCAAGGCTATGTGATTGCCCACGAAGTAGGACATCATGTACAAAACTTACTTGGAATTTTGGCTAGGGTTGAACAATTAAGGCAAAATCAATCTAACGAAACCAGTAACCAGCTATCAGTCAAACTTGAACTACAAGCCGATTGTTATGCTGGATTATGGGGAAATGCTATGCAAAAACAGAATATTTTAGAGATGGGTGATATCGAACAAACCTTAAATACCGTACAAGCAATTGGCGATGATCGCTTACAACAGCAAAATAATGGTTATATAATTCCTGATAGTTTTACCCATGGTTCATCAAAACAACGTTATAACTGGTTTAAACGTGGTTTTGATAGTGGAGCAATTAATCAGTGCAATACATTTATTCAATAAGGAAATTAAAAAGGAAATAAGTATGTCGAAAAAATTAGTCAACCGAGTTTTATTAGTTAATGATGATGGAATTGATGCACCTGGGATCCGAATTTTAAAAAGTATTGCTGAAAAGATCGCCAACGAAGTTTGGATAGTCGCACCAGTTGTCGATCAAAGTGGTGTTTCTTGTTCAGTTAGTTTGAAATCACCATTTCGCGTACAAAAGCGTAACCAAACAGAATATGCAGTTTATGGTACACCAGCTGACTGTTCATTATTTGCCATCAAATCATTAATGGCGAAACAATTGCCTGATTTGGTTCTATCTGGGATTAACAATGGTTCAAATTTAGGCTTTGAAACTGTATTATCAGGAACGGTTGGCGCCGCAATGATGGCTATGACACTCGGTGTGCCAGCAATCGCATTGAGTCAAGTGAGTAGTGAAGACAATATACCAACAGATTGGCATTGTTCAACTCATCTTGCTGAGTCAGTGATAAGACAATTGCTATCCCTAACGACACCAAAGAATACTTGTTTTAATATTAATTTTCCTAATTGCCGAGCAGAGCAAATAAAAGGAATTAAAATCACCAAACAAGGGACTGCTGATGTTAGCAAATTTGTGGTTGCTGAAACACAAGATCCTGAAGGACATGAATATTTTTGGTTTAGAGCACAACGCAATCAAAATGTGCTTGATGATGATAAAGAGCTCGATGCAGCCAATAATGGCTATATCGCGATTACACCATTACATTATGAACGTACTGATTACGACTTTTATCAACAAATAAAAGCTACATTTAACGTTTAACTTTTTGTTTGATGGAATTAATGCGTCTTCCTTGATTAGCTAAAAAATCAGGAAGACATAAAATATAAAGCTTTTGAAATTATTTCTTAACCAATGCACAAAAGACAAAAGAAATAGTAACCATCACTAAACCAATCCAATAAATTATTTCATGACCATATGCTTGTGATGCAAAACCTTGAATAATCCCAGCCAAAATAACACTACAAATAATGCCATTATTAAATAAAGTTGAAGCAACCCCCATTCGAGTTGGTAACAAATCTTGGAAATAGATAATACCAATATTGGCAACAATGCCAATAAATAGTGCGTTAAAAAGCTGCAATACATATAACATGATTGGGTCAATAAATAAAATCATACCAACATAAAATAAAATTCCGCAAATGATAGCGATAAAAAACAGATTACGCTTACCTAATGCTGGTACCATATAACCAGCAATTATCATTACTGGAATCTCAATCCCTGCTGCCAACCCCATTAACGCACCAGGTAATGAATCAGAAAGATGCAATACCTTTTCAACATAAATTGGCATATCGATAATATACATCATATTAGCAGTCCACATAAAAATAGTAGAAAGTAGCAAACACATAACATTACGATTAGTAAAAATTGATTGATTAGCGGTAGCTAACTGACTAGGACTAAGTGAGCTGATTGACTTCTTTTCTACTGGTGGTAAAAAAACTGCTACTACAAACATGGATATGATAAACATCGACATCGCACATAAATACATTGAGGTAAAACCATAATGGATAGCTAAACCAAATGATAATGGCGGACCAATAACCCATGCCAATGATAATTGTGCTCTAATCAATGAATTAAAGGCAACGGCATTTCTGCCACTTTTTTCAGCATATTCGCGCGCCATAGCAAAAACTTGTGGCATGGCAGCCGAAGCTAACGCGGCAAAAAATACGCCTAATGTAATTAATACATAATAGTTACGCGAATAAGCAAAAATCAGACTATTTGCTAACCCCATCAAGCAACAAAAAATAACAATCTTACGTCTGTCACCTTTGTTGTCTGAATATTTAGCTAGCAAATAACTACCAATAATACTGGCTAATGCATTAATTGAGAAAAATAAACCTACTAAACGAGGGTCAGCACCCACTTCAAATGATAAGAAACGACTTAAGGTAGGTGATTGCAATGCACCAGCGACACCAATAATAAATGTAGTTACTAAAAAAGCGCCAAAAATTACGCTCGATTTTCGAAGAGATGATGAAGTCATAATAGGAACTTAACAATATGATAATGTGTAACAATTATATCCCTAAAAGTAGTGCGAATATAGGCTTTAGTTAGATCATTAGCTAATTATTCAAGCAATAGTTAATTTTAATAATAAAATAAATTTGTGCTAATCATTTTTTCACCATTAAATTAATCATTCTAGTTTGAAACAAAAATCTTATTTCAACGTTATTCTTTTAATCGATTTTCCCAATTCATTACTTAACCAACTTTCTATGATTTTTATACTATATTATTAAAGAAATAACTTAATACAGTAATAAATTAGTTATCTTTAGGTAAACCTTGCTTAGGTGATTACCGAATTAATAAAAAAGCAAATTGTTCGTAAGGAAGATAAAATTTATTAACTAAATCAAATTGCTTAAGTAAATTATCAATAGTATTAGAATTTTGTACTATTAAGCTTCGTCAAGTTAAATAAACATTTATGTTAAGATTGCCAATAATTTGTAATCCTCATGACATAGTTTTAGATCTCTGTTCTAATATAGAAAGAACTCTTTATTTGATGATTAAATATTAGTAGTAATAGAGGATAACAAATGAGTTTTTTAAGAAGATTTCTTAATTTTAATTCGAAAAAAGACAAAAATTTAATATTTTTAATTATCCAAAAACCCCTTTCCTCAAAATTTTTAAACATCATTCTTAATGCAAAAATTTGAGCCAAAAAAGTTTTGATATCTTAGTTATTAATGAAGAAGCAAATAGATAAGTGACATGGTTTAGTAAAACTAAAATAATATATAAATTTGGTAAATTGATTTGAATCAATATGATAGATAAACACTAAATGAATTCATATTAAACTAAAACAGAAAAAATCTCGATAATGACAAAAATTTATGATTATTCCAATCTTAGGTTAGGAAACATCCTTGTTGATTAACAAAAAAATACATTTTTTTGCGATAATTAGTATAAATAATTTATTTTTTTTTACAATTTAAGTTTTAAAAAAAATTGTTAAGATATGTAAATAAATTCTAAGATTACTATTTTCTTTTCATTACTATTTTTTACTTATTTAGTTAAAAAAGATTTCTTTTTGTTTTTTTGAGTGTACAATCAAAATCATCCACAAAAAGAGGTAACGTTATGTTATATAATAACAAATCCACCCAAACTCACCATGATAATCACGAGCATTGTCATGGAGATTGTCATAATATTGCTCATAATCATGTACATGATTCTCACCATTCTCATGAAGCTAGTCACACCGCATGCTGTGATGGGCATGATAATAGCTCATCACAAAAATGTGAGATTGAAGATCCCCCCGAAGACCCAGAGCGGAGTAGCCAAGGCGTTAAGTTAACTTGGAAAATTCAAGGTATGGATTGCGCCCATTGCGCAAGCAAAATCGAAAACGGTGTTAAAACACTACCTAATATTAATCAAACCAAAATCATATTCTCAACCGAAAAATTAATCGTTTTTGTTCCTAAGCATGATAATGCAGTAATCAAGATGATTGAAGATAAGGTTACGGAACTAGGCTATACGCCGATTTTTGAGTCTAGCCCGGCTCATCACCATGACCATTCGCATAGTTTTGATAAAAAGGCATTTATTCCATTAGCGGTTTTAGGTGTATTGATTGTGGTTAGTTATCTCATTTTGTTGGTGAATAAAACCGCAGGTGAATATGCGTTTATTGCGACAGCTGTAGTTGGGATTATCCCAATTTTGAAGGAGGCCATTGTTTTAACCCGTAGTGGTACGCCGTTTGCGATTGAAACACTAATGAGTATTTCGGCAATGGGTGCGCTGTTTATTGGTGCAGCCGAAGAAGCCACCATGGTGATCTTTCTGTTTATGATAGGCGAGATGCTAGAAGGCTTTGCAACCAGTAAGGCAAAAAAAGGTATCTCATCACTGGCCGAGTTAATGCCTGATGAGACGGTGATTATTATTGATGGTAAAAGGAAAACAGTTGCTAGTCATACCTTAAAACCAGATGATATTATCGAAATTTCATCCGGTGGTCGATTACCAGCTGATGTTATTTTGGTTAGCGAACAAGCCAGCATTGATGAAAGTGCGCTAACCGGTGAGTCCATTCCGGTTAATTATTTAAGTGGCGATAAAATTTTAGCCGGGTCGTTAGTAGTCGATAATACCATTCAACTTAAGGTGATTTCAGAATCGGGACAAAATGCTGTCGATCGTATTTTACAGCTGATTGAAGATGCCGAGGATCGTAAAGCGCCAATAGAGCGGTTTATCGATAAGTTTAGCCGTTATTATACGCCGGCGATTACATTATTTGCGTTTTTAGTGATCCTAATTCCACCATTGTTTACCGGCGCTGATTGGTATACTTGGATATATCGAGGGTTGACGTTGTTGTTAATTGGTTGTCCTTGTGCGTTAGTAATATCAACTCCAGCGGTGATTACCTCGGCCTTGTCTAGCGCGGCTAAATACGGTGTATTAATTAAGGGCGGTGCTGCACTTGAGCGTATTGGTTCAATTAAAATGTTGGCGTTTGATAAGACAGGAACATTAACCGAAGGTAAGCCACAAGTGACTGATGTCATTAATCGACACTGTTCTAACGAGGAGCTGTTAACGATTGTTGCTGCGGTTGAAAGCGGCTCACACCATCCTTTAGCTAAAGCATTAGTCGATTATGTTAAGCAACAGCCGATCGAGTTTGCCGAAGCAAATAATCGTAAAGCAATTGCTGGTGTTGGGATCCAAGGTGAATTAAATCAGCAAACCTATTTTGTTGTGTCACCAAATAAGATCGAGACAGTGTCAACTGCGCTTAATGCCGAGGATGCTCATACGATTACTCAGCTTGAAGATGGTGGTAAGACGGTTGTAGTCGTTACCACCAGTCAACAGTTGCTGGGGATTATTGCTTTGCAAGATGTACTGCGTGGTGATGCTTTGCCGGCTATCACAGAGCTTAAGCAACTTGGTTTGCAAACCTTGATGTTAACTGGCGATAATCAACGCGCCGCAAAAGCAATTGCCGGTCAATTAGGTATGGAGTATCGTGCTGAGCTATTGCCGGCAGATAAGTTGGCCAAAATCGAAGAGATTGGTCGGCAGACTCCGATTGCGATGATTGGTGATGGCATTAATGATTCCCCAGCGATGAAAGCCGCCACAGTCGGAATTGCCATGGGCAGTGGGACTGATGTTGCACTCGAAACGGCGGATGCGGCGTTGACTAAAAACAATTTGTTAAGTTTGCCAATGTTGATTCGCTTAACTCGCTTGGCTAATCGAAATATTAAGCAAAATATTACCATTGCTTTGGGAATTAAGTTGATATTTTTAATCACTAGTTTATTTGGCGTGACAGGGCTTTGGTTAGCGGTGTTAGCTGATTCTGGTACTACGGCAATCGTTACCGCTAATGCTTTGCGGTTATTAAGAATTAAAAAATAGGTAATAATTTTATCATGCCCCATTTATGCTTAAATGGGGCAATTTTGTGACAGCGACTATTGACTATTTATTCATCACTCCTTAATGAAATTTCGCCACCGATAAACGCCTTGGTTTCGCCATTTTGTTCTAAAAGTAATGCACCCTGCTCATTTATACCTTTAGCAACACCTCGGATCACATTGTCACCAATTAATAATTTAACCGGGCGATTAACAAAATTGTCAAGTCGTTGCCAATCATTAAGAAATGGTGTTAGACCGTGTTGTTCAAAGTCACGAAGTTTAGTTTTGAGGTTTTTAGCTACCTTTGCTACCAGTAAATTGCGATCAACTTTACCTAAATTAGCCCATTTTTGGTTGACGATGTTGGGATCGGGGTTGGTCATCATTAAGTTGACCCCCACACCAATAACAACATGCGCGCAATCACCGGTTTTACCCGCAAGTTCGACTAATATGCCTGCAAGTTTTTGATCATCAAGATACAAATCATTAGGCCATTTAACTTTGATATCTTGACCAGAGATTTCCCGTAATGTATCAGCCATCACAATACCAACCACTAAACTTAGTCCCATAGCAGCTGCAATACCTTGATCAAGTCGCCAATACATCGAAAAGTAAAGATTACTGCCAAACGGTGCGAACCATTGTCGCCCTCGTCTGCCTCGAGCTTTAGATTGAAACTCGGCTACACAACTGTCACCTGTTTGTAATTTTTCAATATTATTTAATAGATATTGGTTGGTCGAGTCGATGATCGGCAACACCTCTACATGACTATCCTCACCATAATTTTCGTCGATTTTGACTTTATCGAGTAAGTCAATTGGTGATGCTAAACAGTAACCTTTACCTTGTACGGATGATAAGGTGATGCCCCAATCTCGTAGTACTTTGATATATTTGTTGATGCCAGCACGGGTAATGCCAAATTGGTTGGCAAGTTCCTCACCTGAGTGAAACTGTCCATCAGCTAATATATTGATTAATTTCAATGGATTTTGGTTGCTGCGCATTCAATCCTCACTTTTTGAGCAATAATAAAACAACAAAATAGAGTGAAATTATAGCAAAACTAATAAATAAGTAAGTATTGCTTAATGTGTCCATTATAAAAGCTATCACTGCCGGAGCAACTAGACTTCCGAGTGTATTGGTTAATAGCATGGCTTGGTTCATCGATACAATTTCTTGTTTGCGAACACATGAGCAAGCCCACGCCATGGAGATTGGGTAAATGGTGTAAATGGTGGCACCAAGTAGAATAATGGCTAATACACCGTAAACGTTGAATATCAGCAAGCCACAGGCGATCATCATGAAAATTGATTCAACTAACAATACAATACGGCGACCAAACCTATCTGCACACCAGTTAGCCGGCATTTGGGCAATCACACCAGAAAGTATTAGTAGTACCATCCAATTGGCGACTTGGTTATCGCTGTAGCCCAGATGTGAATAGTAGGCTGGCATTAACGAATAGAGTGAACCAATTAACATACCGGCAATCGCACAACCAATCAAGCCAACGCGAGAAGGTTTATACATTATCATTGGCATAATGTTGAAACTGCTTTTTTTCTTCTTCGGTAATTTGTAATGGGTTAACAATATAAATAAGATGGCTAATCCCATTAATACGGCAATCACTAAACCAAAATAGAGAACCTCTTGCGGAAAATATTGCAGCAAAGCTTGCCCTAATACGGTGCCTAAATAGTAGGTAGTGAGATAGACCGCCAACATTTTGCCGCGGGTACGCACCGTACCGGTAACTAAGATACAACTTTCAATCACCACCCAAGTAACAGCACAAGCGATCCCAATGAAAAATCGCCAGATAGCCCAGCTGTAAAAATCCATTGAGAAGCTTAAACCGATAGTCGCAATTGCAAAGATGATACAACTGTAGGTGTAAGTAAATCTGGCATTAAATCGGCTAATAAACCAATTTGCCATGATGGTACCTACTAAGTTACCAGTAAAATAGCTTGAACCAACTAAACCTATCTGTCCAAGCGAAAAATTTTCACGGACTAACCAAAGCGGCACTTGGGTATTGAGTGCCGATAAAGCGATGGTAACAAATAGTAGACTCGTTAATAAAATAGGAAATGAATACGAATGTTTCATAAGTTTGTAAGTAATTTTGTTGTTTTTAGGACGTATTTATAAAAATTTATCCACGTCAATTTCACCTGTCGCTCCCATAAATCGAATTTCAGGCGATAGGTGCACCGAAAACTTTTGCAATACTGCATTGATGATATAACGCGCTAATGCGACAACATCTTGCGCGGTCGCATTATCTTTATTGACTAATACCAGAGCTTGTTGTTGATGGACTGCTGCACCACCAATTTGGTATCCTTTTAGACCACACTGATCAATTAACCAACCGGCAGCTAATTTTATTTGATCTGCTGTTTGTGGATATATAGGCATTGTTGGATATTTTTCAAGTAGTTTATCCGCAAGTTTTTTATCGACTATCGGATTTTTAAAGAAGCTTCCACCATTACCTAGTACATTAGGATCAGGCAATTTGCTTCGACGGATTTCACACACTTTATCAAAGATCATTTTAGGGGTGACGCTATTTGCATCAAAATTTCTTAATTCACCATAAGTTAGTACTGGATTCCACTGTTTTGGTAATTTGATACCAACATAGACAACGGCATAATCATTGGCATATTTTTGTTTGAAGATGCTTTCACGATAGCCATATTGACCATCAGTGACAGTAATAATTTTACCGGTTGCAAATTCAAGTAATTCAACATAATCCGCGACTTTTTGAAATTCAACCCCATATGCGCCAATATTTTGGATGGGTGCAGAACCAACACAACCGGGTATTAAAGCCAAGTTTTCAAGGCCAGGGATGTTCTGGTTAATAGTGTTAGAAACTAAATCATGCCAATATTCGCCGGCCCCCACTTTTAAATGCCAGTGAGTCGCGCTTTCGGTTATGGTTAATCCTTTAATTCGATTAACTATGATTGTACCAGCAAAATTTTCAGTAAATAATGTATTACTGCCTTGTCCAATAATTATAAAAGGTTGATTATCGAGATTGTTTTTCCAAACTTGCATTAGTTGTTCAACAGTTGTGACTGTTTCGACCCGGTTGGCATAAACATCTAGAGCAAATGTATTAGGAATTTTTTGGTTCATTAATGACTACCTTTTATAAAAAATACTTTTAAATTCGATTAAACCAATTTTATTTGACGCTTTTGATAGACATTCAGTATTTAGAATTAATCAATCAATGCGTTATCAATTTTTGATAAAACACTTTATTTAATCATTGTTTATTTATTTGCTATCTTAACACAATGCAAAACGATCTTTTATGGATTAAACTATTTTTTTACTTATCTTGACTTTTTATTTATTGATAAAAATGTCAAAAGATTAGCCAAATAATCAATGAATATGAGCTAATCCCTTTTTTGTTTTTTTTTATCATGTATTATAGCTAACCAAACGATCTTTTTTATAAATTTAGTTATAATCTATTTTACTCAGCCTTATGGTAAACGTTATTATTATTTTATAAAATTCGAGAAATAAGTTATCGATCACGGTTTTAAATGAAGTTATGCTTCAAGATGGTAGCTCTGTTTTATGGTAGTTGAGATTTAGAGGAAATTATGAAAAGAGTTTTTATTATGATCCTCGATTCCTTCGGGATCGGCGGTGCTGAAGATGCCAAAAAGTATGGCGATGAAGGTTCGGATACTTTAGGTCATATTGCCGAAGCTTGTGCTTTAGGTAAAGCAGATCATGGTCGACAAGGACCATTAAGATTACCAAATTTAGGGAAATTAGGTTTGATCGAGGCCGCTTATGAATCTACAGGTGCATACCCTAAAGGAATGGCTACCAAAGGTGATGTAATTGGTGCTTATGGTTATGCCAGTGAAATTTCATCTGGTAAAGATACGCCATCTGGTCACTGGGAGATCGCCGGCGTACCGGTATTATTTGACTGGGGTTACTTTACCAATACTACCAACAGCTTTCCGCAAGAATTATTAGATAAGATTGTTAAACGTGCTAATTTACCGGGCTATTTGGGTAATTGCCATTCATCGGGTACCGTGATTCTTGATGAGCTTGGCCTTGAGCATATGTCGAGCGGTAAACCTATTTTTTATACCTCTGCTGATTCTGTTTTTCAAATTGCCTGCCACGAAGAGACTTTTGGTCTAGATAAGCTTTATGAAGTTTGTGAGATTGCGCGTGATGAGCTTAATAAAGGCGATTATAATATCGGCCGCGTTATTGCTCGACCATTTTTAGGTAATAAGCCTGGTGAATTTGTCCGTACCGGTAATCGCCATGATTTAGCTGTCGAACCACCGGCGCCAACAATGATAAAAAAATTGGTTGATGAAAAACAAGGTAATGTTGTGTCGATCGGTAAAATTGCCGATATTTATGCCGAAGTGGGTATTACAAAAAAAGTTAAAGCAACAGGTATTGAAGCGTTATTTGATGCTTCACTAAAAGAAATCAGACAAGCGAAAGATAACACGATTGTGTTTACCAATTTTGTTGATTTTGATTCATCTTATGGTCATCGACGTGACGTTGCTGGTTACGCAGCAGCGTTAGAATATTTTGATAAACGTTTGCCTGAGATGTTAGCGCTTATTGAGCCGGGCGATCTTTTAATTATTAGTGCCGATCATGGTTGTGATCCAACTTGGTCTGGTACGGATCATACTCGTGAACATATTCCAGTTTTAGTTTACGGTGATAGCGTTCCTGCTGGGTCATTAGGTCATCGTAAAACATTTGCTGATATAGGACAAAGTGTTGCCGATTATTTTGATTTATCACCAATGGATTATGGTGAATCATTTATTCGCAAATAGTAAGCTGTTTTTTGTTAGTGTAGTAACGTTTTTTTAGTAATAAATCAGGAGATTTAAATGCCTACCCCACATATTAACGCCGCCGATGACGCTTTTGCTCAAACGGTTTTGATGCCCGGCGATCCATTACGCGCTAAGTTTATTGCCGAAACTTTTTTAGAGAATGCTAAAGAAGTTACCAATGTTAGAGGAATGCTAGGTTTTACCGGTGACTATAAAGGAAAGAAAATATCTGTTATGGGGCATGGTATGGGCATTCCATCTTGTTCTATATACACAACTGAACTGATTAAATTTTATGATGTTAAAAACATCATTCGCATCGGTTCATGTGGCGCCATCAGCCCCGATGTCAATCTTGGTGATGTGGTTATTGGCATGGGTGCCTGCACTGATTCAAAAGTCAATCGGTTACGTCTTAAAGATCATGATTTTGCCGCCATTGCTGATTTCGGTTTAATTTGTAATGCTGTTAATGCAGCGAAACAATTAAATGTGAATGTTAAAGTGGGTAATCTTTTTTCTGCTGATCTATTTTATAGCGTCGAGCCTGATCTTTTCGATATTATGGAAAAATACAATATTCTAGGCGTCGAAATGGAAGCCGCTGGTATTTATGGTGTAGCAGCAGAATACGGAGCTAAAGCATTAGCGATCTGTACAGTTTCAGATCATATTCGCAAAGGCGAAGCTATGTCATCTGAACAGCGCCAGCTGGGTTTTAAAGAGATGATTACAGTCGCTTTAGAGTCGGTATTAGTTAATTCATAATAAATAATGGCAGAATATCTGCCATTTTTTTTGGTTACTCAAAAAAGAGGAACCAAGAATTTTAACATTGACGTTATTATTAACGGTAAATGTTGTTGAGCGTTATAACTAGATTATTAATAGTAATAACAAAATTTTATCTTTATTCATTAATTTTTATCTAATAGGTTAGAAAGATCTCATTTAATAAGGAATCAAAATGAATACCAAGCTACAACTGAAAGTTATATTATTTTTACAATTTTTTATCTGGGGGAGTTGGCTAATTACCTTAGGCTCCTATATGATGATTAAATTAAAATTTACTGGTATTGAAGTTGGCGCCGTATATGGCACCATGGGTATTGCTTCAGTATTTATGCCTAGTCTGCTTGGTATCGTAGCTGATAGATGGATACCTGCTAACCGCTTATATGTGCTTTGCCATTTGATTGGTGCAGTAACCTTATTTATCGCTGCATCTATCACATCGCCATTTTTAATGATGAGTGTGATGCTTATCCATTGTCTTGCATTTATGCCAACCATTGCAATTTCTAATTCAATTTCTTACTCTTGCTTAGAATCACAAGGACTAGACGTTATCGAACAGTTCCCGGCAATTCGAATCTTCGGCACTATCGGTTTTATCGTAGCAATGTGGATGGTTAGCTTTATGCAGTTAGAACTCAGTAATATGCAACTTTATATTGCAGCTGGTAGTTCAGTTTTATTGAGTCTTTATTCATTAACCTTACCTTTAATTGAAGTTGCAAAAAATGATGGCAAAGAAAAGTCTATTATAAGTTCATTAGGTTTAGATGCATTTATATTATTAAAACAACCTAGATTGGCTATCTTCTTTTTATTTGCTGTGTTATTAGGTGGGATTTTACAAATTACTAATACTTTTGGTAATCCGTTTCTACATGACTTCGATAAAGTACCAGAATATGCAGATAGTTTAGTGGTTAAATTCCCATCAGTTTTATTATCTATTTCACAAATTTCAGAAGTCGTATTTATCTTATTTGTACCATTTTTTATGAAAAAACTTGGTATTAAATACGTGATGTTAATCAGTATGTTGGCATGGGTTGCTCGCTTTGGTCTTTTTGCTTACGGCGATCCATCACCATTCGGCTTTGTACTGTTACTGTTATCGATGATTGTTTATGGTTGTGCCTTTGATTTCTATAATATTTCAGGCTCAATGTATGTTGAAAAAACAGTATCACCTAACATCCGTAACAGTGCTCAAGGATTATTTATGACAATGACTAACGGTATTGGTGCTTATTTAGGTTCAATGATTAGTGGTATTGTTGTTGATCACTATACTTCAGAAGCGGGTATTGATTGGCATAATGTATGGCTTGTCTTTGCAGGTTATTCATTAGTGCTTGCAATTATTTTTGTTTTAATTTTCCAAAATGATACTACTGAGCAAAAAACTGCAACCGTTAGAAACTAACTAACATAAAATTCAATTAATATTAAAATAAATAGTTGAATCAGGTTATTAGCTAGTAACTTAATAACATCAATAATTAGGCAACCGTTAAATTGTTGCCTAATTCTTAACTAGGCTAAAATGTTACCAGCCTCACATAAATTCGATAAGTCACACAAAATGTATGGAAAATAAGTGTCTTATCAAGGTAGAATAAAATGCTTGTAAAAAGAGTGCCAATTCAGCTTTTGTTACTCTAATCAATTGCTGAAATATGACTATTACAAGTGCCCTATAAGCATAATTGAACAGATTAGAATTAGATGAATAAGCAAATAATCCCAAAAGTTATACTTCATGAGCATGTAGAAGGCAGTATTACTCCCTTTATGGCTAAAAAACTAGCCGATAAAAATCATCTACCTTTTCCTGATTCATTGTGTTATCAAATCGGCGATTATAATGAGATCGAGTATAAAAATGGTCGATATAATTATGATGAATCTGACTTTGTTTCATTTATCCAAACCTATGATACTGTTTCTAATTTTGTGAAAAATCCTGACGATTATTACTTAATTACCTACGATTTTTTAAGTAGAAATGCTAAACAAGGGTTAATTTATTGCGAATTATTTCTGTCACCTTATCATATTTGTGCAACAGAAAACCAAGGTAAAGTTGTTTGGGATCAAGCAAGATTTCAACAAACACTAAATCAAATGGATAAAGCGATTATCGATGTTCAAAAAGAGCATAATATAACGGTACGATATCATGTTATTGGCGTACGCCATCTTGGCGCCGAAGTAGTATACGATACATTGCATTTTATCGAAAATAATCCGCATCCATTTATTACTGGATTTAATATTGCCGGCAATGAAAAAGCTGGGCATTTTGATGATTTTGAAAAAGCTCATCAACTTGCTGAAAAATTAAATTTAAAAAAATCCTATCATGCAGGTGAAATTGATTCGGCTGAAAGTATTATTCAAGCTTTGAAACATGGTGCAAATCGTATCGGGCACGGTATCGCAGCAATTGAAGATGATAGCTTGATTAAACAATTAGTTGATAACGAAATCACGTTAGAAATAGCTCTCACCAGTAATCGTATTTTAGTCAATAATTTACATGGTGATATTCATAATCACCCAATTCGACAACTTTATGATAAAGGGGTAAGAATTACCCTTAATACCGACGATGCTGGTATTTTTGGTACCGATATCGAAAAAGAGTATCAGCTAGCCGAGCAAGCGTTTCATTTTTCACGTTTGGAATTATTTGATATTACCCTTTGTGGAATTGATGCCGCATTCGTTGAGTCTAACGAAAAAACACGTTTATTAAACGAAGTTTTATCTTGTTTTAACAACAATGATAAACGATCTTTACAACAAGCAATTAATACTAACCAGTATCATCCGGCTATTATTGCCAGATTTAAAAAATACCAAGATTTATTATTACAACATGTTAATGGATAACCGTATCAGAAAAATAGGAAATAAATATGAATAAAACTCGACTAACCCTAAGCCTACTTACCCTATTAATTTCTGGAACACTGCAAGCAGCAACGGTTGATTTAAGAATTATTGAAACGACTGATCTGCACGGTAATATGATGAATTACGATTATTTTAAAGATCAGTATATTGATACCTTTGGTTTAGCTAAAACAGCCAATTTAATTCATCAAGCGAGGGAAGAGGTAAAAAATAGCGTATTAGTTGATAATGGTGATCTGATTCAAGGTAGTCCGATGGCTGATTATGCGCTTAATAAAGGATTGAATAAAGGTGATATTCATCCGGTTTACAAAGCCCTTAATACGCTGGATTATGTAGTTGGTAATATCGGTAATCATGAATTTAATTTTGGTTTGGATTTTTTACAAAAAAGTCAGGCTGGGGCAAATTTTCCTTATGTTAATGCCAACGTTTATGATGCCAAAACGAATAAACCTTTCTTCAGACAATATATTATTCTAGATAAACCGGTTGTTGATAGAGACGGTAAACAACACACTATTAAAATCGGTTATATTGGTTTTGTTCCACCACAAATCATGCAATGGGATAAACTTAATTTGGAAGGAAAAGTAATAGTCAAAGATATTACCCAAACCGCCAAAGAGTTGGTACCTGAAATGAAAAAACAGGGGGCAGATATTATTGTAGCGATTCCCCATTCTGGCGTTTCTGCGGAACCTTATAAGGCTTTAGCGGAAAATTCGGTTTACTATTTAAGTCAAGTTGAAGGTATTAATGCCATTATGTTTGGCCATTCTCATGGCGTATTCCCAAGTGATGATTTTAAATCACTACCTAATACCGATATTAATACCGGAAATATTAACCATATACCGGCGGTGATGCCCGGACAATGGGGAAGTCATTTAGGTGTAGTCGACTTAGTGATTGAAGGAGACAAATCTAACTGGAAAGTTGTTTCTGGTAAATCAGAAGCCCGCCCTATCTTCGATAATAAAAATAAAAAAGCACTTGTTGATGCCAATAAAAATATTACCAAAGTATTAAAAGATGATCATGAAGGTACCCGTGAATTTGTTGGTAAACCAATTGGTAAGGTATCAACCGATATCAATAGTTATTTAGCCTTAGTCGAAGATACCTCCGCTTTACAGATTATTAGCGATGCACAGATTGATTATGTAAAACAATTTGTGCAAGGTGATCCTGATCTAGATGGATTACCAATTTTATCGGCTATTGCACCATTTAAAGCTGGCGGTCGCAAAAATGATCCGACAGCTTATGTTGAGGTAAAAAAAGGGGATTTGACATTTAGGAATGCAGCCGATATCTATCTTTATCCAAATATTTTATCTGCCGTAAAAATTACTGGAAAAGAGGTTAAAGAGTGGTTGGAATGTTCAGCAGGTGTTTATAATCAAATTGACATTAATTCATCAACACCACAATATTTAATCAATTGGGATAAGTTTAGAACTTATAATTTTGATAATATTGATGGCGTAAGTTATGAAATTGATATCACTAAACCAGCCCGTTACGATGGTAGTTGTCAATTAATTAACCCTGAATCAGAACGTATTGTAAATTTAACCTATCAACAAAAACCAATTGATCCAAATCAAGCATTTTTAATTGCTACCAATAACTATCGTGCTTATACCGGCGCATTTCCTGGTACCGGTGGAAAAAATGTTAAATTTAATTCACCTGATGATTTAAGAGTTATTCTTTCAGCTTACATAACTAATCACACTAAAAAGCATGGACAAGTTAATGTAACTGTTGATAATAACTGGCGAATTGCACCAATTACCAGCCAAACTAATTTGGATATTCGTTTTGAATCTTCACCAACTGATGAAGCTAAAACTTATATTGAAACACATTCATTATATCCAACTAAGTTTGTTGAAAAAGATAATTTAGGCTTTGGTGTCTATCAACTTAATTTACAAGCACCAACAAATTTACAGTCTAAAAACCGATAACATCTTGATGACGACAAAGATTATGACTATGCAAATTGAAAAATTAATCGAACTAGCAAAAACAGCACGTTCTAAAGCTTATGTACCCTATTCTAAATTTCAAGTAGGTGCGGTATTAATTACCGAAGATGATGAAGCAATTTTAGGTTGTAATATTGAAAATGCTTCCTATGGACTTGCTAACTGTGCTGAAAGAACAGCGATTTTTAAGGCAGTATCAGAAGGAAAGAAAAAATTCAAAAAATTGGTTGTGATTGGTGATACTGAAGGGCCTATCTCACCTTGTGGTGCTTGTCGTCAAGTAATCAGTGAGTTTTGTGCTAAAGATATGCCAGTTATTTTGACCAATATGCAAGGCAAAATCCAAGAAACCACTGTTGGAGAATTGTTACCTTGGTCATTTTCACCGAGTGATTTAGATTAGATTTATTATTGAACTATGTAATTTAGCAATATTGAAAAATAAAAAAAGCGATTGATGATAATTAACCAAGATTAGCACAATCATCAATCCAAATTTTGGATGAGAAGAATATAATCCTAATTTGCTTTATAGATATTAAGAGAGATGTGTAATGAGATTTGTAGATATTATTGAAAAAAAACGTGATGGCAATGCTCTAACAACCGAAGAGATTCAATTTTTTATAACCAACTATACCAATGGTTCTATTCCTGATTATCAAGTCAGTGCCCTACTGATGGCGATTTATTATCAAGGTATGACTTCAAAAGAGTGTGCTGACTTAACTAGTGCGATGATGTATTCAGGTGATACCGTTGACCTATCCTCAATTAAAGGTATTAAAGTCGATAAGCATTCAACAGGTGGTGTGGGCGATACAACTACCTTAGTATTAGCACCTTTAGTTGCAGCATTAGATATTCCAGTAGCTAAAATGTCCGGTCGTGGATTAGGCCATACTGGCGGAACGACAGATAAATTTGAAACCGTACCTGGTTTTAAAATTGAATTAGATAAACAAGAATTTATCGATCAAGTTAATCAAAAAGGTGTCGCTGTCATTGGTCAATCTGGCAACTTAACCCCTGCTGATAAAAAACTTTATTCATTACGTGACGTAACAGGTACGGTTAACTCTATTCCTCTTATTGCTAGCTCAATTATGAGTAAAAAACTTGCAGCTGGTGCAGATACTATTGTTTTAGATGTTAAAACTGGTGACGGTGCTTTAATGAAAAGCATGGAAGACTCAGAAAAATTAGCTCATGAAATGGTCAATATTGGTAATCAAATTGGTCGTAGGACTATGGCGATTATCTCTGATATGTCTCAACCGTTAGGCTATGCTATTGGTAATGCATTAGAAGTTAAAGAAGCCATAGATACTTTAAATGGCCATGGCCCTGCTGATTTAACTGAACTCGTTTTAACGCTTGGCAGTCAAATGGTGGTATTAGCCAATAAAGCTAAAACATTAGATGAAGCAAGAGAAAAACTACAAGAAGTGATTAAAAATGGTAAGGCTATTGAAAAATTTAAAACGCTAATTGAGGCTCAAGGTGGTGATAGTTCGGTGGTTGATCATCCGGAAAAATTAGCTAATGCTCCTTACCAAATTGATTTACCAGCGCAAAAAGCAGGTTATGTATCACGGATTATTGCAGACCAAATTGGTATTGCTGCGATGCAACTGGGTGCAGGTCGAGCAACTAAAGAAGATGTTATCGATCCTGCGGTTGGTATCGTACTACATAAAAAAGTCGGCGATAAAGTTGAAATAGGTGAAGCACTGTTAACTATTCACGCAAGTAGTGATCGTATTGATACAATAAAACAAAAACTGTATGACAATATTACTATTAGTGATAGCGCTGAACAGCCACAATTAATTTTTAAAGTAATTACGGAATAGCTTTAATAAATACGGATTCAGGAGGCATCATGCATCGTTTAAAATTAAACAAAAAACTGTCACTACTTGTTATTTTAAGTCTGTTTTCAGTCAATTCATTCGCAGCTGTTGCTACCAAACAGTCTACGGCACCTGCTTGGGAAAAAGACAAGTCCTACTCTTTTACTATTTTACATACTAACGATCATCATGGCCGTTTTTGGCAAAATGATATTGGTGAATATGGTTTAGCAGCACAAAAAACTGTTGTTGACCAAATAAGAAAAGAAGTAGCAGAAAAAGGCGGAAAATTACTTTTACTTTCTGGCGGTGACATTAATACTGGTGTTCCTGAATCTGATGTGTTACAAGCAAAACCCGATTTTATCGGTATGAATGAGGTTGGCTATGATGCAATGGCAGTAGGTAACCACGAATTTGATCATCCGTTAGCAATTATTCGTGAACAACAAAAATGGGCTCATTTCCCATTTTTATCAGCAAATACTTACTTCAAAAATACCGATAATCGTGTTTTTGATGCCTATAAAATATTTGATTTAAATGGTATTAAAGTTGCAGTATTTGGTTTAACTACTGATGACACTATTTTCCTTGCTTCGCCTAAAAATACCGATGGTGTTGAATTTCGTAAAACGCTACCAGAAGCTGAAAAAGTTATTAGCCAAATTAAAAGCAGTGAACGTCCAGATATGATTATTGCGGTTACTCATATGGGGCATTATGAAAATGGTGAGCATGGTTCAATGGCTCCAGGTGATGTTGAACTAGCCCGAGGATTAAAAGCTGGTGAACTAGATATGATTGTCGGTGGCCACTCGCAAAACCCAGTATGTATGGCTAGCCCTAATAAACGTATTACCGAATATGTCCCAGGAACACCTTGCGCTCCAGATCAACAAAATGGTACGTGGATTGTTCAAGCACATGAATGGGGGAAATATGTTGGTCGTGCTGACTTCGTATTCTTAAACGGTAAAATTACCCTCAAAAATTATCAGTTAATTCCAATTAATTTAAAAAAAGAAGTTGATAACGGTAACGATACCAAACGTCTTGAATATTACACCAGTGAAATCGAACAGGATAAAAAATTGTTGGAAACACTAAAACCCTATCAGGAACAAGGTAAACAACAATTACTCATTAAAAGTGGTGAGTTAACCGGTCGTTTAGAGGGCGATCGTAACGTAGTTAGATATCAACAAAGTAATATGGGGCAACTATTACTTAGTGCCTTTATTGAAAAGACGAATGCCGATATTGGTATTATGTCTGGTGGTATGATTCGTGACTCACTTATAGAAGGCGATATTACTTATCGAGATATTTTGAAAGTTGAACCATTTGGTAATAGTGTTGTTTACTTTGAATTAACCGGCAGTGAATTAATCGATTATCTTAAAGTTGCATTAGGCAAAAAACAGGGTTCAGGTGGTTATACTCATTTAAAAAATATTAGCCTAACTAAAACTGGCGATATTATCAGCGACATCAAAATTAATAATGAACCAATTGATTTGCAAAAATCATATCGAATTGCAACATTAGACTTTTTAGCCGCTGGTGGGGATGGTTACCCTATCGTCAACAACTCGCCAACTTATGTAGATACAGGTTATCGAGATGCCGATGCAGTAAAACAATATTTTGAAGCACATTCACCAATTAATGCAGCCGATTATCAACCGTCTAACCTTATTTTAGAAAAATAATTTTACGGTTTAAAACAGAAATATAAAAACTAATAGCACTGATAATCATAATTCTCAGTGCTAATAATTAAATGATTAGTCATAAAGATTTAATTTTTGCTCTCAGCATATAGGTAATATAGAGGTATTTATGAACATGACAGAATTTCAAAAGAATTGTTACGATATAGTGACCGATGCCAATTTGTCACCTAAACAAAAAGCGAACCTTCTCGCATTAGCCGCAGAAAATAATTTACCCTATGTTGATTTAGATAGTGAAACACAAAATGCGCTCAATGAACGGGTAATTTGTGATATGTACGAAGGACATGCACCGTATAAACCTCGTTATGTATTACCGGATTATGCAAAATTTCTTAAGCAAGGATCGGAATATTTAGAACTTGAACCAGCAAAAAACTTTGATGATGCACTAAATATGTTAACCATTGCTTATCATCATGTTCCTTCTGTCACTGGTATGCCGGTTTATTTAGGCTGTTTAGATCAAGTGTTACTTCCTTATGTTGGCAATTTAACAGAAGAAGAGCTCTATCCACGGTTAAAACGTTTTTGGATTATGCTAGATCGTAATCTTCCTGATGCCTTTATGCATGCTAACATTGGTCCAACCGATAATGTGATCTGTCGGGTTATTTTACGTGTTGATCGCGAACTTAAACAAGTTGCACCTAATTTAACCTTTATTTATGACGAAGATATTACACCAGAATCTTTACTTAACACCGCAATTGAGAACATTTGCCACACAGCCAAACCACATATTGCTAATAATATGATGATTAAAAAGGATTTTGATGACAAAGGTTATGGTGTTGTGAGTTGTTATAACTCTCTTCCTGTTGCT
The DNA here is from genome assembly GCF_016101635.1 of Gilliamella sp. M0320. Taxonomy (NCBI): domain Bacteria; kingdom Pseudomonadati; phylum Pseudomonadota; class Gammaproteobacteria; order Orbales; family Orbaceae; genus Gilliamella; species Gilliamella sp. M0320. Next base: position 118,628 of record NZ_JACFQD010000005.1, read on the forward strand.
GGTGGTGGTAGCACTTTATCAAGAATCAATTTAAAAGAGGTTGCGTTAAAAAGTAAAAGCATCACTGACTTTTTACAAAATACTTTACCTTATTATTGCCAATTGCAATTAAATTTGATCAAAGCAAGATCAGAATTTCTTTATGAAAAATCTAATTTCTTCCAAAATAGTTTTTTAGTGAAGGAAGGATTAATTGACGCTACCCGATTTGCACCAATGTTCGGTATTTATGCCATGGCTGAAGCAGTCAATATTCTCCAAGAAAAATCTAACTTAGCCGGTCGTTATGGCGTCGATAAAGATGCTAATCAACTGGCCACCACTATTTCTCAACAATTAGCCGACTTTATTGACAGCCATACAATTAAGCATGCATGGCAAGGTAAAGCAATGTTACATGCACAATCAGGTATCAGCTCAGATAGAGGCGCTACGCCAGGTTTACGTATTCCTTATGGTCATGAACCCGATCCAGTAACCCATATTATGGCATTATTCAAACACCATAAATATTATACTTCTGGCATTAGTGATATTTTAACGGTTGATGAAACAATAAAAAACAATCCTCTAGCCTTAGTACAAATTTGTAAAGCCGCGTTTAAATTTGGTTTTCGTGAATTTACCGCTAATATCAGTGGTAATGATCTGGTACGTGTAACTGGCTATATGGTGAGATTATCAGATATCAAAAAATACAAACAAGAGGGATCGCGAATTAATACCACCTTTTTAGGTAGTGAAGCGGCCGAAGATACTGAAAATAACAGCTACCTATGCCGAACACCTCGGGTAATCAGTCATGAACAAGTCATGGGCAATCGTTAATAAACTGTTACCCTTTTCTTGTGTTGATGGACCGGGAAACCGGTTAGTCATCTTTTTACAAGGCTGTAATTTCAAATGTTTAAATTGCCACAATCCTTATACCATTTCACGGTGTAAGGATTGTGGTGATTGCGTTACGACCTGTCCACATCAAGCGTTAACATTTATCAATAACAAAGTGATTTGGCAATCTTCAAATTGTCAGCAATGTGATACCTGTATTAATACTTGTAGTTATCAATCCACACCAATGACCTATAACTACAATGTTGAAGATATTCTACTCGAAATTCGTAAATACTTACCTTTTCTAAATGGCATTACAATTAGCGGTGGTGAAGCGACATTACAATTACCTTTTATTAAAAAATTATTTCAAGCAATTAAACAAGCAGATGATTTAAAACACCTGACTTGTTTTATTGATAGTAATGGTTACTTAGCAAAAACTGGCTGGCAAAAAGTTGAAAGAGTCATGGATGGTGCGATGATCGATCTGAAAGCTTGGGATACTCAAGTGCATAAAAAACTTACTGGTCGGGATAATGATCGCGTCAAACAGACCATTGAATATCTTGCCCAAATAGAAAAACTGCATGAAGTCCGGTTTTTAGTGATTCCTGCGCATACTGATTTGCAAAACAGTGCTAAACAACTTGCTGATTTTCTAATAAGACTCAATCCACAAATTAAAGTCAGAATTAATGCTTTTCATAATCATGGTGTACATGGCATAGCCAAAACATGGCCAGCGGCTACACAACAGCAAATCGAATCTTTTGCTGCTAAATTAAAACATTATGGATTACAGAATATTATTTTGCCGAGTGTATATTTGTAATATTTTGAAAACAAGATCATAAACGAAGCGACTAGTGGCAATAACTATCTACCTTAAAAGGTCTACAAGCTCAAAAAATTGAAGTTTTTCGTTTGGCTATAATATTAAGAATATATTAGAGTAATAAATTTATTTAACTAAAACGCATCAAAAGAAGTTTCATTACAAAATATTAGCAATTTTGTAATGAAACATAAAATATCGCAAAATTATCAGTACTTAACACACATAGTAAAAGCGGAATCTGGCTCTACAATAACATTACCTTCAACAGAACCAATACTATAACGCCTTGTCCAACCATTGTTATCTTTTAATTGCGACAATTCGTAAGTGAAATAAAAGTCATAAGCAACAAAGTGTTTTAAAGAATTCGTTATATCTGCCATCATATCTCTTCCTGAATTATCAATACCATTAGGCGCATATGGATACAGTTTTCCCCACTCGGATATTAATCCTTCACCGATAGCTCTTTTATAACCGTTTTGAGGTATATACCAATTTTCATTATTTGTTACACCAGTAGCTAAAAATGAATTGGTTAATTCGGCTCTAGATGGTAATCGGTCGTTATTAGCAGTGCACAACCTTTCAGCGGTATTATAATCTACCCAATTTAACTGTTGTTGGTATATATACATCCAATGATTTAATGAAAAACGATAATAAAACTGAGCTTTAGTCTGATTATTCTTTACCAATATTATAAATTGATCATCTTTTGCGGGAGCATTGTCAGTAAATTTAAATTCACTTTTTGAATCTGGATTTGAACTCCTTGCAGTACTTATTAAAGCACCATTAGGATTTTTAACTAATGTATAAGTATAATTAGATATTGCATTTACGGGTACAATTCTAAATCTTGCTTCAGGAAATGCAGTAGTAGGGAAATGATGACCTGTTGAATCAGTAGCTGAAGCTTTAAATCCTGAATGTAAAACAAATTGATCTGGATTGTAAGCATCTGTACGATTGATAGTATCTGCACCGTACGACAACCAATTATCCGTTTCGCTCCAACCACCTTTTGCAATTATGGCTAATACCCCTGGTCTAATATAACAAATACCATCGTTAGCTTTTACGGTAAATGTTTTTGAAATTTCTTTAGGCTGGGATTCGGCGGGATTACCATACTGAGTTTTAGCAGAAATACTAAAAGTAAGTTTTAGTGTTGAATCACCTTTATAAGTAGCTGAATTACAAATATTACTACCTAATGGAGCTGTTGAATCAGAAGGAATTATATTATTATTACTATCACGCCATTCAGCTGTTACACTATCCACTTTAAAATTATTGCTACTTCCCAAATAATCACCGTCAATATCAATAATATCATCATTAGTCATAGTCGAAAAATCAACATCAAACGAATACATACTTGGTGAAGTATCAAAGGCAACTGATATTTGATTAGATGAACCAGGAGTAATAACTAGAGGATCACTGTTTGGTACCTGCAATTTTAGTTGAATACCATTAAGCGCTTTTGTACCACCTGACACTTGAATCTCAGGAGCATTACCATGAATATACATTTGCGTAGTCACGGAGAATGATAAAATTGCAAATAGATTATTGGAAAAAATCAATAACATTAATAGAAATAATCTCTTTTTGAAAAATAATTTCAAAGAAATTTTTTTTAAAACAACAGTACAATTATTCATCGCTACTCCTCTACTCATAAACTTCTCCGCCTATCCGAATAAGATTATTGATTTGAAGCATTAGTGAATTAACAATTTTTATAAGTTGTTCAAAAATTGTTACCCGTTAATATCAGAGCTAAGACAATTAAAATCGTTATTTTTCTAACAGAAATTCATCCATATCTAATACACGGCTCGAACAAAATAATTTGACTACAACAATTTGATTGTTGTTTAAGACTTAAATCGTAACATCCTAAATTTTAAAACTTGTAAAATAAGAACATCAGACAAAATTTGGAAAAGCTAAAAAGGTAAGACTCAATAAAGAAACTGAATTTGAAAACAGTTAATAATTAATTCAAATTCAGTAGTAACATTATTATATATGATTATACTTTGATAAGGGAATAGTAAAAAAAATTATTTTCCGTTTATTAATACTAATTCATTGAAGAATTTAAAATTAAAGATACTAATTAAGTTATATCTCAATAATCAAAAAGGGGATAAATCCCCTCTTTTTATTTTGATATATAATTACTTGCCTTTTTTAAATGCCGCAGCAAATGCATTCCCCATAGCACTGTTAGTCAGCGTGGCAGCAGATTGATTTTTATTAGATACCTTATTGTTAGCCGATCTGCTACTATCAAGTTTCGGCGTAGCTGTATCATCTAAACGCATTGATAAAGCAATACGTTTTCGGGCAATATCAACTTCTATTACTTTCACTTTAACAATATCGCCTGCTTTTACTATGCTTCGCGGATCATCAACAAATCGATCTGATAATGCTGAAATATGAACTAGACCATCTTGATGCACACCGATATCCACAAAAGCGCCAAAATTAGTCACATTAGTTACCGCACCTTCCATAACCATACCGATTTTTAGGTCTTCCATTGTTTCAATATTATCGGCAAATTGTGCAGTTTTAAATTCTGGCCGAGGATCGCGCCCTGGTTTATCTAATTCTTTAATAATATCCGTTACTGTCGGCACACCAAAATGGTCATCGACATAATCAACCGCTTTTAATGATTTTAGATAGTTTGAATCACCTAAAATATCTTTTAAAGATTTATGGTTTTTAGCTAAAATTCGCTCAACCACAGGGTAAGCTTCCGGATGAACAGCCGATGCATCAAGTGGGTTAGTACCTTCCATAATTCTTAAAAAACCGGCACATTGTTCAAAAGCTTTGGGACCTAATCGTGGCACTTTTAATAATTGTTTTCTATCGGCAAATTTACCGTTTTCGTTACGCCAATCGACAATATTTTGAGCAATTACTTTATTAAGGCCGGCAATACGTGCAAGTAGCATCATTGAAGCGGTATTTAAGTTAACCCCTACCGCATTAACCCCATCTTCAACCACCGCATCAAGTTTTTTCGCAAGTTGAGTTTGGCTTACATCATGTTGATATTGACCAACACCTATCGATTTTGGATCAATTTTCACTAATTCAGCTAATGGATCTTGTAAGCGTCGAGCAATTGAAACTGCTCCCCGAATTGATACATCTAAATCAGGAAACTCTTGTGCCGCAAGTTCTGAAGCCGAATAAACAGATGCACCAGCTTCACTTACAACTACTTTTTGACCTTTGACTTCTGGATATTTTTTCTGAACATCAAGATAAAAACGTTCAGTCTCTCGTGAAGCAGTACCATTACCGATTGCGACAAGTTCAACTTGATATTTTATACATAACGCAGCAACAACCATTGCCGCTTTATCCGCCTGACCGGTATGAGGATAGATAGTTTCGGTAGCAACTAATTTTCCGGTGGCATCAACAACGGCAATTTTAACACCAGTTCGCAAACCTGGATCCATCCCCATGGTGACTTTCATGCCCGCCGGTGCCGCCATTAACATATCGTGTAGATTAGCGGCGAAAACATCAATAGCTTCTTCTTCGGCTCGTTCTCGCAGCGTAGTCATAAGTTCAGTTTCCATGTGCATTAAGATTTTAATGCGCCATGTCCAATTGATCACAGCTTTTCGCCATTTGTCGGCTAATTGATCATTAAATCTAATGCCTAAATGTTCGGTGATAATCTGCTCACAATAGCTTTCTTTAGGTGCTTCTTCATATTGAGGATCTGCATTTAAAGAAAGTTGTAAAAATCCTTCATTTCGACCACGAAACATGGCTAAGGCCCGATGTGAAGGCACTTTTGAAATAAGTTCACTTTGAGCAAAATAATCTCTAAATTTAGCGCCTTCTTCCTCTTTACCGGTAATAACTTGAGAAACAAGGTGGGCATTATTCCAAAGATAATGACGAACTTTAGCGAGTAAAGTCGCATCTTCAGCAAAACGCTCCATTAAGATATAACGCGCACCATCTAATGCTGATTTAGTATCAGCTACGCCTTTTTCTGGATCAATATATTTTTCAGCTTCTGCTTCTGGATTGAGATCTGGGCGTTGCCATAAATCATCAGCAAGTGGCTCAAGACCCGCTTCTATGGCTATTTGTCCGCGTGTGCGACGTTTTGGTTTATAAGGGAGATAGAGATCTTCTAATTCGGTTTTACTAAGTGTTTGAGTGATTTTTTGACTTAATTCGGGAGTTAATTTTCCTTGTTCCTCAATTGATTTTAAAATCGTCTGTTTACGATCCTCTAGTTCTCGCAAATAACTTAAACGACTATCCAAAGTACGTAACTGGGTATCATCTAATCCTCCCGTTACCTCTTTACGATAGCGAGCAATAAATGGCACGGTGCTTCCATCGTCTAATAATTGAATGGCTGCTAAAACTTGTTCTGGTTTTACGGTTAATTCACCCGCTATAATATGGCTAATTTGATTATTTATCATGGTATCTCTGTATATCTTGTCGATTAACGGAATTTAAATTCATCATGCAAAAAGCTAATTATATAACAAGAGAAGGCTACTTGGCACTCGATCGTGAACTGAAATATTTATGGAAAGAAGAAAGACCAAGAGTAACCCAAGCGGTATCTGATGCGGCCGCACTTGGCGATCGTAGTGAGAATGCCGAATATATCTATGGAAAAAGACGACTAAGAGAAATTGATAGACGAGTACGATTCTTGACTAAACGCTTAGAGATCTTAAAAATTGTCGATCCTGATCCGCATCAAGAAGGTAAGGTTTTTTTTGGCGCATGGGTCAAATTAGAAGATGAATTTGGAGAATTGCACATTTATCGTATTGTTGGCGCTGATGAATTTGATCCGAAAAAAAATTGGATATCAATTAATAGTCCTGTTGCTAGAGCGTTAATAGGTCATAAAATTGACGATGAAATATCAGTTGTAACACCTAATGGTAAAACGTATTACGTTATTGTTGATATCAGTTATCAAAAATTAGATGATTAAGTAAATTAAAATAATTTACCGTATTTATTCTGCTACTATGAGAAATTGGCTATATAATTTTATTTAATAATAAATTTAAATTTTTAAACATAATGATCAAAGTTAACCAACTATTTATCTATCCGATTAAATCAATGCAAGGTATTGCATTAACAGTAGCCAATAGTATTGATGGTGGTTTTGAACATGACCGCGTTTTGATGTTAAGTGAACCTGATGGCACTTTTATTACGGCTAGACAATATCCAGAACTGTTGAAACTAAAAACCAAATTACACAATAATCAGATAGAGGTTTCGCTGCCAACTAACGAATCAATAATTATTGATTTTGATGAGTTTTCATTAAGCAATGAAGCCACAGAGGTCTGGGGAAATCACTTCACTTCCCATATTGCACCAATAAAAGTTAATCAATTTTTTAGTAATATTCTCGAAAAAGATGTACAAATACGCTGGATAGGTAAACATCTAACCAGAAAAACTAAACGCTATCCTGATGTACCGGTAAGCTTTGCTGATGGTTATCCTTATTTATTATTAAATCAAGCTTCATTCAATTATCTGGAACAACAGTGCTCGGAAAAATTAGATATTCGCCAATTTCGTGGCAATATTATTATTGATGGAGCTACTCCGTTTGCTGAAGATGGCTGGAAAACGATTAAAATAGGCGAAGTAATTTTTGATATCGTTAAACCTTGTACTCGTTGTGTATTAACCACATTCAATATCAATTCAGCCAAAGCATTAGCTAATAATGAACCATTGAGAACTTTAAGTTACTTTAGAGCGGATCGAGAAGGTAAAATCGATTTCGGCATGAATATGATTGCTCGCAATCATGGCACTGTATCTATTGGTGATAAAATTGAGATACTTGAGCGGCAACCAACTAAAAATTACATAAAAAACTTTCCTAAACAAGCAACAAAAGACTCTCAACCGTGTACAATTACATTCGAAGATAAAAAAATTGTTGGTAATAATCAGCAAACAATTTTAGAACAACTTGAACAACATCATATTTCACTACCTAATTCTTGTCGAGCCGGTGTATGTGGTCGCTGCTCAGTATTATTAAAAGAAGGGAATGTAAAATCATTAACTCAATCAGCAGTAAAACAAAATAAACGTATTCTTGCTTGTAGTTGTATACCAAAAGGTGATATCACTATAGAACTGTCAAAATGAGAATAACTTTTCTTGCAGAACGAGAAATTTATTAAAATTATAATATAGATAAAAGGTTATTATGGATGTTTAGAAAGTTATTTTTATTTATATTTCTGTGTTCGCGCTCTACAGCTGTAGTTTCTTTGAATCATTATAAAATGCGATTTAAGCTTTTTTTCAATAATATTAAATTGATACTAAGATTACCATGTTATAAATGAATAAATGAGTAGAGGTAGCTACTCATTTAAAATAAAATTATGTTAATTAAGAAATAGCTTTTAATTCTAATTGTTCATGCTCAGAACCTATTGAATTTTCTGTTTCTACTAGTGTGTTAACTAAAGCTAATCTGTCATTCATCACTTTGATTGCTTCTGAAAAGTAAAAGGTTTTGTTCATCGCTATAAACGTTGGTTGAGCAATAATACAAAGTGAGGCGTTCTCACCCGCTTCAACCACCAATAAACATATTTGTTGGCCTGTTTCTTGCATATTTACAGTAACAATATCTGCCACTTTAGGCTGGTAGAGCATTGGCTGTTGAGAAAAATACCAGCTTTTAGGCATTTGTGGCTTTAAAAAGTTTGCGGCAACAATTGCATTAATGGATAATTCAATTTTTTGTGAGTCAGTTAACGCCAATGATTGACAGCTATCATAAAACTGGTAGTAAGCCGTTGCATCATCAACTGAAAAAGAAAACTCATTAAATACATCTGGGATTAATATTTTGCTAGCATAATTACAACGAAATAGCATTTCAGATGAAATTTCAAGCATTAAACTGTCATATTCATTATCAAAATACCAACGCCAGCTATCTGTTGGTCGAAAAGCCATTTTCATTGATATTTTATCCTTTCAAATTGAACTAAATTTGAACAAAATATACCATAATTTATATAAAAAATAAATAAAAATTTAAAATAAAAAAATTTTAATTATTTAATTTTTAAAAATTTTATTGCAATTCATCAAAGATCCAAATGATCTAAGTTAGATCCAAATATAGATCTTAATGATCCTTTCGGATCAAATTTAATTTGAATAGAAATAGTACGTTCATATAATTGTAATTAACAAATTTTTAGCATAAAAAAAGGTGCTATTTAGCACCTTTTAGTAATCAGTTGATAAAATTAACTTGCAACATTAATACGCTTCATATCAGTCATATAGCTACGAAGTTTACGTCCAATAACTTCGATTGGATGATGACGAATAGCCTCGTTAACATCACGTAATTGCGCATTATCAACACTGCCTTCAGGGATTGCTTTACCTAAATCACCTGCTTGTAACATTGGCATAAATTTCTCTTTTAATAATGGTACAGCAGCATTGGCAAATAAATAGTTACCATATTCAGCGGTGTCTGAAATAACAACATTCATTTCATATAGTCGTTTACGGGCAATAGTATTTGCAATAAGTGGTAACTCATGTAATGATTCATAATATGCTGATTCAGGTAAAATTCCAGACTCCAGCATAGTTTCAAATGCTAGTTCAACACCAGCTTTAACCATAGCAACCATTACAACACCTTGATCGAAATAAGCTTGTTCATCGATCTTACCTTGATATTCTGCCGCTTTTTCAAATGCAGTTTCACCAGTTTCTTTACGCCATTTCAATAAATTAACATCATCATTAGCCCAATCTCTCATCATAGTAGATGAAAACTCACCAGAAATGATGTCATCCATATGTTTACGATAAAGATCAGTCATGATCACTTTTAATTCTTTAGCTAATGCATTAGCACGTAATTTAGCTGGATTTGATAAACGATCCATCATTAAGGTAATACCACCTTGTTTTAATGCTTCAGTGATCGTTTCCCAACCAAATTGCAATAATTTACACGCATATGCAGGATCTACGCCATCAGCGACCAATTTATCGAAACAAAGTAATGATCCAGTTTGTAACATTCCACATAAAATAGTTTGTTCACCCATTAGATCTGATTTAACTTCAGCAACAAAAGAGGATTGTAAAACACCGGCACGATGACCACCTGTTGCAGCCGCCCATGCTTTAGCAATTGCTAGACCTTCGCCTTTCGGATCATTTTCTGGATGCACAGCAATCAAGGTTGGGACGCCAAATCCACGTTTATATTCTTCACGAACTTCTGTTCCTGGGCATTTTGGCGCAACCATAACAACAGTAATATCTGGACGGATTTTTTCACCAACTTCAACGATATTAAAACCATGTGAATAACCTAATGCCGCATCTTTTTTCATTAATGGTTGTACAGCTTGTACTACAGCAGAATGTTGTTTATCAGGAGTAAGGTTGATAACCAAATCAGCTGTTGGAATTAATTCTTCATAAGTTCCTACTTTAAAACCATTTTCAGTAGCTTTTTTCCATGATGCTCTTTTTTCATCAATGGCTTCTTTACGTAATGCATAAGCGATATCTAAACCAGAATCACGCATATTTAGTCCTTGGTTAAGACCTTGTGCACCACAACCTACGATGACAATTTTTTTGCCTTTTAAAAAATTAGCTTCTGATGCAAATTCATCACGCGCCATAAAACGACATTGACCTAATTGTTCTAATTTTTCGCGTAAATTTAGTGTATTAAAATAATTTGACATTATTCTCTCCATGAGTTGAGTTACTTATAATCAAGTTGTAAGAACTATACCGTAAAAGTATAATTGCGGAAATTGATATATTTAAAATATTATGTTGCATAAATTGCAACATACTTGCTAAGTTAACTACTTTCTTTTACTCTAAGCCACCCCAAATCACTTAACCATTTATTTAATATGGATACTCGTTACAAGCAAGCTAATAAAGAAGCAAAACTTTCATTGCTACTGACTATCATTTACTTCGCTGCATGGGTAATTACTGCATATACTGTCAAAAATCAAACCGGATTTTTGGGTTTACCATTATGGTTTGAACTATCCTGTATATTTGTACCATTGGGTTTTATCTTGCTGTGTTTTGCTATAGTAAAAAAACAATTTAAAAATATTCCACTAGAATAGGCCAGTAAACCGTGCAACTAGATATTATTCTCCCTCTTGTTATTTATCTTATATTTGTATTTGCGTTATCAATTTATGCATATGCAAAACGAAAAAAAATGAACCAATTTACTGATTATTTTATTGGTAATCGGACTATGGGCGGTTTTTTACTGGCAATGACTTTAGCTGCAACTTATATCAGTGCCAGTTCTTTTATCGGTGGACCAGGGGCTGCTTATAAATATGGTCTCGGTTGGGTTCTGTTGTCGATGATTCAAGTTCCAACCGTATTATTATCACTTGGTATTCTTGGCAAAAAATTCGCAATTCTAGCGCGTAAATACAATGCAATAACGCTAAGTGATATGCTCTATTCTCATTATAAAAGCAAGCTAATTGTATGGTTTGCCAGTATAGCTCTTATTGCGGCTTTTATTGGTGCAATGACCGTACAATTTGTCGGTGGGGCCCGATTGTTACAATCATCTGTAGGTATTCCCTATGATATAGGATTACTTATTTTTGGTATCGGTACAGTAATTTATACTGCCTTTGGCGGGTTTAGAGCCAGCATATTAAATGATGCATTTCAAGGGTTGGTAATGATAATTGGCGCTATTTTGCTATTAGTTGCCATTATTTATGCTGGTGGTGGCATTACAAATATTATGGATCGTTTAAATCAGATCGATCCTGCTTTATTAACACCTCAAGGCCCTGACAATTTTATGGACTTCCCTTTTATGGCTTCGTTCTGGGTTCTAGTCTGCTTTGGGGTTGTTGGTTTACCACATACTGCTGTTCGTTGCATGGCTTATAAAGATAGTAAAGCGGTTCATCAAGGCATTATTATTGGTACTACAGTTGTAACAATCATCATGTTAACTATGCATTTATCTGGTGCCCTTGGAAGAGCAATAATAAGTGATTTAACGATTCCAGACCAAATTGTGCCAACATTAATTATAAAGGTTTTACCACCTTTAGCCGCAGGAATTTTTTTGGCAGCACCATTATCAGCAATTATGTCCACCATTAATGCACAATTATTACAAGTTTCATCAGTAATTATTAAAGACCTATTCTTAACGATGAGACCAAATACTAAATTTAGTGATAAAATGCTTACTCGCATATCAATTATCATAACCTTTATTTTTGGTGGTTTATTAATTGTCGCTGCATGGAACCCACCAGAAATGATTATATGGCTAAATTTGTTAGCTTTTGGTGGACTTGAAGCGGTATTTTTATGGCCTCTAGTACTCGGACTATATTGGAAAAAAGCTAATTCAACAGGGGCATTGTGCTCGATGATTTCTGGTGCTATAAGCTACACACTACTTGCTGTTTATAACATTAAAATTTATGCTTTCCATCCAATAGTACCTTCATTACTTATTGGATTAGTTATATTTATTATTGCCAATCATTTGGGCCAAATAGGAAAAAATTATGCCTTGGATTCAACTCAGAATTAACACTACTAGTGATTTAGCTGAAAGCATTAGCGAACAATTAGAAGAATCAGGGGCAGTGTCAGTCACTTTTCAAGATACTTTTGATAACCCTGTTTTTGAACCTTTACCTGGCGAAACAAAACTTTGGGGGAATACCGATGTTGTCGGATTATATGATGCTGAAACAGATATTGACGAGTTAAAAGCAATTTTAAATCTTGAGCAATACTCTTATAAAATCGAACAATTGGAAGATAAAGACTGGGAACGAGAATGGATGGATAATTTCCATCCAATGCAATTTGGTAAACGATTGTGGATCTGCCCTAGCTGGCGTGAAATACCAGATCCCAATGCGGTTAATGTAATGTTAGATCCAGGTTTAGCCTTCGGTACAGGTACTCACCCTACGACAGCTTTATGCTTAACTTGGCTAGATAGTCTCGATCTTAATAACAAAATTGTGATCGATTATGGATGTGGTTCAGGTATTTTAGCCATTGCTGCGTTAAAATTAGGGGCAGCAAGAGTTATAGGCATTGATATTGATCCTCAAGCGATCCAAGCAAGTCGAGACAATGCTGAGCGCAACAAAGTAAGTAGAAAGATTGAGCTTTATTTAGCAAAAGATATTCCTGATAATTTACAAGCGGATGTGGTAGTAGCTAACATATTGGCTGGACCATTGAAAGAACTTAAACCACAGATTAGTAAATTAGTAAAACCATCAGGAGAACTTGGACTATCTGGTATCTTAGCTAATCAATCGCAAAGCGTATGTGATGCATATCAAGCTGAGTTTGTACTTGATCCGGTTATTGAACAAGATGAATGGTGCCGTATAACTGGTAAAAAATTATAAAAAATTAACATTACCCCTTTTAACTTCGAGAAAAAATGCGTAATATAGCCGGCCTTAATTCGCTTAGTATCGGAAAGGTCAACTTAAAAAACAATCTGATTGCAGCCCCCATGGCAGGAATAAGTGACAAACCGTTTCGCAACTTATGTCACAAATTTGGTGCAGGGATGACTGTCTCTGAAATGTTTTTAGCAAATTCTGACGTTTGGCATACTGATAAATCAGCATTAAGAATGATTTCAAGTGATGATGTCGGTATACGTGCAGTTCAAATCGTTGGCTCAGACCCGGATGAAATGGCAAGAGCTGCTGAATTTAACGTCAAGCATGGCGCTCAGTTAATTGACATCAATATGGGATGTCCGGCTAAAAAAGTGAATAAAAAATTAGCTGGATCTGCTTTAATGCAGTATCCAGAACTGATAAAAACTATTTTGCAGAAAGTTGTTGGTGCTGTTGATGTACCAGTAACATTAAAAACTCGGACTGGATGGGATAAAAATAATAGAAATTGCATTGAAATCGCACAAATTGCGCAAGATTGTGGCATAAAGGCCATTACTATTCATGGGCGAAGTCGTGCATGCTTATTCAATGGAAAGGCCGAATATGAATCCATTAAAGCAGTTAAAGAAAAGGTAACTATTCCGGTAATTGCCAATGGTGATATTTGTACCCCAGAACAAGCAAAAGATGTTTTTAAATATACGCAAGCTGATGGTATAATGATCGGCCGAGCGGCACAAGGGCGACCTTGGATATTTGAAGAAATTGCATTCTATTTAGCACACGGACAGTTAAAGAAAAATAAGTCAATTGATGAAGTTGAGCAAATAGTGTTAACACACCTTGAAGAACTTTATCAATTCTATGGAGAATACAAAGGATTACGGATTGCCAGAAAGCATGTAAATTGGTATACCAAGAACTATGCTGGCAGTGATCAATTCAGGCGCTTATTTAGTGTACTTAGCAATACAAGTGAGCAAGTAAAAACACTAAAAGCATTTTTTAGTCAAATTAGAAACAAATAAAAGAGTTAAATATACTATGTCAGAACAACGCGTTACAGCTGCAGCACTTAAATTTACAACTGTAAACTCACAAGACCAAATAACACAAAAACCTTTGCGGGATTCGGTAAAACAAGCTTTAAAAAACTATTTATCACAATTAAATGGTGAAGATCCTACTGATCTATACGAATTAGTGTTAGCTGAAGTTGAACACCCATTCCTTGATATGGTTATGCAATATACTCGTGGCAATCAAACTCGAGCAGCAAATATGCTTGGTATCAACCGTGGTACTTTACGCAAAAAATTAAAACAATATGGAATGAGTTAGTCGATACTTAAACATATATTGTTAGATAATTTAAAAGCGCCTAATCAATAAGGCGCTTTTTGTTTGTTAATTTTTTTCCTATGCTATATTTCTCTTTGTTGATAAGAAATAAAAATTAAATTTACCTTTTGATGAAAATCAGTTCATTTCATTTTCATACTTTAAGTGTAAATAAGAAAAATTCTGATTATATTCAAGTATAAAATCAATAAATAGATTGATAATGAACTTTAGTTAAAAGTTTGTTAAAATAGCACGATTTTTAAATTATTTAATCTGGAGAATTTTATGGCAGGTCATAGTAAATGGGCCAATACCAAACATCGCAAAGCAGCTCAAGATGCTAAGCGCGGTAAAATCTTTACCAAAATTATTCGCGAACTTGTAACCGCAGCAAAACTTGGTGGTGGCGATCCAGCGTCTAACCCTCGTCTACGTGCTGCTATGGACAAAGCATTATCTAACAACATGACTCGAGATACCATGAACAGAGCAATTGCTCGTGGTGTCGGTGGTGAAGATGATACAAATATGGAAACTATCATCTATGAAGGTTATGGACCTGCAGGTACTGCAGTAATGGTTGAATGCTTAAGTGACAACCGAAACCGAACTGTATCTGAAGTTCGTCACGCTTTTACTAAAACTGGTGGTAACTTAGGTACTGATGGTTCAGTGTCTTATTTATTTACTAAAAAAGGTGTGATCTCTTATCCTGCTGGAACTGATGAAGATCAAGTAATGGATGCTGCGCTTGAAGCTGGTGCGGATGATGTGGTTACTTATGATGATGGTGCAATTGATGTATTTACTACACCAGAATCATTCGGTGAAGTTAAAGATGCACTTGATGCAGCCGGTTTAGTAGCTGAATCTGCCGAAGTTTCAATGATTCCAGCAACCAAAGTTGATCTTGATATTGAGTCTGCACCAAAACTACTACGTCTTATCGACATGCTTGAAGATTGTGATGATGTTCAAGAGGTTTATCATAACGGAGAAGTGTCAGACGAAGTTGCTGCAACACTCTAATGACTATCATTCTGGGTATTGACCCAGGCTCTCGTTTGACGGGTTATGGCGTAATTCGTCAGACGGGACGACAACTTACCTATCTTGGCAGTGGCTGTATTCGCACTGCTGTCGATGATTTACCCACACGATTAAAACGTGTCTATGCAGGTGTAAGTGAAATTATTCTTCAATTTCAACCGGACATGTTTGCTATAGAACAAGTCTTTATGGCACGTAATGCCGATTCTGCTTTAAAATTAGGCCAAGCACGAGGATCTGCAATTGTTGCTGCAGTCAATCATGATTTACCTGTTTTTGAATATGCTGCTCGCTTGGTTAAGCAAAGTGTGGTTGGCACTGGGGCTGCCGACAAAAAACAAGTTCAACATATGGTTAAACTACTATTGAAATTACCAGCAAGTCCTCAGGCGGATGCGGCAGATGCACTAGCCATAGCAATTACCCATGCCCATATGAGTCAACAATTAATCAAATCACATAGATAACCTGAAACTATTCTTTATTAATGTCCTGCTTTTATAGCCTAAAAACCCCTTTCCTCAACTTTTATTTCAACCGAATAAAAACATTAAATTAAAATATCAAATAAGCAATCAATTAAAAGTTAGATAAAAAAAAGCACCAATATTATTGGTGCTTCAAGTTCATATTAATTATTCATTAACTATTTCTCTGTTTTACCAGTATAGTTAGCTGGCAACACCACTTTATTCTTATGTTTAGTGAATAATTTCGTTATAAATAAGAAGAATAACGGAACATAGAATATTGCTAAGAACGTTGCCGTTAACATACCACCAATAACCCCTGTACCTACCGCTTTCTGACTTACAGAACCGGCACCGCTACTGGTAGCCAGTGGATAAACACCGAGGATAAAGGCAAATGAAGTCATTAAAATTGGGCGTAAACGTAAGCGACAAGCTTCTAATGTTGCATCAATTAATGACTTACCTTCTTTTTCTAACGCATCTTTAGCAAATTCTACGATCAAAATAGCATTCTTAGCTGATAGACCCATCGTTGTTAATAGACCAACGATAAAGTAGATATCATTATCAAGGCCTCTAAACATAGTTGCATATACGGTACCAATAATACCTAATGGGATAACGAACAAGATAGAAATAGGTACAGTCCAACTTTCATATAATGCAGCTAATGATAAGAACACTACAATAAGTGAGATAAGATAAAGTGTTGTCGTTTGTGAACCTGTTTGACGTTCTTGGTAAGAAATATCTGTCCAATCATACGAGAAACCTTTTGGTAAGTTTTTAGATAATTTTTCCATTATTGCCATAGCTTGTCCAGAACTCATACCTGGTGCAGCTGATCCACTGATGCCCATCGCTGCAACTCCATCATAACGAACTAAAGATGGCGAACCATAACTCTTAGTTGTAGTGGCAAATGCATCATAAGGAACCATTTCACCTTTTTGATTTTTAACATGCCAAAAGCTGAAATCATCAGGTAACATTCGATAAGCTGAATCAGATTGTAAATAGACTTTTTTAACCCGATTGTTATAAACAAAATCATCAATATAAGCAGAACCCAATGCTGTTGAGAGTACGGTATTTACGCTACTTACTGCAACACCAAGTGCTTGGGCCGTTTCAAAATCAACATTAATCTTATATTGTGGAACATCTAGCATACTACCTGGACGAACTTGTTGTAGATTAGGATTCTGTGCAGCTTGACCCAATAATTGGAAAAATGCCCCCATCAGTGCCTCATGGCCAAGTCCAGCGGTATCTTTTAACATGTAAGAAAAACCATTTGCCATACCAAGTGATGGCACAGCCGGTACATTAGTAATAATGACACGACCTTCAGTAACAGTAGAAGCAAATCCCCAACCACTACCAACTAATGCATCCACTTTTTGATCCGGGCGTTTCCGTTCATCCCAATCTTTTAAGCGAATAAAACCTAGTCCCATGTTTTGTCCACGACCAACCATACTAAAACCAGCAACGGTAAAGATTTCCTTAACTGAATCAGCTTTTTCATTCATATAAAATTGAGAGGTTTTGTTCAATACACCCATGGTTTGTTCTAATGTCGCACCAGGTGGTAACTCAACCATTACAATCAACACCCCCTGATCTTCATTTGGTAAGAAACCAGTTGGTAAACGGTTAAAGCCAAACACTAAGCCAACAACTATTAAGACATAGCAAACAAATGAAATCAACGGATAACGAATAAATTTAATCACACCTTTTTCATAGGCATGTAAACTCTTGTTATATAAATTATTAAACTTATTAAAAAACCATTTAGTTCCGATTGAAAGCCAGCTAAATGGAGGTATGCTTTCTAATTTTTCGCCTAACGTAGTTATCTTAACTTTATTTTTCGATGGTGCTTTTAAAATTTGCGCACAAAGAGCTGGTGTTAATACAATTGCCATCAATACTGATAAAGCCATCGATGTTACAATTGTGATTGAAAATTGACGATAGATCCCCCCTGCTGCACCACCATAAAATGCCATTGGTACAAATACCGCTGATAGTACCACGGCGATACCCACTAGTGCCGAAGTAATTTGTTCCATCGATTTGACAGTAGCATCATAAGGCGAAAGTCCTTCGTCATGCATAATACGTTCAACGTTCTCAATTACCACGATGGCATCATCGACCAGAAGACCGATAGCAAGCACCATAGCAAACATGGATAACGTATTAATGGTAAATCCACATATATATAAAACTGCAAACGTACCTAACAATACAACTGGTACGGTGATAGTTGGAATAAGTGTAGAACGCAGATTTTGTAAAAAAACATACATAACGATAACAACCAATATGATTGCTTCAATTAATGTATGAACTACGTTATTAATCGATAACTTAACGAACGGAGTTGTATCATAAGGATAGGCAAATTTGATATCCTCAGGAAAAATCTGTGATAACTCTTGAATTTTTTGGTCAACTTTTGCTGATGTATCGAGCTGGTTTGCACCTGTCGCCAAATAAATACCTAAACCAGCTGATGGTTTACCGTCATAACGTGAAAGAAAGTTATAATCAGCCGCGCCAATTTCAACCTTGGCGACATCTTTTAATAAGATGTTTGAACCATCTGTGTTAACTCGAACTAAAATATTTTGAAATTGCTCAGGTGTTTTTAACCGTGATTGAGCTGTAATGGTTGCATTAAGCTCTTGTCCTTCCGTTGCAGGTAAAGCACCAAGTTGCCCTGCTGTAACCTGCGCATTTTGCGCCTGAATGGCAGCAATAATTTCTTCAATAGATAGATTAAAATAATTAAGTTTGTTTGGATCTAACCAAATACGCATTGCATATTCAGAACCAAATAACTGAGTATCACCGACTCCTTGTACACGACGTATCTGATCTTGTACCGTTGAATAAATAAAGTCAGCAATATCTGCTTGTGTTTTTTGAGGATTAGTAGAATAGAAACCAATAACTTTTAAGAAGTTGGTATTATTTTTAGCAACCGACACCCCATTTTTTTGCACACTTTCTGGCAGACGTGATTTTATACTCTCTACTTTATTTAAAACTTGCACTTGCGCAAAATCAGGGCTAGTACCCGGTGCAAAGGTCAAAGTTGTTTGTACAACCCCCTGGGCACTACTGGTTGATTTCATATAAATCAAATTATCCAAACCAGTTAAGTTTTGCTCAATTAATTGGGTAACCGTATTTTCAATGGTTTGTGCATCAGCCCCTGGATAAACAGCAGAAACAGTAACAGCTGGCGGCGCGATATCAGGATATTGTTCAACAGCGAGTAGCTTAATACATAAAGCACCGCCCAGCATCATCATGATAGCAATTACCCATGCAAAAACAGGTCTATCAATAAAAAACTTAGCCATAATTAACTCTACCCCTGTTTTATTTCACGCTGCTTTTGATGATATTGTCTAATTGCTCTTGAGAAAGCGTAGCTGGTTTGTCTACCGCTTGAGCCTTCATTGGTTGCCCCCTTTCTACTGCGGTTAAATTAAGTAAACCTGTAGTAATCACTTGTTCACCAACATCAATACCACTGGTAACAACCCAATAACCACTTATACCTGTATAAATTTTAATGTCTTGACGATATTCAACAGTATTATCTGGTTTTAAAATCTTAGCAGTATACTGACCTTTTTGGTTACTAGTAATGCCTTGTTGCGGAACCAACACCGCATTTTTAATTGTACCTAATGTCAATTGTGGTTTTACAAACATCCCCGGTAAGATTTTTCCTTCAGCATTAGAAAATTGCGATCGTAGAGTAACAGTTCCTGTCGTTTCATTAACCGTCATATCTGAAAATTTAATATTTCCTGGTAAAGCGTATTTTGAACCATCATTAAAAAATAACTCAACATTGTCACCTTGAGCTGGCTCATAAATAATATTTTCATCTTGAAGATATTTATTATAACGAGTTGCAGCTTCAGTCATATCAACATAGATAGGATCAAGTTGTTGTACCAAAGCTAATGGAGCAGGTTGTCCTGCTGATACTAATGCCCCTTCTGTCACACTTGATTTACCAATATAACCATCAATTGGCGAGTATACTTTAGTGTAGTCTAAATTAACTTTGGCAGCGTGCTCTGCTGCTTGAGCAACTAAAACACTTGCCTCAGCTTGTTTGGCATCAGCAGCAGCTTTATCATATTCTTGTTGACTGATTGATTTGGTATTCAAAAGTCCTGCGTAACGTTTTAAGGTTAGTTGAGCTATATTAGCGTTAGCTTTAGCGCTAGCTACACTGGCCACTGCACTATCATAATTAGCTTGATAAATAGCAGGATCAATTTGATAAAGTGATTGACCAGCTTTAACGTTTGAACTTTCTTCAAATTCTCGATTTAGTACAATCCCACTAACCTGTGGTCGGATTTCAGCGATTTGGGAAGCAACAACCCGTCCAGGTAAGTTTATTTTTAGGGTATAGTTTAAAGGTTCAACTTTAAAAACAGTTACCTTTGGTAATTGGCCAGCACCATCTTGTGATTGATTATTATCACAACTGGCTAATAATAGACTAGTTAATGCCACTGGCAGAGTAAGTAATAGCTTATTAAATCTCATATAAAAAAGACCTCGGTAACTTAATAATTATTTTTTAAATAAAAACAATGAATATTATTCAAAAGTGATCGGAGATTTTACAAAAAATATGCATAGATTGTAAGAGTCTTAACGCCTTAATAGCACAGAGTTCTAAAAATTAACTGACTTATTGGATTTAAAAGCGAATTTATAAAAAATTTCTATTGATAATTATGATTATTTGTAGAAATAAAGTAATATATACAAATAGTTTTTCGCGCTGTAATAAGTAAGTATGGATTTAACTTAAAAGTAAAAAAATTTCATTATGGTATTTTTTAATCCTTTTTTTTCAATTATATTATTGAATAATTTGAATCTATATTTAATTTAATTCTGAGTGGGTATTATGGATAATTTACGTACTGTTCTAATTGTGGTTGCATCCTTGGTCATTATTGCATTATTAATTCATGGGCTTTGGATCAATAAAAAAGAACGTTCTTCTTTATTTAAGTTAGGCAAAAAAGATAAATTCACAACACATACTCAGCAATATGAAGACATCTATAATGATGATGAAGATGATGTGATTTTACTAACGCCAAAAAGCAAAACAAAACAGGATGATACTAATGTCCATGTTAATGAAGGATTAGTAAAAGAAGAAGAACAACTGCCTCGTCAAGTCGACCTGTTTTCAGATGATGACGACCAACAACCGAAAATCGATATTAAGGTTTCTAATGAATCGACTAGCGATTTTCAATCGAATAGCTTTACTGCTCAACCAGTTAAAGAAAATACTGAAAATGAAAAACCAACTAAAAAAGTTGGTGAGGATATCATAACCGAGCATTCTCAATCGGATGAAAAACTTGAAAAACAAGAAAAAATTACGATAGACGATAGTGAAGAAGCTAAAACTGAAATTATTGTATTAAATGTTACTGGCTTAAATGGCAAGGAACTACAAGGTGATATGCTATTAGCTAGCATCATGCAATCAGGATTCCAATTTGGTGATATGCGTATTTTTCATCGCCATGTTGACCCTGCCGGTAATGGACCAATATTATTTAGTTTGGCGAATATGATCAGTCCAGGACATCTAGATCCTGAAACTATGCACGAATTTACAACACCTGGCGTATCGATTTTTATGGTTGCGCCAACTCATGGAAACAATCAACAAAATTTCAAATTAATGCTACAAACTGCGCAACGTATCGCTGATGATGTTAATGGTGTAGTTTTAGATGATGAACATCACATGATGACACCACAAAAAATCGATAGTTATAAAGAACGCATAAAGAAAGCTTGTAATGAAATTTAAGCTAGCAGTTTAAAATTCCTCATTTTTGCTACTATTCCGCTAAAAAATTAGCGGAATAGTCTGGCTTATATTAGTTAATTGACAATTTTTATTAAAATCTATTGTTCTAAAATACCTATAAATACTATTTTATTAATAAATTTAAAAACCTTCATGTTAATTTAAGAGTTTAAAATCATGCCACAATCAAATATAACTGAACATTCAGTATCGCAATCTGGATCTCACCAAAATGTAATAAAACAGATCTCGACTTTACGTAACCTGATAAGACATCATGAATACTGTTATTATGTGCTGGATACACCTGAAATACCAGATGTGGAATATGATAAATTAATCAAACAGCTACAAAATCTAGAGCTCACTCATCCCGAACTCATTACCCCTGACTCACCAACTCAACGTGTTGGGGGAGCCCCATTATCACAATTTTCTTCGATCAAACATCAACTGCCTATGTTATCTCTGGATAATGTTTTTGATGAATCAAGTTTTATCGCTTTTAATAAAAGAATAAAAGATCGCTTAGAGCTAGATGAAGATCAAGCCGTTGAATACTGTTGCGAGCTAAAACTTGATGGATTAGCTGTAAGTCTGATATATGAAAATGGCCAATTTATTCAAGCTGCTACACGAGGTGATGGCACAACTGGCGAAGATATTACCGCCAATGTACGAACCATAAAAACCATTCCTCTCGTATTGCAAGGTGAAAATATACCACCTCGTTTAGAAGTTCGTGGTGAAGTGTTTATGACACATAAAGGCTTTACTAAATTGAATGCAGAGGCGGAAAAACGCAACGAAAAAATATTTGCGAATCCAAGGAATGCTGCGGCAGGTTCATTAAGACAGTTAGATCCAAAAATCACAGCCAAAAGACCGCTTACTTTTTTCTGTTATGGCGTTGGTATTTATGAAGGAGCTGACTTACCGAATACTCATTATGCAAGACTAATGCAATTTAAAGCTTGGGGTCTACCAGTAAGTGACAAAGTTCAAATTCGCCATGGTGCAGAAGAAGCACTAGATTATTTTAAGCAAATTGGCGAGCAAAGAATGTCATTAGATTTTGATATTGATGGTGTTGTAATTAAAGTAAATAGCATTGCTGAACAAGAACAACTTGGTTTCGTTGCTCGTGCACCTCGTTGGGCTACCGCATTCAAATTTCCAGCACAAGAAGAAGTAACAAAGCTAAATAAAGTCGACTTTCAAGTTGGGCGTACTGGTGCGATAACGCCTGTGGCAAGATTAGAGCCAGTTTCAGTTGCAGGTGTAATTGTAAGCAATGCCACACTGCATAACAGTGATGAAATTATCCGTTTAGGTATTCGTGAGGGTGATTATGTCACCGTTCGTCGAGCTGGCGATGTTATTCCTCAAATTGTCGCAGTAATTAAAGATCGAAGACCTGTTGATACTAAAGAAATTATTTTTCCAACTCACTGCCCGATTTGTGGTTCAATCATTGTCCGTGATGAAGGAGAAGCGATATCTCGTTGCGCCGGAGGATTAATTTGTCAGGCACAACGTAAAGAGGCCTTAAAACATTTTGTTTCTCGCCGAGCAATGAATGTCGAAGGTTTTGGCGATAAAATAATTGAACAATTGGTTGACAAAGAATATGTCAAAACACCTGCAGATCTTTATAAACTCACAGTACCAATTTTATGTTCATTAGACAAAGTTGGTGAAAAATTAGCTAATAATTTAATGAACGCATTAGATAAATCAAAAAATACGAGTTTAAATCGATTTATTTTTGCACTTGGTATTCCTAATGTTGGTGAAGTAACTGCAGAAAATTTAGTTAATCAATTAGGAAATTTAACAGCAATTGAAAACGCATCTTTGGAACAATTACAATCGGTAAATGATATTGGTGCTGTAATTGCAGAAAGTATTATCGACTTCTTTCAAGAACCTCATAACCGCACGGTAATTGATCAATTAATTAGTGAGGAAATTGGTATACACTGGCCAGATGTAGAAGTAGAACTGTTAACAACAGATTCTCCGTTTTCTAACAAAACCATTGTGTTAACAGGAACTCTATCATTATTAACGCGCGATGAAGCAAAAACCAAATTAAAACAACTTGGTGCTAAAGTAACGGGTAGTGTTTCCAAAAAAACCGACTTAGTAATTGCTGGAGAGTCAGCCGGTTCAAAATTAGCCAAAGCGCAAGAACTTGGAATAAAAGTGATTGATGAACAAGAATTGATAAATTTATTAAATCAATGAATATAAAATAGTGGAATATATTAAGCTAATCAAGCAAAATGGCTTAATCCCAAACTCAAGGAGAAAATTATGCCTTTATTAGACAGTTTTAAAGTTGATCATACTAAAATGAAAGCGCCTTTTGTGCGAATCGCTAAAACCATGGCAACCCCAAAAGGTGACGATATTACAGTATTTGATCTTCGCTTTACTATACCTAATAAAGCACTACTACCTGAAAAAGGTATTCATACTTTAGAGCACTTATTTGCAGGCTTTATGCGTGATCATTTAAATAGTGATAAAGTTGAAATTATTGACATCTCACCAATGGGCTGCCGAACCGGTTTTTATATGAGTTTAATTGGTAAACCAGAAGAATCTTTAGTTGTTAATGCATGGTTACAGGCTATGCATGATGTTATGAATGTAAAATCTCAATCGCAAATCCCAGAGCTGAATGAATATCAATGCGGAACTTATACCATGCACTCTTTAGATGAAGCCAAAGTGATTGCTGAAAAAATTATCCAAACTGGAATTGAAATATGTCATAATCAAGACATTGCATTAACTGATGAGCAACTTGCCACCATTAATAATTAGGAAATATTCATGCCAAATGTAGTTATTGATTTTTTAGAAGGACGCACCATTGAACAAAAACGTGAAATGGCTAAACGAGTAACTGATGCAATTGTTGAAACGCTTAACTGTAAACCAGAGGCGGTACAAATTATTATGCATGAAGTATCAAAAGACCAAATTGCCAATGGTGGCGTACTAAGATGCGACAAAGATTAATAAATTAATTTATTTGTAAATAAAAATTAACCTCAAAATCGATAATAGATTTTGAGGTTAAACGATTAAATAATTACAACAACTAAATTAAAAATATAGCAACTCCGTAAAATTCTCTTTTTAAAGAGTTAATGATTACAGTGGTGTAAATGTAGTATATGTCCTAATTTATTAGCTTTAGTCGCTAAATAATGTTCATTGCTTGGATTTTCTCCCACTTCTAAAGGCACTCGTTCAGTAACGTTAATTCCCGCTTGTTCAAGAACTTTTATCTTTTCCGGATTGTTAGTTAATAATCGAACTTGAGACACATTTAGTAACCTAAGCATATCTGCACATAAGGTGAAATCACGTTCATCAGCAGCAAAGCCTAATTGTTCATTGGCCTCAACCGTATCTAAGCCCTGATCTTGTAGGGCATAAGCCCTAATTTTATTTAGCAAACCAATATTACGCCCTTCTTGACGATGATAAATCAAGACACCTTTACCCTCTTTAGCTATCTGCTTCAATGCAGCTTCTAATTGAAAACCACAATCACATCGTAAACTAAATAATGCATCGCCCGTCAAACATTCAGAATGAACACGTGTTAATATGGATGAATGATCATTAATGTCACCAAACACTAATGCGACATGATCCTTACCTGTTGCAATTTCTTCAAAACCAACAATAGTAAAACATCCCCACGGGGTTGGTAGTTTAGCTTGTGCAACATGTTTTAATTGCATTATTATCTCCAAGTTTCATCACAACATGATTAAGATTTTTTAAAAGAAAATCGTGTTTCCATGTTAAAATAAATAAAATTTTATGCTTAATTGAGTTTTAAATGGGGTTAGTAATAAAAAAAACAATAGTGCCATTGATCTTATTTCTGATTATACCGTTATCTGTTATAACCGTAAATTGGCAGTGGCAACCAACGTCAATAAATAATATATCTAAATATTTATTTTGGGTAACTGAAACAGCTAGTTTTCCGTGGGCAATAATAACATCTGGGCTGTTTTTTTTACTCTTTTACCTAAAACTTGTTAATAAAAATAAAAAAACATTATTACTATTATGGTTAGTTTTAGTCAGTGCAATGTTAGGTGGGCAAGTTGTTAAGAGTATCATCAAACAACAAACTGCTGAATCCAGACCTTATGTTATATGGTTAGATAAAGAGTTTAATCTTGATGAAAAGCAATTTTATTCACAAACAAGAGCAGAACGTAAAGCTAATATTGAAAAATTATTAGCCAATTCAACCATTATTCCTACATGGTTATCTAATCATTGGCAAAGTGAAACAGGTTATGCTTTTCCTTCTGGGCACACTTTATTTGCAGCCACTTGGGCTTTATTAGCCATAACGCTACTAAGTTTTAAACGACATTTTTTTATTGTATCAATCATTACTATTTGGTCATTGCTCATTGAAACGAGTCGACTATTATTAGGCATGCATTCAGCTTATGATTTAATATTAGGGATATTGCTAGCTTGGTTAATTTCACTTATCTGCTGTTTTTATGTTAAAAAATGGCATATAGTAATGGAATAAAGCAAAAGAAAAGAATAGTTTTAAAGAAAAGAATTAGGTAATATCAATTTTTTAATAAAAATAATAAGGTTAGCATTATGAAATTAGTAATATCAATTTTATTGATAATTCTTATTTTCGCCATTTCGATAACTATAGGTTCAGCTAATAATCAAATAGTAACTTTTAACTATTTAATTGCTAAAACTGAAGTCAGATTATCTGTATTACTGGCAATATTATTTGGTTCAGGTTTTTTAGTTGGCTGGATATTAACTGGAATATATTTCTTAAAATCTAAATTCCAACATTCATCGACGAAACGTAAATTGAATAAATTGCAAAAAAGATATGATGAAGACATATCTAATCATCAGAAAATGAATTTAACCAATACCAATTAAAATAGGTAATTATGTTTGAATTGTTATTTCTGTTACTGCCAATAGCCGCTGCCTATGGCTGGTATATGGGTGACAGAAATGCCAAACAAAAATATTTAAATCAATCGAATCGATTATCTCGAGAATACGTGGATGGTCTAAATTTTCTTTTGTCTAATCAAAAAGATAAAGCTGTTGATATTTTCCTTGATCTACTTAAAGAAGATGAAGGTACCCTCGAAGCGCATCTAACACTAGGAAACCTATTCCGTTCACGTGGCGAAGTTGATCGCGCTATACGTATTCACCAAGCATTAATGGAAAGTTCATCATTAACATTTGATCAACGATTATTAGCAATTCAGCAACTTGGACGAGACTATATGGTTGCGGGGCTTTATGACCGTGCCGAAGAGATGTTTTTACAATTAATTGATGAAGAAGACTTCCAGCAACATGCTCTACAACAGTTACTTATCATTTATCAATCTACAAGCGAATGGAACAATGCGATTAATATCGCAACCAGACTGGTAAAACTTGGCAATGAAAAATATAAGATCGAAATCGCCCAATTTTACTGTGAATTAGCAGCACTCGCTATCGCTGATGATGATTTAGAACAAGCATACAACCTATTAAAAAAATCTGCTACTGCCGATGCTAATTGTGCTCGTACTTCATTAATGCTTGGACGAGTATTCATGGTTCAAAACAAACTCGAACAAGCAATTGAATCTTTCCAACAAATAATAAACCAAGACAAAGCTTTTATTGGCGAAGCCTTACCTCTATTAAAAACATGTTATACTCAAATAAGTCAGCCACAACTATTCAAACAGTTTTTAGAAATTTGTGTCAAACAAGACACTGGTAATGTAGCAGAACTGATGCTTGCCGATATTGTTGAAAAAAATAATGGGCTAGATGCGGCTCAATATTACCTTTATCGTGAATTATTAAAACACCCAAATCTTAAAGGTTTTTACCGATTAATGGATTACCATGTAGCTGATGCTGAACAAGGAAAAGCCAAACAAAGTCTATTACTTCTTCGAAATATGGTAGGCGAACAAATAAAATCAGTTCCTAATTACCGGTGTCAAAAATGTGGATTTACCGTTAATACTCTCTATTGGTTGTGCCCAAGTTGTCGCTCATGGTCAACCATAAAACCTGTTCGTGATTTCGAACATCATTCAAATAATTAAAAGAGTTTAATATGTTTCTAATTGATTCGCACTGTCATTTAGACAGTTTGGACTATACTAATAAAACGCTTGATAGCGTTTTGCAAGAAGCACTACACAATGATGTGAAACATTGTCTAAGTGTTGCAACAACATTGTCAGGTTATGAATCGATGAAAGCAATGCTAATGCCATATAAAAAACAGTGCTCGTTTTCATGTGGTATTCACCCACTTAATTTAGATGATGAACCTTACGACACCGAGCGTTTTGCTCGTCTTGCACAAGAAGATAATGTTATCGCTCTTGGCGAAACAGGTCTTGATTATTACTATCAACAAGATAATCTTGAATTACAGCAATACAATTTTATACAACACATTCACTTAGGTAAACAATTAAAAAAACCAATAATCGTCCATACCCGTAACGCCAAACAAGATACCCTAAAAATATTAAAAGAAGAGCAAGCTTACGCGGGTGTCTTACATTGTTTTACTGAAGATATTGATACAGCTAAAGCTTTATTAGATATTGGTTTTTATATTTCATTTTCAGGGATTATCACCTTTAAAAATGCCGAATCTCTGCGAGAAGTAGCAAAATTTGTGCCTTTAGATCGCATTTTGATTGAGACTGATTCTCCCTATTTAGCGCCCGTTCCCTATCGAGGGAAAGAAAATCAGCCCGCTTATGTTAAAGAGGTAGCTAATTATTTAGCTGCACTAAAAGGTGTAACTCTTGATACTATTGCACAACAAACTACAACAAACTTTTGTCAATTATTCAATTTAAAAGGAGTAATTAATGAGTAACAAATTAACAATCAATTGGGATGATTTTTTAACTAATTATTGGCAAAAAAAACCAGTTATTTTACGTAATGCTTTTAGTAATTTTATCGATCCTATCTCCCCTGAAGAACTAGCTGGTCTTGCCATGGAAGAAGAAATTGAAAGTCGAATTGTTACTAACAAAAATGGAAAATGGGACGCAAAATATGGGCCATTTATTGACTATAGTGACTTAGGTGAAGATCATTGGAGCCTACTGGTCCAAGCTGTCGATCATTGGCATGAGCAAGCAGCTACTTTAGTTGAACCGTTTAAATGCATTCCACAATGGCAATTTGAAGACCTAATGATATCTTATGCAACCCAAGGTGCTGGCGTTGGCCCTCATATTGATAATTATGATGTATTTATCATTCAAGGTAAAGGCCGCCGTCGTTGGCAAGTTGGTGATCGTAATCCTAATTATAAACAATTTAGTGCTCATAAAGCTTTATTACATGTTGAAGATTATCAACCTATTATTGATGAGGAAATTACTGCTGGAGATATTTTATATATTCCAATTGGTTTTCCACATAATGGGATATCGATTGGCGAATCACTTAGTTATTCGGTAGGATTTAGAACCCAAACATCACAAGACTTATTAAGTGGATTTGCTGATTATGTAATTGATAACTTACCTAATGGCATCTTCTATCAAGACCCTGACTTAAAGTTACCTAGCGATCCGTATCTAATCCAACCATATGAAATTGAAAAGCTTAAAAGTCAAATGATTGATTTAATAAATAATCCAGCTTTATTTAATGATTGGTTTGGTAAACATATCACAATGCCTATGCATGAACTAAATATCATTCCTGTTGAACCAGCTTATGATTTAGATGAATTCGAAGCAATTCTCAAAGCTGGAGCTGAACTCTACCGAGTTCCTAGTATCCGTATCTTAAAAATCGGTGATAGCGCTTATATCAACGGAAAAAAAATACCTTTACCAATGACAACAATTAATTTGTTATGTGAAACTGAAGTACTTTGCTATGAGCAAATACAAGACGATGTAACCTTAGATGTCATGTTAAAATTTGTTAATCTTGGTTATTGGTATTTTGCCGAAGAATAAAATTTTCATCTTAACAAAATCGGTTACTAAGCTATCGGCTAACATCCGTAAAATGGCAAAATTATCGACTAATTTGTCTAAAAAATTAGATATTTTTCAATATTAAACAGATAATTTTGCCAAAACAACAATAAATAAAATAAAAGCTGATATTTTTGGATTTTCATTTAGCTTTTTACCATTTTTAAGTATATACTTGCCCCCGCTTTTTGAGCCCCTTCGTTTAATGATGAGTTAAACAAAATAACGCTTAGATTGAACCACTATCTTTTTATTGACTTGAGGTAAACATGAATATTAATGCAAGCATGACCAACCAAGCTGAGAGTGAAAGCGCACAAACAACTCCTTATCAAAAACGTACTTTATTTGCATCAACAGTAGGATATGCATTAGACGGTTTAGATATGATGATTTTAGGTGTTTGTTTTAGCCTAATTGCAACTACTTTTAACCTAACCAAATCCGATCTAGGTACATTAACTTCGGCGACATTATTAGGGGCTGTATTAGGTGGAATTCTTTTCGGCGTACTTGCTGATAAATTTGGCCGTGTTAGAGTATTTTCATGGACAATTTTAATCTTCTCATTATTTACGGGCCTTTGTGCTATTTCACCAAATTATGAAAGCTTTTTAATTTTTCGCTTTCTTAGTGGCCTTGGTTTGGGAGGTGAATTTGGTATAGGCATGACATTAGTATCAGAAAGTTGGCCTAAAAACAAACGTTCCAGAGCAACTTCAATTGTGGCATTAGGCTTTCAAGTGGGGATAATTCTTGCCGCCCTAACGGTTAATTTTATTGGTGAAGTGCATGGTTGGCGCTGGGCATTTGCCATGGGTGTATTACCTGCACTATTTGTTGCATGGACGCGTAAAGGTTTAAAAGAGCCTGAAATTTGGCAAAACTTAAAAGATCAAAATAAAAATAAAATAGCCATCGGAAAACTATTTAAAACCCCTAGAATCACAGCTACCACTATAGGTTTAACTATTGCTTGTGCAGTACAAAATTTTGGGTTTTATGGATTAATGGTTTGGATGCCTAATATGATTGCGACTGAATTAAAACTACCATTCAAAAATACGATGTTTTGGACCATATCAACCACGATTGGTATGTCATTAGGAATCTTAATTTTCGGTTGGTTATGTGATAAATTTGGTCGTCGCCCATCTTATATAATATTTTTACTTATATCAGCTATTTCAATATGGTTCTATTTTCACCAAACTGATATGTTAGTTTTAATACTATTTGGTTCAGTTATTGGCTTTTTTGTTAATGGTATGATGGGTGGATATGGAGCTTTGTTGGCTGAACATTATACAACGGATGCCCGTTCAAGTGCTGAAAACATTATATTTAACGTTGGTCGTGGTATTGCGGGTGTATCGCAAGTACTCATTGCCTATTTAGCGACTGTTTACTCCATCAGTTATGCATTAGCACTACTTTCTGGAGCTTACTTGTTATCAGCAATAGCCTTTATCTTCTTAATTCCAGAAACCAAAGGCAAAGCATTAGAGTAATTACATAAAAAAACAGGGCTTTTAGCCCTGTTTTGCTAATAAAAATACTAATTATTTTTAACTATTTTGCATCACAATCAGCTGATTTTAAGTGTATACTAAACACCATTTCATCTTTAATATAATAATTGTGAATCGCACCATCGGGGAAAGCATTTTTAAAGTCTTTCATTTCGCTATTATCTGAACAATAAAGAGTTTTTAATGCATCAGCAGTAACTTTTTTACTTTGGTCAATATCCAAATCATCTTTAGATACATCCATTACATATTTATAGTTAATTGAATTATTCTCTTTATAAAGATCAACTAGGTTAGAATATTCATTCACTTTTACTGGTAGTAAACGTTTAGCTTCACTAATATATTTATCCTGAGCTTTACTTAGATCTGGCTTAGTTGCCTGCGTATCATTTGAAACTGGTGCAGTTTTTGCTGGCTCACTATTAGTACTATTATCAGCTGGTTTAGATTTTGAATCATCACAACCAAATAGAGCAGCAGCTATAAAGATCAATGCTGAATATTTTAAACCTTTCATATAAATTCCTTATTATAAAATTAATTAATCACTTAATTAGATGAAGAAGACTATTAAATTGTAAATTATAACTATAAAAAAATACACAACTTTAATAGTAAAGAAGAAAGAAAAAATCATTTTTATACAATATATAAAAAGGGCTACAATAGCCCTTTAACATATTGTAATTATTATAAATTAATTAATATGCATACCACCAGTTACACCATATACTTCGGCGGTGGTATAGCTTGATTCTTCTGATGCTAAATGCACATACACGCCAGCTAGTTCTACCGGTTGCCCCGCACGTTTTAATGGTGTTTGTTTACCAAACTCTGGAATCACTTCACTTGGTTGACCACCACAAATTTGTAATGGTGTCCATACTGGACCTGGTGCTACACAATTAACACGAATACCTTTACTACCTAATTGCGCAGCTAAGCCACGAGTGAACGCGATAATCGCCGTTTTGGTTGAAGCATAATCCAATAAGTTACCACTTGGTTGGTAAGCTTGCACCGAAGAAGTGGTAATAATCGTCGAACCTGGTTTTAAATAACCCAATGCGTCTTTGGTTACCCAAAATAGTGAAAACACATTGATTTCAAAGGTTTTAATGATTTGTTCCGTAGTCAATTGCATAATATCTTCTACAGCTGTTTGTTTACCAGCCACTAAGGTTAGATTATCAAGCCCACCTAATTTTTTATGCGCTTCATCAACTAATTTTTTGCAAAATACCTCATCACTTAAATCGCCTGGAATCAACACTGCTTTACGCCCTACAGATTCGATAACTTTCGCTACATCTTCAGCATCTTTTTGTTCCGCCGGCAAATAGTTAATTGCTACATCAGCACCTTCTTTTGCATAAGCAATAGCTGCTGCACGACCAATCCCTGAATCACCACCAGTAACCAACATTTTTCGACCTTCTAACCGTTGATGACCTTGATAACTTTTTTCGCCACAATCAGGCACTGGATTCATTTCATATTGTAAGCCAGGAGGAGTTTGTTTTTGTTTAGGAAACTTGTCATGATGATATTTGGTTGTGGGATTATAGGTTTGCTTACTCATAATTTTCTCCTAAGTTAGACATGTATTTGTAGACAAATTCAATATAACTTAAATAAAATCAATTAATAATCACAAAATCCTATTGCCAGACATATTTTATATCTTTAAAATACTTAATTAATTCAATTAATTATATTAACCGATAACACACTGTAAAAAATAATAACCATTGATAACCAAAAAAATTTGAGAATAAAGTAACAGTGACTTCCTTGAATGGCCTAGCGAGGACAGAAGAAACTTATGCTAAAACCATGACTGATGATAAATTGAACAACAAAAATAGTGTAACAAATAAATTAACATTAAGCTAGCAATGCAAGTTTAATAATAATTATTTATTAGTTGGGCAATTAGTCACAACTACTGTTAGCACTCTTTACTCATCTATATATAAGATTATTTCTAATTACTTTTACTTAACTCCCATGACAATCTGCTGGGGTTAATTCAACCACGATAATCTCTTTATTATCAATAAAATAATGATAGTTTGCACCATCCGGAAATGCTGTTTTTAACTGCTGCATTTCTTCATTATTTTCACAATAAGCCTTAAACAAGGCTTGACGGATAGTATCAAGAGTACTTGGCAATAATAACGTATATTCAGAGGTATTTTTAACCTCATATTGATAATTGACGATATTACGATCTTTATCTTTATCGATACCAATTAAAGTCGTTAACTCATCAATCGCAATGGGTAAAGATTTCTTGATAGGTTCAATCATTGCATTTTGTACCGCAACAAGTGATTCATCATTAACATTATCTACGGTATTTTCTTTCGCTTTCTCACAGCCAAACATTAAAACACTTACCAGCAAAAATGTAACCAATTTAAGTATTTTCATATAGGTATCTCTTAATGAGTAATAAATAATGATTAGCAATACAAGGTTAAAAAAGTTAGTTTACTTTTAAGCTCAATGATTGATATTTATACACTAACCAGCCATAAAATGCCAAACTAAAACCAAAATTAATCTTTTTTAAGACTTAAAAAACCCCTTTCCTCAAAAATTTTTTCAAACAATAAACATACTAATTAAAACTGCTTTTAAAAAAAGCATAAAAAAGAGTTGCACTTTTTTTTAAAACGAGTATTTTGATTAAATATTTTTAAAAAATGACAAAATAATTACAAAAAAATTATGAATTTTTCACTCATCCTCGTCCTCATTAACATTATTGTCAGCGTGGTCATTATTCCAACGCGGGGGCGTCTTTTGAGTTAAATATATGGTTACCATATTTCAAAAACCCCCGCCCCAAAAAGCGGGGGTTTTTTTATGAACAATTTTGACATTAAAAATAAATGAGCAAAAGTAACAAGTGAGGAATAAATGTTAGGAACACAGTGGATAGTAAAAACCTTAAAAGAAAAAGGCATTACCACCGTTTTTGGATATCCTGGTGGTCAAATTATGCCTCTATACGATGCACTTTATGATGGTGGAATTGAACACGTACTATGCCGTCATGAACAAGGTGCCGCAATGGCAGCCATTGGTTATGCTCGCGCTACCGGCAAAATTGGAGTTTGTATTGCAACATCAGGCCCTGGTGCAACCAATATTATTACAGGCCTTGCTGATGCATTAATTGATTCAGTACCCGTTATAGCCATTACCGGACAAGTTCCAACTACATTAATTGGCACTGATGCCTTTCAAGAAGTTGATGTTTTAGGCTTATCCTTAGCTTGCACCAAACATAGCTATTTAATTGATGATGCCACCCAGTTGCCGAATACCTTACAAGAGGCTTTCAATTTAGCCAATTCGGGCAGGCCGGGACCAATATTAATTGACATCCCAAAAGATATCCAACTTGCCGAACATGATTACCAAACCTATTTAACACCGACAACCATAAAAACTCCTTCTGATAATAGTCAATTATATCCAATTTCATCTAACGAGATTGCCCTTGCTAAACAAATGATTTGCCAAGCCGAAAAACCAATGCTTTATATTGGTGGTGGCGTTGGACTATCGAATGCAATTGCAGAAATGCGCGAGTTTATGAACTCAACGCAAATACCTAGTGTATCGACATTAAAAGGACTCGGCGTTGCTGATCTTAACAATCCTTATTACTTAGGATTAATAGGTATGCATGGCGCCAAAGCAGCTAATTTAGCAGTGCAAGAATGTGATTTATTGATTGCTTTAGGCGTTAGATTTGACGATCGAGTAACAGGCAAACTCAATGAATTTGCTAAACATGCTAAAGTCATTCATATTGATATTGATCAGTCTGAAATCAATAAATTACGCCAAAGCCATTTAGGATTGCAAGGTGATATCAAACATGTTTTACCAATGCTTCATCAAACTGTCTCTATTAAAGATTGGCACGAGAGAATTAAACAATTAAAGGCGCAACACCCTACCCGCTACGATCATCCAGGGGAAGCTATCTATGCACCGGCATTACTAAAACGTATTTCAGAAAGAAGACCTGTCAACAGCGTAATTACCACTGATGTCGGTCAACACCAAATGTGGACAGCGCAACATATGAGTTTTAATCATCCACAAAACTTTATTACTTCCAGTGGATTAGGAACAATGGGCTTCGGTCTACCCGCTGCAATAGGAGCACAAATGTCCAGACCTGAAGATATGGTAATTTGTGTATCTGGTGATGGTTCTTTTATGATGAATGTACAAGAATTAACCACAATAAAACGTAAAAAATTGCCAGTGAAAATTGTGTTAATTGATAATCAACGCTTAGGTATGGTCAGACAATGGCAAGAGCTTTTTTTTAATGAAAGATATAGCGAAACCAATTTATCGGATAACCCAGACTTTCTAATGTTAGCTAAAGCATTTGATATTCCGGGACAAATGATCAGCAAAAAAGCGGAAATCGAACCAGCACTTGATAATCTATTTAATTCATCCGGTGCTTACTTACTGCATGTATGTATTGATGAACTAGAAAACGTATGGCCACTAGTACCACCAGGGGCAGCAAATGAAAATATGTTAGATAAAAGTAATAAGGAGTAAGTGATGAATCAATTAGCGACACATCAATTTACTATAAAAGCCAATGATAAATTGGGTTCTCTTGAACGCATTTTACGCGTTGTTCGCCACCGTGGCGGACATATACAACAGATGCAAATGCAATCAATTGATAATCATTTATTTATCTTAAATCTAACATTAACTACGGAACGATCGCTATCATCATTACAAAGCCAAATTGGCAAATTGGAAGATGTTATAGCGATTGAATAAAGCTTACAATAAACCTTATTCAAACAATAGGTTAAATAAAAAAGAGTATTTTTTATAGAAGTTAAACAAACAAAAAAGTGATGTATAATGCTTACCATTAAATGAATAAAAGCAGTATACATGCTTAACAAAAGTAAATTTAAGAGGAAAACAAAAAATGGGTACTACAGCAAAATCTGATTATATTTGGTTAAATGGCGAAATGGTTCCATGGGCAGATGCGAAAATTCACGTTATGTCACATGCCCTGCATTATGGTACTTCAGTATTCGAAGGTGTCCGTTGTTATGAAACAAACAAAGGGCCAGCAATTTTTCGTCATAAAGAACATGCACAGCGCCTATTGAATTCAGCTAAAATTTATCGTTTTCCTGTTCCTTATTCACTTGAAGAGATCATGGAAGCAACCCGCCAAGTAATTAAGAAAAACAATTTAAAAAGCGCATACATTCGTCCATTAGCATTTATTGGTGATGTTGGTATGGGTGTTATTCCTTCTGCAGGTTATCAAACAGATGTTATGATTGCCGCATTCCCATGGGGAGCCTACCTTGGTGAAGACGCCTTAGAACAAGGTATTGATGCAATGGTATCATCATGGAACCGTTTTGCTCCAAATACCATTCCAGCAGCAGCAAAAGCTGGTGGTAACTACTTATCTTCACTACTTATCGGATCTGAAGCTCGTGCTAATGGCTTCCAAGAAGGGATTGCATTAGACGTTAACGGTCAGCTTTCTGAAGGTTCAGGTGAAAACCTATTTATCGTTAAAGACGGTATCTTATTTACCCCATTACTATCATCATCTGCACTTCCAGGGATCACTCGTGATGCCATCATTACCCTTGCTCGTGATTTAGGCATTGAAGTACGTGAACAGACTCTATCTCGTGAATCACTATATCTTGCTGACGAAGTGTTTATGACCGGTACTGCGGCCGAAATCACACCTGTACGAAGTGTTGATCGTATTCAAGTTGGTATTGGTCGTTGTGGCCCAATCACTAAACAAATCCAACAAACATTCTTCGGATTGTTCGATGGGAAAACTGAAGATAAATATGGTTGGTTAGATCTAATTAAATAAGCATTGATAAGTACCGCCGATTTAGATTAATTCGGCGGTGTCATCATTTTACTATTTATTAAGAACTCAAAAATGTACCGATAGAAATCGGTCGCTTGCATTAGGAAAAATTGGGAGCAACAAATGCCTAAATATCGTTCGGCAACCTCAGTTGAAGGTCGCAATATGGCAGGCGCCCGCGCCTTATGGCGTGCAACAGGCGTAAAAAATGAAGACTTTGGTAAACCCATCATTGCAGTGGTTAATTCATTCACACAATTCGTACCTGGCCATGTCCACTTAAAAGATATTGGTCAACTAGTGGCAAAAGAAATTGAAGCTTGTGGAGGTATTGCCAAAGAGTTTAATACTATTGCTGTTGATGATGGTATCGCTATGGGCCATGGTGGTATGCTTTATTCATTACCATCTCGAGAACTCATTGCCGATTCAGTTGAATATATGGTTAATGCACACTGTGCTGATGCTATGATTTGTATCTCAAATTGTGACAAAATTACCCCTGGGATGTTAATGGCGTCACTGCGCTTAAACATTCCAACCGTATTTGTTTCGGGTGGTCCAATGGAAGCCGGTAAAACTAAACTGTCAGATCAAATCATCAAACTCGACTTAGTTGATGCTATGATCCAAAGTGCTAATCCTACTGTTAGCGATGCTGACAGCGAGGCTATTGAACAATCAGCCTGCCCGACTTGTGGATCATGCTCGGGGATGTTTACTGCTAACTCAATGAACTGTTTAACTGAAGCGTTAGGTCTCTCATTACCAGGGAATGGCTCACTGGTTGCCACCCACAAACAACGTGAACAACTTTTCTTAAATGCAGCTAAGCGCATTGTTGAAATAACCAAACAGTATTACGAGCATGATGATGTAGCTTATTTACCTCGTTCAATTGCAACTAAAGCTGCTTATGAAAATGCTATGTCACTTGATATCGCCATGGGTGGTTCAACAAATACCGTATTACATTTACTTGCCACAGCGCAAGAAGGTGAAATAGACTTTACCATGTCAGACATCGACAGATTATCGCGCAAAGTTCCTCATCTATGTAAAGTTGCGCCAAGTACCGCAATTTATCATATGGAAGATGTCCACCGTGCCGGGGGGGTGGTCTCCATCATGTCTGAATTGGACAAAGCAGGATTACTAAACCGTAACGTACATAACGTACTTGGTTTAAGTTTACAAGAAACCTTTGCCAAATATGATATTACGCAAACAACTGACGAAGCCGTCAAAAAAATGTATCGCAGTGGTCCGGCAGGCATTCGCACCACCAAGGCCTTCTCTCAAGATTGTTATTGGGATAGCTTAGATGATGATCGTGAAAATGGCTGTATTCGTGATAAAGCACATGCTTATAGCCAAGATGGTGGATTAGCAACCCTTTACGGTAACGTCGCCCAAGATGGCGCTATTGTAAAAACCGCCAGTGTTGCTGCCGAAAACCTAGTCTTCCGTGGTCCGGCCAAAGTTTATGAAAGCCAAGAAGATGCTGTTGATGCAATTTTAGGTGGCAAAGTAGTGGCAGGCGATGTGGTAGTGATTGTCTACGAAGGACCAAAAGGTGGACCAGGTATGCAAGAGATGCTCTATCCGACAAGTTACTTAAAATCAATGGGGCTTGGTAAAGCCTGTGCATTAATCACTGATGGTCGTTTTTCTGGTGGTTCATCGGGATTATCTATTGGTCACATTTCACCAGAAGCTGCTAATGGTGGGGTGATTGGTCTTGTTCGTGATGGCGATATTATCGATATCGACATCCCAAATCGTAAATTAGAGCTCATCGTACCAGAAGATGAATTAGAACGTCGCCGTGTCGCAGAACTTGCTCGTGGTGATAAAGCCTTTACTCCTCATAATCGTGACCGTTATGTCTCATATGCACTAAAAGCTTATGCTAGCTTAGCAACTAGTGCAGACAAAGGTGCGGTACGTGATAAAAGCAAATTAGGTGGTTAATGTGAATCAACAAGCTAACAAACTAACCGGCGCTGATTATTTAAAAGCTACACTATGCAGTGCCGTGTATGATGTCGCCCAAGTGACGCCACTGGAACATATGGAAAAAATCTCCACTCGTTTAAAAAATCAAATTTTTGTTAAACGGGAGGATCGTCAATTAGTCCATAGTTTCAAAATTCGTGGCGCCCAAGCCATGATAGCCAGCTTAAGCCCTGAAGAACGTAAATGTGGTGTAGTTGCCGCATCAGCCGGTAATCATGCCCAAGGTGTTGCATTTTCAGCAACTAAATTAGGGATTAAATCGCTAATTGTCATGCCATTAAATACGGCAGATATCAAAGTCGAAGCCGTAAAAGACTTTGGTGGTGAAGTATTACTTTATGGAGCCAATTTTGACGAAGCTAAAGCCAAAGCAATGGAGCTGGCCAAGCAACAAAATCGGATTTTTATTCCACCTTTTGATCATCCACTAGTTATCGCCGGTCAAGGCAGTATTGCTATGGAACTGCTGCAACAAAATGCCAAGCTTGACCGCATTTTTGTGCCTGTCGGTGGTGGCGGACTCGCTGCTGGCATTGCCGTATTAATTAAGCAAATCATGCCATCAATAAAAGTGATTGCGGTTGAACCTGAAGATGCGGCCTGCTTAAAAGCGGCTTTAGTTGCAGGACATCCAGTCGATCTTGATCGGGTTGGTTTATTTGCTGAAGGTGTTGCAGTTAAACGAATTGGTGATGAAACATTTAGACTCTGTCAGCAGTATATTGACGATATCATTACTGTTGATAGCGATGAAATCTGTGCGGCAGTTAAAGATCTATTTGATAATGTACGTGCCATTGCAGAACCATCGGGCGCAGTAGCATTAGCTGGTCTTAAAAAGTATGTCGAACAAAATAACATCTGTGGTGAAAATTTAGCCCACATTTTATCTGGAGCTAACTTAAACTTCCATAATCTACGTTATGTATCTGAACGTTGTGAATTGGGTGAAAAACGTGAAGTACTCTTAGCGGTAACTATACCTGAACAAAAGGGAAGCTTTTTAAAATTTTGCCAATTATTAGGTGGACGAGCAGTCACAGAATTCAACTACCGCTATCATGACGACAAATCAGCTCGCATATTTGTTGGCGTTAAAATTGCCAAAAGCAATGAAAAAGACGAAATCATGCAAGAACTCAGCGCAGCTGGTTATCAAGTTGTCGATCTCACTGATGACGAAATGGCCAAACTACATGTTCGTTATATGATTGGTGGCAAACCATGTCAACCTCTTAATGAACAAGTTTACAGTTTTGAGTTTCCTGAATCACAAGGTGCTTTGCTTAAGTTTTTACAAACGCTAGGTACTAACTGGAATATATCAATGTTCCATTATCGTAGTCACGGTACCGATTATGGCCGAGTATTAGCTGCTTTTGAAATAGATAAATCTAGCCATACAACCTTTACAAAACATTTAACCGAATTGGATTATGGTTTTAATAATGAAACTGAAAATCCATCACTTAAATTATTCTTAACCAATGAATAATTAAACTGCCCCTAAAATAAATTAGGGGCACTTTTGCCTAATAAATAGCATATAATTTAGTAATTAATAATGATGATTTTAATCTGTTTTTTAACAAAAATACTATGTTAAGTGTTATAGTTAAGATATGGGTTATTAAAAAACTGCCTCAATTTTTTAAAGCTTAAAAATAGCTTTCCTTAA
Source organism: Gilliamella sp. M0320 (assembly GCF_016101635.1). Classification (NCBI taxonomy): domain Bacteria; kingdom Pseudomonadati; phylum Pseudomonadota; class Gammaproteobacteria; order Orbales; family Orbaceae; genus Gilliamella; species Gilliamella sp. M0320. The sequence goes on from NZ_JACFQD010000005.1 coordinate 159,848, forward strand.
TTTAATCCGTCCATCTCTACATTACACATAGCTAAACGATAAAACCATTCAGATTTCATTACTTCACCAATTTAGTAAAAATAAAAAGTTAAGGTAAAAGTGAATAAATGTAAATTGGATAACCATTGTTGGAAACAGGGGATTTATTGAAGGCTCCTGTAAACGCGTCCACAACTAAATATTTCTCGTCATTGCCATTACTAATCGTCCAATAGTCGTAGGCAAAGGTAAAGTACATAAATTATTATAATTGAAAATAATATTTAACAATTGCATTCTCATCACTTCCAACTAACTCAAATACCTGCAGCAAAGAGGATTTAGATACATTACTTGGTTCGTCTGAACTCCGTTACGATAATTGAGCGACTGGACCAGTTAGAGTGACTTGAAAGCTTGTACTTGTTACTTCCAATATAGTAACAGTAATACCAGCTTGGAAAACGGAAGGAGGTCATTTCAAAAAAACAGGACTAACTATCTTTAAATCAAAATATACCCAATCCCTCATAGTAAAAAAGTTTTAACCGTAAGATGATTAAATTGAAAATTGAATAATATCAATTTCCAGAATTCCATATTAAAGCTGGATCCGTATACTTATCTATACCATTAACCGATATTTATTGATTAAAATATTTACTGAAAGTCTCTATTCCTCAACAATAACTCCGCCCCAATTGGGGCGGATAGTACTCACCACAAAATCTCTTTTTATCACCCACTTTGTCAGCTTGATTGAAGCTACGAATCAACCACTTTAATAGATTGAATTAAATATTCCGACATTGAAGCTTCAATCTAAAGGATAACAAGTAAAAACTACGCACTAAGGTGTAACACAAGTTACAAGATAAGATTGGTATGAATAATCTGCTATTATGGAACCATTATAGGCAAATACAATAATTTCATATTTATTGGCATCATTTTCGGTACCGTTATCAGTACCATTATTGCTATCACTATCAGTACCGTTATTCGTACCACTATTGATTTTGATGTCGGTAGCCAAATAAGGGATCACACGCGAAAATTGAGCACCTCTGTAACCATACATATAACCCCACTCAGCAAAAAAGCCGTTATCAATTGCACGCGTATGATGATTATCTCGGGAAGGCGATGTAGTGCTGGCGATGTCAGAAACCGGTGCGTTAGTTAGCTCTTGATAATTAGGAACACGGTAACCTATATTCTCACACCAAGATATATTCTTATCTTTAGGTTGAGAGGTTCCTCCTCGATTAACAAACCACTGTTTTAACTGGAAACCATATTTGACGACTTCTTTATTACTTTGAGGGTCTACACCAACTAACTCAAATGTAATAGGTAATACCGGTTTATGTATAGATCTTAAACTACTTGGTTCATCTGAGTCCTGTTGTTTTTCTGTAGCAACTGGACCAGTTAAGGTAACACGAACACTGGTACTTGTTACATCTGTCATTGTAGCTGTGATACCATCATGAGTAACATCCTCCCATAATAAAGCCTTGTTACTACCAATGATGTCTAAATCAAAATATAAATTATTAGCGCCTGTAGTAGGAAAGTTGCGATGATAAGATGATGGGGTAGCAGTTTGAGTAATAAATCCTTTCTTAATATCCCATATTGGTTTAGGACCTGCATAGTCGCCTGAACTAAAAACAAGGTTTGGTGTGGCAAACAAAACTGAAGGCCCGGCCTTCGGATTAATGTAATAAGTCGCATTACTAGAGTTAAAATCACTACTATTAGGTGTTCCATAACGCGTTCTTAATGTTCCGTTAGTACTAGTTAATGTTAACTTATAGGGCGCTTTAGTTCCCATTAATACTTCATTACGCGCAACAGTTTCATTATTTTTATCTACGATAGATAACCTTAGATCACCAGTTACTGTAACATCATCATCCCCATCATCATCCCCCCAATAATTATAAGGTGAACCAATAAGTGCATTTAATCCAATTAAATCAGTATCAATTGGTACGGCCATATCGATATCAGCAAAACTTTCACCAATTTTAGGTAATTCAATAGGGTCATTTGAGTTATATGTTATTGGTGTAAATTTTGTCCCATCAGATAGTGAAATCCACAGTAGATCGTCGATATTTGTAACACGAGTAAGATCGCCGTCAAAGGTTAAGTAAGGTTCATGACCCTGAATAGTATTTGATGTTTGAGATTTTAATGCGTGGCTAAAAAAAGGCGTTATCAATAAAAGAATAAGCAAAATCGTTAAAATAATCCGCCAAAATGAATAAAATAGACTTAACACTTTGAGTAAAGAACTTACGATTTTAAGATAAATAAAACTGTAGTGAAAAACTAAATTTTTACTACTCCTATTAAGCGAACTTAGAACAAGTATGAAGCATGTATTTTCGTGATAATTACAATACATTTTATCAATCCTTTAATTTAATTTAATGATTTACAATATTTTTAAATCTAACTAACTAAACTTTATTCGATTGTTTTAACAAAAAAACGTATTAAAAATGTAGTAACTGAAATAGTCTTTTTAATTTAACTTGTTAACTTCTATAAGAACTTTTACTGAATTGTGTATTAAAATGAGGTTTCAAAGTTTAAATAACTTCCCTCAATTTTTTGAGTAACATACTATTTTCCCCAAAATTAGATCCGTACCTTTTGGAGAGGAGTGTCAGGTATTTGGTTGATAAAACAACCATACTACTTTATCTCACAATCTTTGTGAGATCGATTGCCTCAATGAGGCAAATATTTTATTCACCAGTAGCCTAACTTTATTTTTCAATTCCGAAAATGAAAATTAGACACTAGGAAGTGGTACATAAATCCAAACGTCTATTGAGTATGTCAATAGATAGCGCCATAAAACAGGTTTATAAAGAGCTTTTCGTTTTTGGAACAAACAGAAGCCCAATAATGGTAAACACTATTAAAGTCAGCATTAATCTAATTGTACATACCCCCTCATTTTGATAAGAGTCCATCACAAATTCGGCACTAGTAACGAGCAACTTGCGCCGAAGATATGGCAATCATTATGAGATCATCACACAAACTAACATAATTAGTTAATTAATCAATGAATGATGATAGACGATATTATATACACTACCGTGTATGATTGAAAGTAAGATCATGTTAATTACCCTACAGGGGGCGAATCAATTTTTTAGTTAACACTATATTTTCTCAATGTATTATTAAAGAGTTAATGGTATAGAAACGCAAAAATTTGCTGGTTCATTCAATGATTATATAAGTGTCGAAGTTATACCTAAGGATAAACTTGATGAAGTGTTATATAGAACACCAAATTATATATCTTGGCAACAACAAGTATGGCTATCACAGTGTAATGAACCATGTGCTTTTTTAGCTTATGTTGGTGCAAAAGAGATATTACCTTTTTGAGATGAGCTTATTGAAGATATAGAACAACTGGAACTTTCTGCAGATTTTGTTACAGCTGATTTATCCAAAGATGGGTATATAACTGGATATTTATTTGAATGTCTTCATTGTTCAAAAAAGCGATTACATTTTGATTAAGGATTTAGCGAAGGTGATTGATCAATTGAATCAAGTTTACAAAATTTTAAATACTAAATATCAACGGACGTTTACCTTAATAAAGAATATAAATCGTATATTTAATATTTCATTTAAAAATTTAATTAAATAATTTGTATTGAGGTAACGTTGGGCGTAATCAATAACTGATAATAAGTCTGAAAACGCCCTTATAATCAAAATTTTTAACAATTACAAATTAATATGATCAATGTATCCTTTCACAATATCGACACTATTGGTGAATAATTTTTTTTCGTTGTCATTAAAATCAAGTTCAATAACTTTCTTAATACCATGTTGATCTAAGATTGCCGGTACGCCTATTGCTAAATCTTTATAACCATACTCACCATCTAATACACAACTAAGTGCTAATGCTCGGTGACTATTGGTAAAAATATGTTGGCAGATCTCTGCAATAGTGCTAGCTATACCATATTCAGTACAATGCTTATATTTGACAATTTCAAAGCCTTTGTTTTTAGCTTTTAGTCCAATATCATTAAAATCGATTTTTTTACTTTCTAAATCATTGAGATTGATACCATAAACCGATGAGTGTGACCAAACTGGAAACTGCGAATCACCATGTTCGCCAACAATAAATGCATCAATACTTTGTGGACCAATATCCATCTGTTCTCCCAATAGGCGTCGTAAACGCACGGTATCAAGCCAAACACCAGTACCAATAACTCTATGACGAGGTAAACCAGATAACTTCCAAACTTGATAAGTAATCGCATCACACGGATTAGTAGCAATTAAAAATATTCCTTTAAAGCCACTTTTCATCATACTAGGAATAAGATTAGACATAATTTTAGAAGTACCAGTAAGTTCTTCAGCTCTACTTTTTTGCGCTAATCCGGAGGTAACAGTAATAACGGCAATATCAATATCTGCACAGTCCGTCGATTCACGCAAACTGACTTTAATCATATTTTGTCGATAGGCGGCAGCATCTAACAAATCCTGACCATGACCGTAAGCTAAATCCTTATTAAGATCAACCAGTGCAATTTCTTCACAAAATCCACGATTGACCAATGTATAAGCTGTAGTTGAACCAACATTACCTACACCAATAATCATCACTTTACGTAGTTTCATGTTTAATCCTACCTATTTAAGTTGTCAAATTATAGATATTTCTAACAATGTCATTGATTTCCTATCATCATATACCTTTATCCAACATAAACAACAATTGCCTAACTGTTCATATAAGTATTTATATAAATTTTTTAACAATCATTAATTATAATAATGTAGGCGAATATTTTTTGAGCGGTTAGTGTTTATATGTTAGTCTTTTTGATTAATTAAGGAAAGAAGGAACAAATCAATGAAGAAAAGAGTACTTATAGGACTATCCCTAGCTACCCCCCTAGCTGTTAACGCGCTGAATTTACAAGGCAGCCAAACTTTTACTGAAGAAGTCAATATTCCAATTACTCATGATTTTGAACGCTCTGGAACTGAAGTTTTAGCTGGTATAAATATAACTTCTGGCAGTAACACCATTTTCAAAAATAATGTCACAATAAATATGTCAAGAGACGATATTCATAATCTCGAAAGTGGTGTATACATTCATGGTATTCGATCTTTGAATGGTATAGGCCCTCAGTCATCAACAGTTTTTGATGGTGACCTCAACATTGGTGTAAAAGGGGAAAATATTGATGCTATTGCATTACTTGATAAAAATTCAACAGTTATTATTAATGGAAAAACAACCTTAACTGTTGATAATCCTGATGATTCCGACGCTATTGTGGTATCAAAAGGAAATTTAATATTAAATGGTGAGTCATTTATTAACGGTGATATTTATGCTATTGATAATGGAACAGTTAAAATAAATAATAAATCGATAATAAATGGTGATATATTCACAAATTTTGGTGGTACAGTTATTTTAGACCTAGCTGCTGGATCTAAAATTGTCGGTGAGGTTTCAGCATTTGGTGATCCAGATGATCCCGACTACCCTGGTCAAGATACCACAGGAATCATAAAAATGAATCTGGCCAAAGGCTCTTCTTGGGAAATTGTCGGCGATTACTCTTATATTACTGAACTATCAGGGCAAGGAGATATAACCTTCACTAATTTTACCAGAAGTAATAACTTTGGCGAGCTAGTAATTGAGAATTTAAAAGGTGCTTCAACCTTTAATTTACGCACCGATATTGCTTCACAACAAAGTGATAAAATTATTATCTCAAAATCATCTGACACTAATCGAACTGTCTCAGCAGAAGGCACCCATACGATAAACTTAATAAATAATGGTTCTGCACAAACTACAGGTAATGAAAAGTTAACTTTAGTTGAAATCGATGACAATGCAACAAATACCGCTGAATTTAAAACTAATCATGATGTTGAGCTTGGTGGTTATCAATATAGTTTAAATAAAGATGGGAAAGATTATGTGTTAACTGGTAAGCCGATTACTTCATCAGCTATGGCCAGTGCTGGATTTCTTAATGCCAATTATTTAATGAACTATGTTGAAACTCAAACCCTTTTAAAACGTTTAGGTGATATGCGTACTAGTGGTAAGTTTGGGGATGTTTGGTTACGAGGTTTTACTGGTAAATTAGATTCGTTTTCTGGTGGTAAATTAAGCAAATTTGATATGAGTTACCATGGTTTCCAATTTGGTGCAGATAAACAACTATCTGAAAATTCACCTTTTGTTATTGGGGCTTTTGTCGGGCAAACTTATGGTAATCCGGATTATCGTAATGGTGATGGTTCATTACGTTCATTTAACACCGGGATATATGCAACTTATTTAGATAACAGTGGTTTTTATATTGATAGTGTAGTCAAATATGATCGGCAAAAAAATCACTTTAAAGTTAAAGATACCGCTAATAATCGCATTCAAGGTACAGGGCATTCTAATGGGCTTGGCTTATCAATGGAATTAGGTCAAAAATTCAAAATTAATGATTTTTATATTGAACCACAAACGCAATTCTCTTACAGTCATCAAAATGGTAACACGATTAATGCATCTAATGGGCTTAATGTTAAATTAGGCAACTACTATTCATTACTTGGTCGAGCATCTGCTCTATTTGGCTATGAATATAAATCAGATAAAAATAGCATTAATCTCTATGCTAAAACTGGTATTGTAAGAGAGTTTGATGGCGATACCTACTATAAACTAAATAACCATAAAGAAAGCCACTCATTCAAAGGTAATTGGTGGAATAATGGTGTTGGCATAAACGCCAATTTCAACCAAAAACATAATATCTATTTGGATTTAGAAAGTTCTCCAGGTAATAAATTTGATTTATTACAGGTTAATGGTGGATATCGTTACTCTTTTTAATTCATTATTTAGCTTAAATTTTTATCTATTCATCCCACGTTGATTATTTGGCGTGGGAATTTCCAATTATCTCGCCTTTGACACTACATTAACTATCATTCTAATAGATGTATCTATCTACCCTTTTTTTGTATCTTTATTTAACATTAATCGAATTAGTTATAAAAATAATTTGACTTTCATTAATTAAATGATAATAATTCTCATTAGCATTTAAATATTATAGTTTTGTTATTAGGAGTTTATTTAGAAAAGGATTTCATTCATTTCTAACTAATTTTATCTATAACTTATTTTTATATTTCAATCTAGCTTGAAAAGGTAGTATTTGATAAGGATTCGCTAATGAAATTTAATTTTTTTAAAAGCCGCAGAACATTATTAAACATGATATTAACATCATTGTTAGTTTTAACTGGCTTAGCTAATTCAGCATCGGCTGATGAAAAGAAATTTAAAGTGGTTACCACATTTACCGTCATTCAAGATATTGCCCAAAACGTTGCCGGTGATGCTGCAATTGTTGAATCCATTACTAAGGTAGGAGCTGAAATTCATGAATACGATCCTACCCCAAAAGATATTACTAAAGCTCTTTCTGCTGATTTAGTGCTTTGGAATGGTTTAAACTTGGAACTTTGGTTTAAACGTTTTTTTGAGGATATTAAAGATGTACCTTCAGTTGTAGTTACAGAAGGAATCGATCCAATGCCAATTCAAGAAGGCAGTTATAAAGGTAACCCAAATCCACATGCCTGGATGTCACCAACCTTAGCTTTAACCTATATTGAAAATATTCGAGCCGCTTTTGTTAAATATGATCCTAAAAATGCCGAAATCTATAATAAGAATGCCGCAGATTATGTAGCTAAAATTAAAGCGCTAGATGCCCCACTTCGTGAGCGTTTAGCTAAAATTCCAGAATCACAACGTTGGTTAGTGACTAGTGAAGGGGCATTCAGTTATTTAGCGCGTGATTATAATCTTAAAGAAGCTTACTTATGGCCAATTAATGCCGAGCAACAAGGCACGCCCAAACAAGTTAAAAGCCTTATTGATCTAGTTCGAGCGAATAATATTCCGGTCTTATTTAGTGAAAGCACCATTTCAGATAAACCAGCTAAACAAGTTAGTAAAGAAACCGGTGCTAAATACGGTGGTGTGTTATATGTTGATTCACTTTCAACTCAAGATGGCCCAGTACCAACTTATATCGATTTGTTAAAAGTGACTGTTGAAACAATCGCTAAAGGATTTGAAAAATAATGACTCAAATTTGCTTAAATGTTGATGATATTACCGTGACTTATAATAACGGTCACACCGCAATTCATGATGCAAGCTTTCGCTTAAATGGTGGCACAATCTGTGCGCTGGTTGGCGTTAATGGTAGTGGTAAATCAACACTATTTAAAAGCATTATGGGCATGATAAAACCAACTAAAGGACAAGTGACTTTTAATAATATTTCGGTAAAACAAGCATTGAAGCAAAATATTATTGCCTATGTTCCACAAACTGAGGAAGTCGATTGGGATTTTCCGGTTTTAGTTTCTGATGTGGTGATGATGGGACGTTATGGTCATATGTCTTTTTTACGAATACCGAGTAAAGAAGACAAGAGACAGGTCGATTTAGCACTAGACCGAGTCAATATGTTGGATTTTAAACACCGCCAGATTGGTCAGCTTTCTGGTGGTCAAAAAAAACGTGTTTTTTTAGCAAGAGCTTTGGCTCAGCAAGGTAAGGTATTGTTGTTAGACGAGCCATTTACTGGCGTTGATGTTAAAACAGAAAATGCCATTATCGATCTGCTTAAAGATCTTCGTGATGAAGGCCATTTAATTTTGGTTTCTACCCACAATTTAGGTAGTGTCCCTGAATTTTGTGATCAAGTGGTGTTAATTAACCAAACCGTATTAGCTTTTGGCGAAACAAAAACCACCTTTACACCACAAAATTTGATGACAACTTTTGGTGGTGCTCTACGTTATTTAAGCTTATCAGGTGAACAATTGCATGAGGATGAAGATCCTCGCAAGATGTCGATTTTAACTGATGACGAACGTGCTGCTGTATTTTACGGTGAAGGTAGTGATAGTTCATCTCATCAGGATTTATTAGTCGAACCAACGATAATTGAACCTAAAGGGCAAAACTAAATGGAACTACTTCTAGAACCTTTTACCTATGGCTTTATGTTAAAAGCTATTTGGGTAAGTAGTATAGTTGGCGCCGCTTGTGCATTTTTATCGGCGTTTTTGATGTTAAAAGGCTGGTCTTTAATGGGTGATGCCCTTTCCCACTCTGTAGTACCAGGTGTGGCTGGTGCCTATGCGATCGGCTATCCTTATTCGGTTGGGGCGTTTTTTACAGGATTGTTGGCTGCCTTATCAATAATCATTGTCCGTGCTTTTACTCGTTTAAAAGAAGATGCAATTATAGGTTTTATCTTTTCAACCTTTTTTGCTATTGGCCTTTTAATCATCTCATTAAATCCAACCTCAATTAATGCCCAAACCATTATTTTTGGGAATATTTTGGGAATTGATGATAGTGATATGAGACAAGTGCAAATCATCATTCTGGTTTCATTTATTTTATTACTCTTATTCTGGAAAGATCTGTTAGTGGTGTTTTTTGATGAAACACATGCACGCTCTATTGGTTTAAAACCATTACCATTAAAGATTTTATTCTTCACTATTTTAAGTGCTTGTACGGTTGCAGCTCTGCAAACTGTGGGAGCAATATTAGTCATTGCGATGGTGGTAACGCCAGGAGCAACCGCTTACTTACTCACGGATAGGTTTACAAGGTTATTAATTATTTCAGTGGTTATTGGTGCATCAACTAGTGCAATTGGCGCTTGGATAAGTTATTTTTTAAATGGTGAAACCGGTGGCGTAATTGTGACACTGCAAACCTTAATCTTTTTGACTGCTTTCTTCTTTGCGCCAAGACAAGGATTGATTTCAAACCGTCGTCGAATTAAGCAAGCAAGACGTATTAAAGGGGGAGCAGTATGACTATATTATGGGAGCTTATTTATCATCCCCTAACAATTCCTTTTGTTCAACGTGCTATTCTGGCCGCCTTAGCTACGGGGATTGTTTGTGCTTTGCTGTCATGTTTTTTAGTATTAAAAGGCTGGTCATTAATGGGGGATGCTATTTCTCATGCAGTATTACCTGGTATTGTACTCGCTTATTTAATTGGAATCCCCCTAATGATAGGTGCGTTTGCTTCAGGATTATTTTGTTCTGTCGCTACCGGTTATATTAAGGAAAACAGTCGAATTAAAGAAGATACCGTGATGGGTATTGTTTTTTCGGGAATGTTTGCTTTTGGCTTGGTGTTATTTTCTAAAGTAGAAACATCCCAACATTTAAACCATATTCTATTTGGTAGCGTATTAGGTACTAGTTATCAAGAATTAATACAGATTATTGCTATTGCGGGCATTGTTTCGGTTATAGTGATTGTTAAGCGCCGCGATTTAATGTTGTACTGCTTTGATGCCGTACAAGCCAAAGTGGTTGGTTTACCAGTTAAATTATTGCATTACGGTTTATTAAGTATTTTGGCGCTAACCATTGTTGGATCACTTAAAGCGGCAGGTGTTATCTTAGTTATTGCAATGCTAATTGCCCCAGGTATTACTGCATTTTTGTTAACCAAACGTTTTGAAAAGATGTTAGTGATTGCGGTGATTGTATCAGCTTTTTCGACGGTAACCGGTACATTAATCAGTTTTCATCTAGATGCCTCAACCAGTGCTTGTATTGTGATTTTACAGGCTTTTATCTTTGTTATGGCTCAGTTTTATCGAGTCTATGCTAACCATAAGATAAAACGTTAATTGATCTAGTGTAAATGTTATGTTTTTTCACATTTACACTAGTTATTTAGTTGAGTTTATTATTCATCATCTAAATATTTACCGGCATCAGCATAATTATCAAATCTTGAAAATTGACCTTGGAATTTTAATCTCACTTTACCTATTGGACCATTACGCTGTTTACCTAAGATGATTTCGGCAATACCTTTATGTTCCGACGCTTCATTATAGACTTCATCACGATAGATAAACATAATCACGTCAGCATCTTGTTCAATAGAGCCTGATTCACGTAAGTCAGAGTTAACAGGTCGTTTATCGGCGCGTTGCTCTAAGCTACGGTTAAGCTGCGAAAGTGCAACAACTGGGATTTGCAATTCTTTTGCTAAGGCTTTTAATGAGCGTGAAATTTCAGCGATCTCAAGTGTTCGGTTTTCAGAAATATTAGGTACACGCATAAGCTGTAAATAATCGACCATGATCATACTTAATCCTTTATGTTCACGATAGATTCGTCGTGCCCGTGAACGCAACTCCATCGGTGTTAATCCTGAGGAGTCATCGATATAGATATTTTTCTTCTCAAGGAGTAAGCCCATAGTGCTCGATATTCTAGCCCAGTCATCATCTTGTAGTTGACCTGTACGAATACGAGTTTGGTCGACACGTGATAGCGATGCTAACATACGCATCATAATTTGCTCTGACGGCATCTCAAGACTAAAAATAAGAACTGGTTTTTCTTGCATCATAGCGGCATTTTCACAGAGATTCATGGCAAATGTCGTTTTACCCATTGATGGACGAGCCGCAATAATGATTAAATCTGAACGTTGTAAACCTGCTGTTTTCTTGTCTAGGTCAAGGAAGCCTGTCGATACTCCAGTCACCCCATCATGTGGGCGCTGGAATAGCTCTTCAATTTTTGCTACCGTAGCTTCAAGCACATCGGTAATATTTTTCGGCCCTTCACCTTGCTTGGTACGACTTTCGGCAATTTGGAAAATTTTGCTTTCAGCTAAGTCTAAAATTTCCGTACTATCTCGACCTTCAGTTGAGTAACAGTTGTCGGCTATTTCATTTGAAGCACTAATCAATTCACGCAATATAGCTTGTTGACGAATAATATCGGTATACGCAACCACATTAATCGCACTAGGAGTATTTTTAGAAAGTTCAGCTAAATACGCAAATCCACCAACATCGATCAGTAAATCCTTACTTTCTAAACTTTCAGAAAGTGTAATTAAATCAATCGGAGTACCACGACTGACTAAGGTATGCATTTCTGAAAATATTAATTGATGATGACGAGAATAAAAATCACGGTCAGTAATCATTTCTGCGACAACATCCCAACGTTGATTATCCAACATTAGGCTACCAAGCACAGCTTGTTCTGCCTCAATAGAATGAGGAGGCAACTTTATATTTTGCAATTTTGATTTTTTTGCGTCTTGATTTTTCAGTTCTTTATTCGAACTTGTTTCATCATTTTTCATTGCATTCATCTTTGTAATTTTAAATTCATTTAACCTATAACTAATTAGCTTACTGTATAAATAATGGGCCTAAAGCGCAATCAGGAAGTTGATATTCTAATGGATAATCCACCTGAACTAAATATAATCCTTCAGGTTTTGCCGTTGCTGCTGCTTGGGTACGATCTTTTGCCGCTAATAAAGCTTCGACCCATTGCGGTGATTGATTACCAGCACCAACTTCTAATAAACTGCCAACAATATTACGCACCATATGGTGAACAAAGGCATTAGCTTTAATATCGACAATAACATATTCACCCTGTCTTGTAACTTCAATATGGTGAATATTACGCCATGGAGTCCGTGACTGACATTGCGCAGCTCTAAATGATGAAAAGTCATTTTCACCTAATAAATATTGTGCTGCTTGATGCATAAGCTTTTCATTTAATGGCAAATAATAATGTGACACACCTTTAGCTAAAATAGCCGGACGATAACGATGATTATAAATAATATATCGATAACGGCGAGCTGTTGCGCTAAATCTAGCATGAAAACTATCATCAACACTTTTTGCCCAGCGTACAGCAATATTGTCAGGAAGATGGGAATTGACGCCCATTGTCCATGCTCCTTCAGCACGCTGAGCAGTGGTTTCAAAATGAATGACTTGCCCTGTTGCATGAACTCCGGCATCAGTTCTCCCAGCGCAAAATACCGCGATAGGTTCATTAGCGATTACTGACAAAGCCGATTCTAATCTTTGTTGTACTGAATCAACATGTTGTTGACGTTGCCAACCAAAATAACCGCTACCATCATATTCGATACCTAAGGCAATCTTACAGGTAGTCATTAATTAAGATCTCTAACGTCTCGATTAACATTAAACCACCTAAATAACGGACATTATCCGCCACTGACCAAAATTGGATTTGCTCATAATTACCATAGCTGTGTCGTAAATTAGCGAGTTTGATCGTCAGATTACTTTCAGCATCAGTATTTACTTCGGTTACCGGTGTTGGTAAATCTTCACTTTTTACTTCAACTCCAAATTCATCAAAACGAGCCATATCTAATTCAATTGGTAAACTGCTTGAAACATTAACCGCTTGAGCCAATCCATAAAATACCGGAACAATAACTGATTCAATAGAGATAGGTAAATCATAATTGCTTATCACTTTACGGATTTGATTAATTTGTGAGTTTTCACCTAAACTTAGGTGGTCAGACTCATGGGAAACAGGTAATAAGTTAAAAGCAAGTTGATTGTCAAACAATTGATTATCAACAGGCATACCATTTAGTAACCGAGCACTTTGCCCAGCAAGTTCGTCAACACCGGGTTTGCCATATAGTGATGATGGAATAAAGCTACTTACATGTAGATTAGTTAACAACTTGATATCAGCTAATGACGCCACGCAGCGCAATAATTGACATACCGTTGGGCTAGCTACAGCAATGATGTTTTCATTGCGATATTCGGTTAGTACACTGTTATTTACTTTCGGTACAATTAATGGAATATGATCTTGATCAGCAAAAAAGCCACTAGCATCGATAACAATACAACCTGCTTGTGCGGCTGTTTGAGCATATTTTTCGCTGGTTTTACTGCCGGCAACAAAAAAAGCAAAATGGCATTGGCTCCAATCCATCTGCTCACTATCAATTACCGTTAAATTTTTACCCGCAAAGCGCACAACTTCACCGGCGCTGTTGTCGCTACCGACTAAATAGAGATTTTCAATTTCAATAGTTTTTGAGTTATTTAATAACTCAATTAGCGCAGAACCAACTTGTCCTGTCGCACCAACAATGGCAATATTCCATGCAGACATATGATAAACCCGAATTAAAAAATTTAGTGGCAATTATACCACTATATTGCCAAATATTTCGCAAAAAGATGTTTTCTAACTTTGGAATCTTGCTCGAAAAAATAGATATTAGCTAATTACAATTTCGCTGTTCTTCGTTAAAGTAATTATATCTGTTGTTCGGTTTCAGTAAGAATTATGGCAAAAATTACATTATCAGCGATTGCGAAAAAAGCTAAGGTCTCAGTGGCATCTGTATCTAGAGTACTAAGAACACCTAATATGACATCGTCACAAACCCAATCTGTTGTTTATCAAGCAATGAAAGCCTTAAATGTTGATCTGTCAGAAAACTTGAAAGACTACCAACTAGATCATACCAGTAATAGAATATTAATTATTGATAATCAACTTATTTCAAAAAGTTTAATCAATTACGGTATTGAACAAGCTTTATATGAAGTTAAATTACAATTTTGCTATCTACAATTTTCTTACCAAGACGATAGTGATATTTATCATTTGGTTCATTACATTACTCAAAATCGCTTTATTGGTATTTTAATAATTAATCAAGCACCTTATTTAGAGAATCTATATAGTTATAAAAAATCATTACCGCCAATGGTATTTGTAAATCATTACAAACATAATTTTTCTTGTGTCTATTTTGATCATCTCACAATTGGTTTTAAAACAACGCAACAGTTAATTAAAAAAGGTAACCAACGGATCGCTATTTTTGTTAATAGCGATAAAAGCATCAACTCATCTTTTTTCCTCCAAGGTTATCAACAATCCTTTCAACGATATAATTTACCAATTGATTCTGACTATATCATTCAAGGCTGTTTAACTTATGAACATGGACGAGATGCAATTAAAACCTTATTAAATAGTAATAAACCACCAACAGCTATTATTTTTGAAGATTTAAGCAGTTTGTCCTTCTTCGATTCAGATAGTTATCATGCACAAAATTATTTATCTTGTTATCGTTCTCTATTTGGAGCCTTACATCAAGTCAATAAAAGCCAATCAAATCAGTTAAAATCAATGTCAATTGCTTATATTAGCCATAGCAATGAATATCAATATAATGAGTTGGATAAATTGAATAGAATTAACAAACCACTCTATGAAATGGGCAATAAATCAGTATACTTACTTTGTGATTTACTTAAACAAAATATGACATCGTTAGCACGATGCCATATTATTGAAACTGAAGCTTTTTTTATTAACTAATCTTCTATTAATGAAAGGTAATAAAAAAATTAAGAAGTTGAAATCAATCTTTTAGGTGACAATTTATCCAATAGTTGAATACCAGCACCAATAAATTGTTGATCTTGATATATTCTAACTAAAGTTTCTACTGCTACACTGTCAGCTAATTTAATTGTTCTACCTAATAAGATATCGCCACCTTGGCTATCATTCAATTGCACTTTCGGGCTATCTTGTAATGGACTATCTACCGGCATGAGTAATTGTGTTTTATCAGTAATATTTTGTAATTCATCCAAGCTAATCATTTTATCGATTGGATAATTTGACACTTGCAAACGTCTTAAATAAATCACATGAGCTCCACAACCTAGTAACTCACCTAAATCATCAATGATAGTACGGATATAAGTCCCTTTTGAACAATGGATCTCTAACGTTAATTCCTGTTTAGCCGAATCGTATTGAATAAACTGGTTTTCGTAAACCGTGATCGGTCTGGCTTCTCGCTCAATGACAATACCTTGACGAGCATATTCATAAAGCGGCTTACCTTGATATTTTAAAGCCGAAAACATGGTTGGAACTTGTAAAATGTCACCGCGAAAATGAGTTAATGCTTGCTCTATTTGAAGTTGAGTAACATCAACAGGTTTAGTACAGATTATTTGTCCATCAGCATCAGATGTGTCTGTGCGCTCACCCAATTTAGCAATTACTCGATAACGCTTGTCAGAATCTAATAAGTATTGTGAAAATTTAGTTGCTTCGCCAAAACAAATCGGTAGCATTCCCGTTGCTAAAGGATCGAGAGCACCAGTATGACCTGCCTTTTTAGCATTAAATAGTCTTTTCACTTTTTGTAAGGCATCATTTGATGTCATGCCTTGTGGCTTGTCTAATAACAAAACGCCGTGAACATCACGGCGAATTTTCTTTATATTCATCATAGATATTTAAATTGAAACGGATAACACTCCTCAATATTTTTTACAAAAATTGAGTGCTTTTAATTATTAATCTTTATGACGTTCGTTGTCTTGTTTAATCACATCAGAGACTAAACTAGACATCTGCATACCTTTGACAAGCGATTCATCATAAAAGAATTTAATTTCAGGAATAATTCGTAAACGCATGGCTTTACCGATCAACGTTCGAATATACCCTTTTGCATCATTTAAGACATTCAATCCTTGTTCAATAACTTGTGGATCATCATCATTTAAAAAAGTGACAAATACTTTGGCATAAGAGAGATCACGTGAAATATCTACACCAGAAACAGTCACCATGCCTAAGCGTGGATCTTTGATTTCACGCTGTAAAATAATCGCAATCTCTTTTTGTAATTCATGTCCAACTCGAGATGATCGATTAAATGCTTTTGCCATATCTATTTTCCTTAAAATGTGAATAAGCAAGGTTAAAACCTTGCTTATAACATGTTAACGTATTAATTAAATAGTACGTTTGATTTCGACAGTTTCAAAGACTTCGATATTATCACCGACACGAACATCGTTATAGTTACGAACACCAATACCACATTCCATACCATTACGAACTTCGTTAACATCATCTTTGAAGCGACGTAATGATTCAAGTTCGCCTTCATAGATAACCACGTTATCACGTAATACACGAATTGGATTATGGCGTTTAACTACACCTTCAGTTACCATACAACCTGCAATTGCACCAAATTTAGGTGATTTAAAGACATCACGTACTTCGGCAAGGCCAATAATTTCTTGCTTATATTCAGGGGCAAGCATACCGCTCATTGCTTGTTTAACTTCATCAATAAGGTCATAAATAACTGAATAATAACGTAAGTCTAAGTTTTCAGCCTCTACAACTTTACGCGCAGATGCATCAGCACGAACGTTGAAACCTAAAATAATTGCATTAGATGCTGCAGCAAGTGATGCGTCAGTTTCAGTAATACCACCTACACCTGAACCAATAATTTTAACTTTAACTTCATCAGTAGATAGTTTAAGTAATGAATCAGAAATTGCTTCAACAGAACCTTGTACGTCAGCTTTAAGGACGATATTAAGTTCAGATACATCACCTTCAGTCATGTTAGTAAACATGTTTTCAAGTTTAGCTTTCTGTTGACGAGCTAGTTTAACATCACGGAATTTACCTTGACGATATAAGGCTACTTCACGAGCTTTCTTTTCATCACGCACAACCGTCGCTTCATCACCAGCTGACGGTACACCAGAAAGACCTAAAATCTCTACCGGAATTGAAGGACCAGCTTCAGTAACTTCTTTACCTAATTCGTTACGCATCGCACGAATACGTCCATATTCGAAACCACACAGTACAATATCGCCTTTACGTAGTGTACCTGATTGAACTAGTACGGTAGCAACAGAACCACGACCTTTATCAAGGAATGACTCAATAACAACACCGCTTGCCATTCCAGTTTCGTAGGCAGTTAATTCAAGTACTTCAGCTTGTAATAAGATCGCTTCAAGTAGTTGGTCGATACCTGTACCTGCTTTAGCTGAAACATGAACAAACTGAGTATCACCACCCCAATCTTCTGACATAACGCCATATTGAGCCAGTTCACCTTTCACGCGCTCAGGATCGGCTTCTGGTTTATCAATCTTATTTACAGCAACAACGATTGGCACATTCGCAGCTTTAGCATGCTGAATAGCTTCAATTGTTTGTGGCATTACACCATCATCGGCAGCAACAACAAGTACCACGATATCCGTTGCTTTAGCACCCCGAGCACGCATTGAAGTAAATGCAGCATGGCCAGGAGTATCTAAGAAAGTGATTTCACCACTTGAGGTTTTAACATGGTAAGCACCAATATGCTGAGTAATACCACCGGCTTCACCTGAAGCAACTTTCGCTTTACGAATATAGTCAAGAAGTGATGTTTTACCATGGTCGACGTGTCCCATGATAGTCACAACTGGAGCGCGTGATACTTTTTCAGCACCTGTATCACGGTCGCTCATTAGTGATTCTTCAAGTTCGTTTTCACGACGAAGTACCACTTTGTGTCCCATTTCTTCAGCTACCAATTGTGCTGTTTCTTGGTCAATAACCTGATTAATAGTTGCCATTGCCCCCATTTTCATCATGGTTTTGATAACTTCTGAGCCTTTTACAGCCATTTTGTTGGCTAGCTCGGCAACAGTGATGGTTTCACCAATAATTACATCTCGGTTAACAGCCTGAACTGGTTTGTTAAAACCTTGTTGTAAAGTACTTTTGCCTTTTTTCTTGTGGTTACCACGAGTTACAGCTCGAGCTTCTTCACGTTCAGCTTTACCTTCAGATAATTTGCTAGCTTTTTTCTGTTTAGTCTGTTTAGTACCACGACCACGACCTCGACCACCTTCGACTTCACGATCGGTATCATCTTCAGCCGCACGAGCGTATTTAGAGGTAGTTACGTGATAATCTTCATCATCACTGTTATTATTGGTTTCTTCTGTTTCATTATATTGTTCAGCAAGTTTGCGCGCTTCTTCCGCCATACGTTTAGCTTCTTCTTCAAGTTTACGGCGGTTTTCTTCTTCAGCTTTACGTTTAATTTCGTTAGCTTCAGCTTCTAAACGTGCTTTTTCTTCCTGTGCTTTTTTCACTTTTGGATCAGCGGCTTGTTCTTGAGCAGCTTTAGCTTTTTGTTCTTGACTACGCTTTTTAGCTTCTGCTTCTTCACGTTTCTTTTGTTCTTCAGCAGCTAATTTTGCCTTTTGTTCGACTTCTTTACGCGCTTTTAATTCAGCTTCTTGTTTGGCTTTTTGTTCCGCTTCAAGACGTGCTTTTTCTAACTCAGCGGGATCTTGTTTAACAATAGTTCGTTTTTTACGAACTTCAACTTTAATTTCTTTACTTTTACCACCGCCACTTGACACATTAAGTGTTGAATGTGTTTTACGTTGCAAAGTTAATTTTGTTGGGCCTTGCTGAGGTTTTAAATGCGCAAGCAAAGCTTCTTTTTCCTTTTGAGTCACAGTGTCAGATGCGGTTTTTTTCATACCAGCATCAGCAAACTGTTGCAAAAGCGTTTCCACTGGAGTTTTTATCTCTTGAGCCAGTGTTTCGATTGATACTTTGGTCATGTATTACTTTCCCTCAATTATTCATTTGCAAACCAACAAATATTACGGGCAGCCATAATAAAATCGCCAGCTTGTGTGCTTGTTAAACCTTCAATATCCGCAAGATCATCTGTACCTTGTTCAGCTAAATCTTCTAAAGTTACCACATCTCGTTGTGCTAATTGATAGGCTAATTCTTGTGTCATACCTGGTAGATCTAATAAATCTTGGGCAGGTCGTTTATCACCACTATGAGCAAGCGCAATAGTTGTTAATGCATCTTTTGCTCGATTTCTTAATGCTTCAACCAGCTCTTCATCAAGTTCATCAATTTCTAATAACTCTTCAACTGGTACATAAGCTAGTTCTTCTAATGAAGTAAAACCTTCTTCAACTAAAAGCTGGGCAAGATCTTCTTCAATATCTAAATGTTTCATTAGATTATTAATTGCTGCAAAAGATTCAGCTTGATGTTTTTCTTGCAAATCTTCTGTGCTCATGACATTTAACGTCCAACCAGTAAGTTGTGATGCTAAACGAATATTTTGTCCGTTACGACCAATAGCTTGTGGTAATGTTTCAGCATTAACTGCGACATCCATAGTGTGTTTATCTTCATCAACCACGATTGACACAACATCGGCTGGCGCCATAGCATTGATAACATATTGTGCAGGATTATCATCCCAAAGAACGATATCAATACGCTCACCACCAAATTCATTTGAAACCGCTTGAACACGTGCGCCTCGCATACCAACACAAGCACCAACAGGATCAATACGACGGTCGTTACTGCTAACCGCAATTTTAGCACGGGAACCAGGATCACGAGATACACCTTTAATGTCTATCATCTCTTCACCGATTTCCGGCACTTCAATGCGGAATAACTCTTCCATCATTTGTGGATTTGAACGACTAACACAAAGTTGTGCTGGTTTATTATCTTGTTCAACAAGATATAAAATACCACGTACACGATCACCAATTCGGAAATTTTCACGAGGTAACATATCATGGCGAGACATCATTGCATCAGCGTTATTACCTAAATCAAGGATAACACTATCACGATTGGTCTTTTTAACAATACCAGTCACGATATCACCGATTCGGTTTCTAAACATGTCAATCACCATTGCACGCTCAGCTTCACGTACTTTTTGGACAATAACTTGTTTAGCGGTTTGGGTTGTAATACGGTCAAACGCGACTGACTCAATTTGTTCTTCTACATAATCACCTAATTTTACATCAGGATCTTCAAACTGTGCTGCTTCAAGGGTTATTTCTTTGGTAGGTTGAGTGACTTCATTCACTACTAACCAACGACGAAACGTATCATAATCGCCAGTTTTATGATCGATTTTTACAATAACGTCGATATCAACAGTATGTTTCTTTTTAGTGGCCGTCGCTAATGCGGTTTCTAGTGCTTCGAAAATCTTATCTCGGGTAAGAGCTTTTTCATTAGATACTGCTTCAACAACAGCTAAAATTTCTTTATTCATCCTTTACACCTGTACTCTATTTAAGGTTAAAATTTGGTACAATGTTTGCTTTTTGAATATTACTAAAAGCAAACACTTCATCATTTCCATCTACATTAAACGTAATCATTTCATTCTCAATGGATTTAATCTGTCCTTTCCACTTGCGACGATTGGCAACCGGAATACGCAAACTGACGATGACTTCTTCACCAACAAAACGTTGATAGTGTTCAAGCGTAAACAAAGGCCTATCCATACCTGGAGATGAAACTTCAAGATTGTAGGCATCTGTAATAGGGTCTTCAACATCAAGTACCGCACTAATTTGTCGACTAACATCAGCACAATCATCAACGGTAATACCATTTTCACTATCAATATATACGCGTAAAACGGGATAACGACCACGAATATATTCAATACCAACTAGCTCAAAACCAAGTGCATTAACTGGTTCTTGAATGATATCGGTCAATTGCTGTTCTAAATTAGCCAAACAAACCTCCACTGCAGAAAATAAAAAAGGGCATAAAGCCCAACATTCCTTTTAAACTTGCGTTTAAATCATAACATATAAAAAAACCCCGACAAGCGAGGCTACATTTAAAATTTAATATAATGAAGCCACTTGATTCGAACTTTCAGACAATAAAAATGGGATAGATTAATATGAATGAAAATTTAAGTGGTTGCGGGGGCTGGATTTGAACCAACGACCTTCGGGTTATGAGCCCGACGAGCTACCAAGCTGCTCCACCCCGCGATAGATGGCTGAAGATTATACTGTCTTTTGTAAAAATTGCAACCGAAAATCATAGCATAATTAACAAAAAGACCTTAAAGTTATTGAAAACTAAATTGCTATGATTTTGTGTCGCAACTAATTACAATTAATCTAAAGTTAAGGTTAATATAAGTACAATTATTGTTTTTTCAAGTAATAAATTCCGCTGAATAATCAGCGGATAGTTTTACTATTATTATTTTTGCGTTGCAGCTTTCATCGTTTTAACGAAACTAGCTAGTTCGCTCAACATTTTCGCTGGATTATTAAGGTTATTTTCAATAATTTTCACCGTTGCCGATCCTGCAATTGCGCCAGCAGCACCAGCTTTAATTGCTTCACTCACTTGAGTTGGTTCTGAAATACCAAATCCTTGAATCGCAGGGGGGGCTTTAAACTCCGTCAATTTTTCCAGTAAATGAGTTAACGGTTTATTTGCACGATTTTCAGTACCAGTTACACCAGCTCGTGAGACTAAATAAGTATAACCTTTACCATGCTTAGCAATATTTTTTATCACCTCATCATCAGCATTAGGTGGACAGATAAATATCGGAGCTATGCCATGTTTTTCTGCAGCACCAGTAAACTCTTGTGCATATTCAACCGGTAAATCGGCAACTAATACAGAATCAACACCAGCTTTGGCGCATTTAGCATAAAAGTTATCAATACCATTTTTAAAAACTAAATTGGCATAGATTAATAATCCGATAGGAATATCTGGGTTACTAGTTCGAATGTTAGTTAAGATTTCGAAGCATTTTTCAACGGTTATACCACCATTAAAAGCACGAATATTAGCATTTTGAATTGTTGGTCCATCCGCCATTGGATCAGAAAAAGGAATACCTAATTCTAACGCATCAGCCCCTGCATCAATCATGGTTTGAATAATTTGACTTGAAAGTTGTGGGTTTGGGTCACCAACCGGAACAAAAGGAACAAATGCACCACGTTTTTCGACTGTTAAGCGGTCAAACAGTTTTTGATAACGACTCATTCTATTTCTCCTTTTGCTTTTAATATATCATAAACCGTAAAGATATCTTTATCACCACGACCAGATAGATTGACAATTAATAGTTGTTCTTTGTTTGGATTTTCTTTAATCATTTTCAGTGCATAAGCTAATGCATGTGATGACTCTAATGCAGGAATAATGCCTTCACTACGAGATAATGCTTTGAAGGCTTCAAGCGCCTCATCATCAGTAACAGAGACATATTCCGCTCGACCAATACTATCTAAATATGCATGTTGTGGACCTACCGCTGGAAAATCAAGACCAGCAGAAATCGAATAAGACTCTTCAATTTGCCCTTCATCCGTTTGCATCATTGGTGTTTTCATACCAAAGTAGATACCGAGTTTACCATGTTTTAACGATGCACCATGTTCACCACTTTCAATACCATGCCCACCTGGCTCTACACCAATTAATCTAACTGATTTATCATCAATAAAATTAGCAAACATACCAATTGCGTTTGAACCACCACCAACACAGGCGATTACTGCATCAGGCAAACGCCCTTCTTTTTCCATAATTTGTTGTTTTGCTTCACGACTAATCATTTGTTGAAATTCACGCACAATGGTCGGAAATGGATGAGGTCCAGCAGCTGTACCTAACATATAGTGTGCGGTTTCATAACTACCAGACCAATCACGTAATGCTTCATTACAAGCATCTTTTAACGTGGCGGAACCCGTTTCAACTGGAATGACGGTAGCCCCCATTAATCGCATTCTAAATACATTTGGAGCTTGGCGTTGAACATCTTTTGCACCCATGTAGATTCGGCATTTTAAACCTAATAATGCGCAAGCTAATGCTGAAGCGACACCGTGCTGACCAGCACCAGTTTCGGCAATAATTTCGGTTTTACCCATTCTTTTAGCTAGTAATGCTTGGCCTAGGACTTGGTTAGTTTTATGGGCTCCACCATGAACTAAATCTTCTCGTTTTAAATATAGTTTTGTTTTGGTACCTGCAGTAAGATTTTTACACAATGTTAATGCGGTTGGGCGACCTGCATAGTTAACCAAAAGGTCATTAAATTCTTTTTGAAAACTCGGATCGTGTATCGCCGATATAAAAGCATCCTCAAGTTGTTCTAGTACTGGCATTAATATTTGCGGTACATATTGACCACCAAACTCGCCAAAATAAGGATTTAATTTAGACATAACCATTCCTTCAATATAATTAGTTAAATTTGTTCAAATACTGCTGTAATTTTTTGTTTATCTTTAATTCCGGGTGAAACTTCAACGCCCGAGTTAAGGTCAACACCAACAACATCAGTAGCGAGTGCTTCACTTACATTTTGTGGATTAATACCACCAGCTAAAATGACGTTACTTAAATCTTTGCCACGTAACAGCGACCAATTAAAACTTTTACCTGTTCCACCGGCGCCATTATCAAATATATAACGAGAGACTAATGGATTATCATGGTTCGGAATACTATCACTAATACTTAATGCTTTCCAAATTTGACAGGCTACTGGCAATTTTTGGCGAAGTGTTTGAATATAATTATCATCCTCATGACCATGTAATTGCACTGCGAAAAGTGATAATTGTTGCGCTATCTGGCAAACTTCGTCTATATCGCTATTTTTAAAAACACCCACCCAATTTAGCGGAGCTGCTGCTATAACACTTCGTGCTTTAGTTGCTGTAATATATCTTGGTGAATTAGAGACAAAAATTAATCCGCCACAAATCGCGCCAGCTTGATAGACAGTTATTGCGTCCTGCGCTCTGGTTAAACCACAGACTTTATTTTCACCTAACATCACTTTACGAATAGCTAGGTTTAAATTTGACTCAGACATTAACGCGCTACCAATTAAAAAACCGTTAGCATAATGGCTAAGATCTTTAACTTGATTATGAGTGTAAATACCCGATTCACTGATAATAATTCGATCATCAGGGATAGATTTAGATAATGTTTTTACTCGATTTAAATCTACTGACAGATCACGAAGATTACGATTATTAATACCAATAACTTTGGCGCCAAGATTAATGGCTCGCTCAACTTCTTGTTCCGTACTGGCTTCAGTCAAAATTCCCATATTAAGTTGATGAGCAATTTGGCTAAGATGGCGATACTCATCATCATTTACCACTGATAACATTAATAAGATAGCATCCGCTTGATAATATCGCGCTAAGTAAATTTGATATTCATCGATAATAAAATCTTTGCAAAGTACTGGTTGTGTGACTTCATTACGTACCATAGGCAAAAATTCAAAGCTACCTTGAAAATATTTTTCATCAGTTAAAACTGAAATCGCTGAAGCATAATCTTTATAAACTTTAGCAATAGTTGCCGGATCAAAATCATCACGAATTAAGCCTTTAGATGGTGACGCTTTTTTACATTCTAAGATAAATACCGTTTTCGGTTGTGTTAATGCTTGATAAAAATCACGATCACTCGGTACAACTTTGCTTTTAAAGTTAGCCAGTGGATTTTTAGCTTGTTGTTCAGCCAGCCATAGTTGTTTATCTTCAATGATTTTTTTTAATACTGTTGCCATTTCAACATTTTCGGTTAATGCTGCAATTGCCATGTTATTCTCCACTTATTATCTTGCTGCTAACTTTTGTAATAGCTCATAAGCCTTGCCACTATGCATCAATTCAATTGCACGTTGAGCATTTTGTTTTAAGTCTGGTTCACCAAATAAGCTAATTAACATTGCTACATTAGCCGCGATAGCCGCTTCATGAGCTGGTTTACCATGTCCTTGTAAAATAGCTAACAACAAATCACGATTCATTTCCGGTGTACCACCTTCAATATCTTTTAAAGTATATTGTTGTAAACCAAAATCTTGTGGTGTCAGGGTGAAATAGCGAATTTCGCCGTTTTTTACTTCAGCAACTTGGGTTTCGCCATGAATAGCCACTTCATCCATACCTGCACCGTGTACCACATAAGCATGGGTATAGTTCAACATTTTTAATGTTTCTGCAATCGGTTTTATCAAATCAGGATGATAAACACCGAGTAAAATACGTTTTGGTCGAGATGGATTAATCAACGGCCCAAGAACGTTAAAAATTGTCCGTGTTTTTAATTGCTGACGCACTGGAGCAGCATGACGAAAGCCTGAATGATATTGTTGAGCAAATAAGAAACATACTCCTAATTCATCAAGCGCTTTACGTGAGGCTTCCGCTGACATGTTTAATTTGATACCTAAAGCAGATAGTACATCGGAAGATCCTGATTTACTTGATACCCCTCGATTACCATGTTTAGCAACTTTATACCCTAAGGCTGCAGTAACAAAAGCACTAGCTGTTGATATATTAATACTATTAGTGCCATCACCACCGGTACCAACAATATCGGTAAAATCATAATCAGGAGCTTCAAAAGCATCAGCATTTTCAAGTAAGGCTTGCGCAGCACCAGCAATTTCATCCGGTTTTTCACCTCGTACTTTCATACTTATAATCGCAGTTGCCAAAACTGTTGGTTCAATCTTACCTTGAATAATTAAGCTAAATAGTATTTTACTTTCTTCTTGTGACAATACTTGTCCTAAGTACAATTTATTTAAAATCGGTTGAATATTGTATTCTTGCTTATCGACAATTGCCTCTTGTCTTGCCTGTGGTTGTTTTTGGACTGGATTAAGTGCCCATTCAATGGTTTGCTCTAATAATTTTACCCCTTGAATGGTTAAAATCGATTCAGGATGAAATTGAAAACCACAAACCCGATCCTCATCATTACGTACTGCCATAACAATGTTATTACACATGGCATTAATCGTTAATGTTTTCGGTATATTTTCACCTTTTAAAGAGTGATAACGAGCCACCGGTAATGGATTTGGTAAGCCTTTAAACATAGCTTGACCATCATGTTCAATTAATGAGGCTTTACCATGCAAAATATCACCAGCTGGTACAATCATACCACCATAAGATTCGACAATCGCTTGATGGCCTAAGCAGATACCAATAATCGGTAATTTCCCTTTTAAACGTTTTAGTAATTCAGGCATTGAACCTGCTTCACTTGGCGTACCTGGACCTGGCGATAACATTAAGATAGGATTTTGCATTTGTGATAATTTTTCGATAATCACATCCGCCGGAATAGTGTTGCGATAAATTGTCACGTTATGTTGATTATGACGTAACTGATCAACCAAGTTATAAGTAAACGAATCAACATTATCAATAAATAAGATATTAGCCATTAGAATACACCTTCTACATTATGCGCTGCCATAATCGCGCGAACAACAGCACGAGCTTTGTTACGTGATTCGTCCGATTCTGATTGTGGTTCTGAGTCTAAAACCACCCCACCACCTGCTTGCACCGTGGCAATGCCATCTTCAACATAAGCACTACGGATAACAATACAGGTATCAAGATCACCATTAGCAGTAAAATACCCAACAGCCCCACCATAACTCCCTCGTTTTATCTTTTCCGATTCAGCAATCAACTGCATTGCTCTAACTTTTGGTGCGCCAGTTAATGTCCCCATATTCATGGTGGCTTGATAAGCATGCAACGCATCAAGATCTTGCCTTAGCTGACCAACAATTCGCGAAACCAAATGCATAACATAGGAATAACGATCCACTTTTAATAACTCTTTGGTATATCGGCTTCCCGGCTGGCAAATACGAGCTAAATCATTACGGGCTAAATCAACCAGCATTAAGTGTTCAGCCAACTCTTTTTTATCAGTGCGCATTTCAAGTTCTAGTCGGCTATCCAAATCATAATCAATCTCACCACTTGCGGATAAACCACGAGGTCGAGTACCGGCAATAGGGTAAATTTCAACTTGATTATTGGTCTTGTTATATTTAAGGGCACTTTCTGGTGATGCACCAAACAGAACAAAATCGCTATCTTGCATATAAAACATATATGGACTTGGATTGGTATTTTTTAACACTTGGTAAGCAGATAATGGTTCAGGGCATGGTAATGAAAAACGTCTTGAAGGAACGGCTTGGAAAATTTCACCTTGTTGGATAGCATCCTGCATTTTTTTAACTATGGTATTGAAATCATCATCACTCTTATTACATGAAACATTTATTTCTGCTAAAGATTGAGTCTTAATCGCTTTCATCGGTTGATTAAGTTTACTTTGCAACTCAGTTAAGCGTTGATTCAAGCGTTTTGTCTCATCAGGACAAGAAGTAAATGCCGTTGCTTTTAACAATGAAACACGGTCTTTATGATTAATTTCAAGTAATGTTTCAGCTAAATAAAAGCGAAAGTCTTGGCAACGTTGTTCGGTTGGTAGCAGAGGTAAATCTTCAAAGCCAGCAACAAGATCATAAGCAAATAAACCACCGACAAACACTGCATCAGAACTCGCTTGTTGTGGGATATTAACGATGTTTAATAATGTTCTTAGTGCATCAAAAATTGATAATGACTTTAAGCGAGAATCTTCATCTTGCAAATTATCAATAGCCGGAAAAACTAGCTGAAGATTATGTTCATCTAATTGTGTTTTAGCGACGTTATCAGGAAAAGCTTGTAGTAATAAAGGTAATAATTTTTGTCCGTTACTGGTTAAAGCTTGAAAAGTGACTTGGTTATTGAGTGCAGAAATAGTCAAAGCGCTATCAACTATCATTACACTTTTGATACCTTGCTTATTATCAATTTCAGCTGATTCCAGTAACAATGTTGCCGGTTTGTTATCACAAAGTTGATAAAATACCTGAGTCGGATCCTGATAATAACCAATGGTTTTAATTATCTGTGTTAATGTAGGCTTATTCATTGTTGACTCTCTTTTATAAAATTATTTTTATCTTTGCAAAACTAAAAAACCCGCACTGAGCGGGTATTATGAAAATAGGACATCATCACATCACCCGCAAAAAGTGATGCGCCACCAACCCAAAACGGTAGTTTGTTGACAATGAGTTAATATGGATTGCTGATTTATCATTATTGTATCTGCTAAAAAAGATTTTGTACTATTAAACTAGTTCATTGGTGTGTTGTCAAGTGAATATTTTGTGTACATTTAAATTAAGTCTACCTGTACCAATCAGAAGGTCTTTACACAGTAAACAGTTTTCTATTTTTTAATAAACGAATTAAAACTAGCCAAACAAGATTTTAGTCTTTAAAATGAGCAACTCCGATAAATTATTAATAAAAATTAGAGATTTTGATCTATGCCAATCTTTTTTATTCTTATTGCAGTAATCGTTTTACTTGCAGTTGTAACAGTTTTTAAAGCTATCACTATTGTTCCACAAGGATACCAATATACTATCGAGCGTTTCGGTAAATATACTCATACCTTAGAACCGGGTTTAAATATTATTATTCCTTTTATGGATGGTGTAGGCCGTAAAATTAATATGATGGAACAAGTGCTTGATATTCCATCACAAGAAGTTATTTCTAAAGATAATGCAAATGTGCAAATTGACGCTGTTTGCTTTATTCAAGTACAAGAAGCAGCAAGAGCCGCTTATCAAGTTAATCAACTTGAACGTGCAGTGATTAATTTAATGATGACGAATATCCGTACTGTACTTGGTAGTATGGAGCTTGATGAGATGTTATCACAACGTGACCATATTAACTCAAAACTACTTAGTATTGTCGATGATGCAACTAGCCCATGGGGAATAAAAATTACCCGTATTGAAATTCGTGATGTTCGTCCACCGGCAGAACTAATTGCAGCCATGAATGCGCAGATGAAAGCTGAACGTAATAAACGTGCAGAAATTCTTGAAGCAGAAGGTGTTCGTCAAGCGGCTATTTTACGATCTGAAGGTGAAAAACAGTCAGAAATTTTAAAAGCTGAAGGTGAAAAACAAGCAGCATTTTTACAAGCTGAAGCACGCGAACGTGCAGCCGAAGCGGAAGCTAAAGCAACACAAATGGTTTCGGACGCTATTGCAGCTGGTAATATTAATGCCATCAACTACTTTGTTGCGCAAAAATATACTGAAGCGTTACAACAAATTGGAGCTTCAGATAACAGCAAAGTGGTAATGATGCCACTTGATGCATCTAGCTTAATGGGTAGCATTGGTGGTATTGCTGAATTAATCAAAAATACTAAATAGGCTGTACTAAATTAAATTTAAGTAAATCATATTCCCTAACTGATAATAAATTGGTTAGGAATATGATAGGAAATATAATTCAATTAATAATAGGTAACAACCAATGACAGATTTTTTAATGGTTATTTATAATTCTCCTCACTGGATATTTATTGCTTTAGGTGGTATTTTGCTGATTGCTGAGTTATTAGGAACCGGTGGATATGCACTTTGGAGTGGGATTGCTGCCATTATCGTTGGTTTAATTGCTTGGGTTTTACCGCTGTCTTGGTCTGTTTTATGGATTTTGTTTGCTATTTTTACGTTAATATCTGCTTATCTTTGGTGGGTATGGTTAAAAAGACGCGATAACAACAAATCTAATAAAGTTGAAATCAATCAACCACAACAAGAACTAATTGGTATTAGGACAATCGTTACTGATGCCATTACTAATGGTTCTGGACGAGTAAAAATAAAAGACGGCACATGGTCAGCGAAATGTAATCAAGATCTAGAAGTAGGTCATCCAGTTGAAGTTGTTGCAGTTGAGGGCATAATACTGAAAGTAAAGGCACTCAATAAATAAATCAATAATTAAATACGAGTCAATGGCTCGTATTTTTTTGTTTATCATAAAACATAATCAATTAGATAAATCGATTACTAAATATCCTTTACAGTAAAAAATATTGGTAATTATCACAATAAGATAATTACCGTTAATCCAGCTCCAATATAGAATTTAAAGAGCTTATAACAGTAATTATCATTTTACTAAAAACTAGTGTAAACATAAGCCAATAAGAATGCTAACACTAATTCGATTGTTTAGGATCAATACCAATAACTTGCCAATTGTGATTTGATTCATCGGTAATCTTACCTTTCTTCACATCAGTAATATATTTAATGGTCATATTACGAATGGTGCCTTCTTCATCACCTAAAGCGGTACGAGAATTCCAAATTGGCTCGACTCGGCGCCCTTCTAATGGACCACCTTTTTTCACCAACATTTCATAACGATAAGCATTCATACCTAGTTTGAGTTTCATATCATCAGTAATAACTTTACCATTTAAAAGTGTTAGATTTTTAATTCGATGCCCTACTGGTTCACTTAAATCAATAATATATTTAACGCCACCAAACATATCATAAGTCATATATTTAGATGCGCCTCGCACTGAATCATATTGATAATTTTTATCCGTTGGTTGTACTTGAGCAAAATATGCCGCTGACCATTCCATATAATCTTTAAGATCCTTTCCGGTAACTTCAAAAATAGAGGTTTCACCAGCAGTATATTGATAATTGTTAGCAATATCTTTGCGAGCGATTGGCCCTTTATTTAATATCGCTTTTTTATTATCGACTAAAACAGCAGTCACATCGGCGCCACTGTAATACAGTTGTACAGAATTAAGTAAATTAGTTAAACCACTTTCTTGCAAGTAAACCGCTGGTATACCATGTATTATCTCTTGTGGTACAAGATCTTGATCTGTTTCACCAATAACTTGATTAGAAATCTCTCTTAATTGTTGATGATAAGGCGAATAAATTTTTTCGATTTCAGGATCAGCTGGATAAGTTTTTACCGGTAATGTTTGCGATTTTTTCGCTTTTAACGTTTTTTTATTGCCATCAATATCAAATTTAAGATCAACCACCGATACTACTGTACCATAGCGATGGGGTTCAGTAATAACAACATTATTAATGACTTTTTCACTAATATTTTGATGATTATGTCCGGCAATAATTACGTCAAGCTCGGGTAACTGATTAGCAACATCGGCAACACCTGTACCAGGTTTATTGTTTTCATTATCTAATCCCATATGGGTAACTAAAACAATAGCATCAACTGATTGTTGTTTGAGATTAGCAATTTGTTTTTTTATTTCCGGTATTGGCATAGTAAATTCCATTTGATTTACATAACCAGTTTTATTCTCATATTCTGGAACAAAAGGCGTAGTTGCACCAATAAAGCCAATCTTAATACCTTCTTTCTCAATAATGGTTGTGGCGGGTAAATAAGGTTTAACGGAATCTTTATAATAAATATTAGCTGCTAAAGATTGGCCTTTAAATTCAGAAATTACTTTATCGACTATCGGCATACCAAAATTAAATTCATGATTGCCAAGTACCATAATGTCATAATGCATGGCATTTAATGCCGCAATAGCCGGATGATTTTGCACATTATAAAATCGTTCAATTTGATTATCTTGAATAATATCACCAGCATCAACCACTATGACATTTTCATGTAGTGAACGGTACTCCTTTAAAAACGAAGATATCTGCGCATAAGAGCCTGAAGAGTCTGCTTTGTCAGTACCATAATCCCATGGCAACATTCGCCCATGCACATCTGACGTTGCTAAAATAGAAACACCAACTTCTTTTGCATTAACCTGAAATACACAACCTAATATGAATAAACCGCTTAACAAAGCACTTTTTTTGCTTACCAACATCCTTATCTCCTATCACTATTATGTAAAATTAACATCCTAATTAATTTAAATCGTTTTTATAAAAACAGTCTATTATTCTAAATTATTATTTTTTCAATTAAAGCGTTTTTATAAAAAACAAGATGCTTAATCAGTGATAAAAAATGCCTAACGATAGTGACTATTGTTAGGCAAAATAAGGAGTATGAAAGTTATTTCCATAAATAGACAGAATGTTACTTTAATTTAACATTCTGTTTACTGTTAATTAATGTGACATCGTAGTTTTAACACCACCTTCAGGAATAGGCACATAAGCGGTTTCTTTATCAGTTCTTTGTTTATTATTACGCACTTTAAGTGCAGTTTTAATACCAAAGAAGATAATGCTATACACAACCACTAAGAACAAGATACTTAAACCTGCGTTAGTGTAGTTATTAATGACAATATGATGCATATTATCAATTTGTTGTGCAGTTAATTCGCTGCCTTCTGCAATACGACGATTATACTCATTTGCTAAATAGAAGAATCCTTCTAAATTAGGATCATTACTAAATAGTTTAAGTCCCAATGCCCAAGTAGTACAAATCAATAACCAAACGGCAGGAATAATAGTCACCCAAACAAATTGAGCTCGTTTCATTTTAATTAATACAACTGTAGCTAATACTAATGCTACGGCTGCTAACATTTGGTTTGAAATACCAAATAATGGCCATAAGCTCTTAACACCGCCTAATGGATCAACCACACCTTGGTAAAGTAGATATCCCCATAAACCAACACATCCTAAAGTACCAATAAAGCCCGCAATAAGTGAATCGGTTTTTTTCAAGAATGGTACAAAGTTACCTAATAAGTCTTGTAACATGAAACGTCCAGAACGAGTTCCTGCATCAAGCGCTGTTAGAATAAATAGTGCTTCAAATAAGATACCGAAGTGATACCAGAAGCCCATATTTGCGCCTGGAAGAATTTGATGGAACACATGCGCAATACCTACGGCTAAAGTTGGTGCACCACCGGCACGATTTAATACTGATGGTTCGCCAATATCTTTGGCTGTTTGTAAAATTTGCTCAGGTGAAATCACAAATCCCCATGAACTAACTGTAGCCGCAGCGTGTGCTGTCACATCTTGTAGTTGAGACATTATCATCGCCGCATCGCCAGTACCTAATTTATGTAAATCAGGCATAGTTATTCCTAGCGCAGCTGGTGGAGTATTCATAGCAAAATATAAACCTGGCTCAATAATTGATGCAGCCACTAAAGCCATAATAGCCACGAAAGATTCCATTAACATAGCACCGTAACCGATAAAACGTGCATCCGTTTCATTAGCAAGTAATTTTGGTGTTGTACCGGATGAAATTAAGGCATGGAAACCAGAAACAGCACCACAAGCAATAGTAATAAATAAGAATGGGAATAAAGAACCTTTCCAAACAGGACCTGTGCCATCAACATATTTAGTTACATCTGGCATTTTTAAATCAGGATTTAAAATAACAATACCAATAGCTAAACCAACGATTACACCAATTTTTAAGAAAGTGGCGAGATAATCACGCGGAGCTAAAATTAACCATACAGGCAACATCGCAGAAACTAATGCATAACCAACTAAAGTAAAAGTAATCGTGGTTGCTTTGAAAGTTAATGCTGGCCCCCAATATGGGTCATGAGCAATAACACCACCAAACCAGATAGACAAAATTAGTAATACAATACCAATTATTGAAACTTCTAAAACACGGCCTGGTCTGAGGTATCGCATATAAATACCCATAAATAATGCGATTGGCACTGTAGAACAAACAGTAAATACGCCCCACGGGCTTTCAGCTAATGCTTTAACAACAATCAATGCTAATACGGCTAAAATAATTAGCATGATTAAGAAACAACCAAATAAGGCTATTGTTCCAGGAATTGGTCCCATCTCTTCTTTTATCATTTCACCTAAAGATGAACCATTACGGCGTGATGATAAAAATAGCACCATAAAGTCTTGTACTGCGCCAGCAAATACCACACCAGCCAATAACCATAGAGTACCCGGTAAATAACCTACTTGTGCTGCAAGTACAGGGCCTACAAGCGGTCCAGCACCGGCTATTGCCGCAAAATGGTGTCCAAATAAGACATATTTATTGGTTGGCACAAAATTTAAACCATCATTGTTAATCACAGCTGGCGTTGCCCGTGTTGGATCTAACTGCATTACTTTATTGGCGATATACAAACTATAATATCGATAAGCAACGAGATAAACAGACACTGCAGCAGCAACAATCCACAATGCACTAATATGTTCCCCTCGACGTAGTGCGATGACGGCTAAACAGCAGGCACCAACGATAGCAAGAATAACCCAGGGTATATGCTTTAGTATTCTATTATTCATAATAATTCTCTTTATCGCTTTAAGATTAATATCATCTATTCAATTTTTAACTTAATTATCTAGTTAAAAAGGTAGATAAAATTTATTGATATTAACTTCAAATTGTTTTTGAATTTGGTTGTATTGAATCATGAGATAAAGCTTACTTTATGCTCAAGGGTATAGTAATTTTTTAGTGAATTGAATGGTATAGGAAATTTAGTTACAGGTTAAAACGACTATATGAGTGGTTAAAAATGGTTGGTAAACGGTATCTCTATCGATGAAATAAACCAGAATAAATGATTATAGTCCTAATATCTCTTTAAGCGATTTTAAATATCGACGACTCACCGGCACAGCAACATCATTATTTAAAATAATATCAACACTACCTGCTTCATTAAAGCGAATCTCTTTTAACTTTTTTAAATTGACTAAATATTGTCGATGACAACGAATTAGTGAAGTTTTATCTTCTAAGGTTTTTAGCGTAAGCTCAGTGAAATATTCATTATTGTTTTGATTAAACACATAAATACCACTAACTTTAGATGAAATATAAAAAACATCATCATTAGATAGCAAATAGATTCGATTATGGCCAATACAAGGTATATATTTTAACTGTTGATCAATACCTGATAATTGATTTATATCAGCTACAGGACATTTTTTATGCAAACGGCTTAATGTTTTATTTAGCCTATCTTGTTCAATAGGTTTTAATAGATAATCAAAAGCTTGTTCTTCAAAAGCTTTTACAGCAAACTCGCTATAAGCAGTTAAAAAAACAATATGAGGCATAGTTTGTGGATCAAGCATTGATAACATTTCAAGACCATTTATCTTTGGCATTTGAATATCAAGAAAAACGACATCAGGTGCTAATCGATGAATTTCACGTATAGCATCCATGGCATTATTACATTCTGCGACAATATTAATTTGGCTATCGTTTTCTAGCAAACAACGTAAATTTTCGCGAGCAAGTAATTCATCATCAACAATAATCACATTTAACATTAAACTACGACATCCTCTAGCAAAGGCAAAGATAACATTACATTTGTGTATTCGTCTGGTTTACAGATTATCTTTATACCATAGTTTTCACCATAGCGGATCTTAATTCGTTTATCCACTAAATTAAGACCAAGTCCTTTATTATCTTTTTTATTTTCTCGATAATTACCTGCATTATCAATAACCTCTAAAATTAAAGTCTGGTCATTTGCATAGGCTCTAATCGTTACTTCTCCTTGACTAATTAATTGTGAAGTACCATGTTTAATAGCATTTTCAACAATTGGTTGTAATGAAAATGCTGGTAATTGCGCATATTCGAGTTGTTCAGGAATATCAAAATTTATACTTAACTGCTCCATAAACCGCATTTTTTCGATCTGTAGGTAAGCATTTACATGCTCTATTTCATCTTTTAACGTTACTATTTCATCAGTACGTTTTAAGTTTTTACGGAAAAAAGTTGATAAGTTTTGCACTAGTTGCGATGCTTGTTCTTTATCACGCCTAATAATAGCCAGTAAAGTATTTAAGGCATTAAATAAGAAGTGAGGATTTACTTGGGCATGTAATAGTTTAATCTCAGTTTTAGACAATAACTGTTTGTAGTACTCATTTTGCCCGGCCAATATTTGCGCAGATAATAAGCTAGCAATACCTTCACCTAAAGTTCTATTTATTGAGCTAAATAATGTATTTTTAGCTTCATAAAGTTTAATGGTGCCAACTACATTATTATTTTCACCACGAAGAGGAATAACCAGAGTTGCCCCTAAACGACAATTTTTATTGATTGAACATTGATAAGGTTGATGTGTACCGTCAAGATATTTAATATCATTTTGCTCAATCGCTTCTAAAGTAACATTTGAAGTAATTTTCGTACCTGGTAAGTGATGATCGTCACCAACTCCAATAAAAGCAAGAATTTTTTCCCGATCGGTTATTGATACAGCACCGATATCTAATTCTTGATAAATAATCTCTGCGACTTTGGTACTATTTTCTTGATTGAAACCTTCACGCAATAGACCTTCAGTACTCACTGCGATTTTAAGAGCTTTGGCCGAAAAAGCCGATGTATAGCGTTCGAAAATCGCCCGTCTATCTAGTAAAATTCGCATAAACATTGCAGCTCCAATACTATTGGCGACAATCATTGGTGCAGCAATGCTTCGCACTGCATGTAAAACAACATCAAAAGGTCTCGATATTAATAGTACTTGAATCATTTCTAATGATTCAACCAGAACACCTAATACCCCAACTAAAAAGGGATTATAAACTAAATCAATTCGGCCTTTTTTCATTAAAGTATAATGAAGTAATCCACTAATTAAACCAGTCAAGATAGTCGATAACATACAACTTTCAGCCGTAATACCACCTAATGTATAACGATGAATACCGCCAGTTAAACCAACTAAAAGCCCTACTACCGGACCACCAAGCAACCCGCCTAAAATAGCTCCAATAGCACGAGTATTGGCAATAGTATCTTCAATATGTAAACCAAAATAGCTACCCATAATGCAAAATAATGAAAAAATAAAATAACAGACTAATTTATGAGGTAAATGGATAGTGACTTGCATTAAAGGAATGACAATCGGGGTTTTACTCAACAAATAAGCTATAACCAAATATACGCACATCTGTTGTAAAAGCTGTAGTACAAGATCAAACTCAAACATAACAATAACCACGGCACAAAACCGCCGACCGAAGTCGACGGAGAATGCTAACTTTAATTATCAAGTAAAGTAAATGTTTGCTTATCTTTAGTTGTAGAATCAGCGCCTACAAACACATTAAATTTACCGGGTTCTGCAACATATTGCATTTTATCATTCCAGAATTTCAACATGTCATATTTGATAACAAATTTCACTTGACCTTTTTCGTGCGGTTTAAGAGTTATAGATTCAAAACCAATTAATTCTTTTACCGGTCGGCTTACTGATGCTGTCACATCTTGCAAATAGAACTGCACCACTTGTGAACCTTCTCTTTCACCAGTATTTTCCACATTAGCAATAACTTCAATTTCTCCATTTGGTGACATTTCAGTTTTTGATAATGAAAAATCAATAGTAAAATCAGTATAACTTAAGCCAAAACCAAATGGAAATAAAGGCTCATTAGGGCTATCAAAATAAGATGTTGTGTATTTAC
This sequence comes from Gilliamella sp. M0320, assembly GCF_016101635.1. NCBI lineage: Bacteria > Pseudomonadati > Pseudomonadota > Gammaproteobacteria > Orbales > Orbaceae > Gilliamella > Gilliamella sp. M0320. The sequence continues at coordinate 197,706 of NZ_JACFQD010000005.1, forward strand.
CCATATTAACCGTACCATGTGGTCGACCTGTTTTTAAATGGCTATAATAAACAGGAATTTGGCCAACATTATCAGGGAAAGACATCGGTAATTTAGCTGATGGATTATAGTCTCCAAACAGCACATCAGCCACAGCATTCCCCCCTTCAGTACCTAAAAACCACGTTTCAAGCATAGCATCAGCTTGCTGATATTCTTCTTTCACAGTAAGTGGACGGCCATTCATTAAAGCAATGATCAGTGGTTTACCAGTAGCTTTTAATGCTTTAATTAATCGTTTTTGACTAGCTTGAAGATTAAGATCGGTTCGGCTTGATGATTCATGTGCCATGCCTTGTGCTTCGCCAACAAAAACTACAACAACATCTGATTTTTTAGCTTGAGCAACAGCTTCGGCTATCATCTTATTAGCTGGTCGTTTATCAAATTTGCTGCTCTCACCATATAAATTTAAAAATTTATCAAGGTTAGGATCATCCGAAAGATTCGCACCCCATGCGTAACTCACTAACTTGGGATTTGCGATGGCATTTTTAATGCCTTCTAACGGTGTTACCGCTAAATTAGCACGCCCAGCACCTGACCAGCTACCTAAAATATCTCGTTTTGAATCAGCCAATGGTCCTATGACAGCTATTTTTTTATTTTTGTCTAACGGTAATAAATTATTTTCATTTTTTAACAATACAATACTACGACGAGCTACATCTCTGGCTTCAGTACGATGTAGGCGATCGTTAGCAAACATAGTCTCAATATCAAAATTAGGATCTAAATTTCGATGCGGATTTTTAAACAACCCCATATCATATTTAAGCTCTAACACATGGCGACAAGCTTGATTAATCAGATCTTCTGAGATAGCACCTTCATCAACCAATTCAGGTAAAAACTGTAAAAAGTATTCATCATTCATACTCACATCAATACCCGCTTTGATGGCAATACGTACCGCATCTTTTGCATCAGTTGCAACGCCGTGATTAATTAATTCACGAATAGCGCCATGGTCACTAACAACCACTCCATCAAAATGCCACTGATTACGTAATACATCAGTTAATAACCAATGATTAGCTGTAGCAGGAATACCATTTACACTAACAAGAGCAACCATAACCGCTCGGCTGCCGGCATCAATAGCCGCTTTATAAGGCACAAGATATTCTTGGAACATTTTGCGTTCACTCATATCGGTGCTGTTATATTCACGCCCAGCTTCAACCGCCCCATAAAGTGCGAAATGTTTAACTGTTGTGACTAATGATTTTTTATCAGCTAAGGATTGTTTTTGCATTTTTTCAACAAAAATTCGCCCAGCTTCTGAAGCTAAATAAGGGTCTTCTCCAAATCCTTCCGAAACTCGTCCCCATCTAGGATCACGGGTAATATCCACCATTGGCGCCCAAGTAACGTTAAGTCCATCAGACGTTGCTTCATCAGCTGATACCTCAGCCACTTTAGCGAAGGCATTACGATCCCAAGTTGCTGCTAAACCTAAATTAATTGGAAATACTGTACGATGGCCATGGACAATATCAAAACCAAAATAGACTGGAATTTTGTTTGGCGATTTTAAAGCTCTTTCCTGCATTCTGGATAGATCGGGTTCCACAACAGTATTAAAAATGCCACCGATTTCACCCGCTTCGATTTGATCAAGTACTTTGTCTAAGGTTAGATCACCGCCGACACTGATTAATCGCAATTGTCCCACTTTTTCTTTAATAGTCATTTTTGATAATAAGTTATCAATAAATACTTTCTTATCTTCATCATTGGGATTTTGTGCAAATAAAGGACATGAAAAAATAAAAAAAACAAAAAAGAAAACTAATTTTTTCAGCATAATAAGTATTGTTATAATATAAGAGGATAGACAAGGTGATAGAATAACGTATTTAGTTAAAAAAATCTCGTTATTTGAAATAATGCCTCACCAAAAATAAAAATAAAAGCACATATTATTAAAAATTTAGATGCAAAAAAGTGCTTTCCTCAATATTTTTAAAAGTTGATTCTGTGGATAAGCAAAAACATATTGCCGAAAAATTTTATCCAAATGTTGTCAAAAATAATGTCGGCAATAATAAAGATTGGAATGATTGATTAGTCGCGGAAATTAGTAAATTGAAATGGTTGACCTAACTCACCATTTTTAACTAGTGCCATAGTTGCTTGTAAATCATCACGTGATTTTCCAGTAACGCGAACTTGGTCACCTTGTACTTGCGCTTGTACTTTAATTTTACTATCTTTGATTAATTTAACTATTTTTTTAGCTAATTCTTTATCGATACCTTGTTTAAGCTTAACTGTAATACTATAAAACTTACCGCTATGTTCCATCTCTTCTGGAATTTCTAGCGCGCCACCATCAATACCACGCTTAGCTAACTTATCACGTAAAATATCCAGTAACTGTTGTACTTGGAAATCTGATTGGCTCGTCGCTTTGATAGTTTCATTTTTCTCATTAAGCTCAAATGATGCTTCGACATTTTTGAAATCCCAACGTGTTGCCAATTCGCGAGTCGCATTGTCGACCCCATTTTTGACTTCTGGCATTTGAATTTCTGACACAATATCAAAAGAAGGCATAAATTTTCCTCTTCTAATCGTTATAAGATATAACTTACTTTAAACAACTCATTTTATTGTTACCGTAACATTTACGGTAGCTTTAATAGATAGATTAATAAAATTAATCAATAGTACGAAGTAATTCGTTAATACCGACTTTACCTAATGTTTTAGCATCTACTTTTTTAACGATTACTGCACAATAAAGGCTGTATTTACCATCTTTAGTTGGTAAGTTACCTGATACCACCACAGAACCAGCCGGTACGCGACCATAGTGAACTTCACCAGTTGCACGATCATAAATTTTAGTACTTTGACCAATAAATACACCCATTGAGATAACGCTGCCCTCTTCGACAATCACACCTTCAACAATTTCACTACGGGCGCCGATAAAACAGTTATCTTCAATAATAGTTGGGTTTGCTTGTAACGGCTCTAATACACCACCAATTCCAACACCACCTGATAAGTGAACATTTTTACCAATTTGCGCACATGAACCAACGGTTACCCATGTATCAACCATAGTCCCCTCATCAACATAAGCACCGATGTTTACATATGAAGGCATTAATACTGTATTACGAGCTACATAAGCACCTTTGCGTGCAATTGCTGATGGAACTACGCGGAAACCTTCTTGTTGGAAACGCGCTTCATCATACCCAGCAAATTTCAACGGTACTTTGTCATAATAATTAGTTGCGCCACCATCAATAAGTTGATTTTCATTAATACGGAATGAAAGCAACACTGCTTTTTTTAACCATTGATGAGTTACCCAATCGCCATTAATCTTTTCTGCGACACGCATTTTACCGCTGTCTAATAAAGCGATACATTGGTTGATCGCATCACGCGTCACTGTATCAACATTTGAAGGAGTAATTTCAGCACGACGTTCAAATGCTGCCTCAATAATAGTTTGTAATTGTTGCATTTCTTGTTTCCTTTAACTTTAAGTCCGTTAGCAAATTTAATTGGCCTAACAGTATAATATAATATGCCACTATTTTTAAGTGGTTTATCGTATCATTAAGCTCTCTCAAAAAAAGTTAATTATTTGGAATGCCTTTCACAAAATCTTAGTAAAAGTTAATAGCGTGATTTTATTTAGATATAAAGTTTAATTCTCGTTAAATTTCTCAATAAAAAATAATGCAAAACAGCGGATTTTCTTTATTAGAGCTTTTATTTGTTATCAGTATTAGTGCTATTTTAGCCGCAATTGGTGTACAACATTGGCAAGAGTTACAACTGCGTAATGAACTAGCAACCACCACAAAACAGCTAGCCTATTTTTTAGAAGAGGCTCAAGCCAGAGCTTACAATACTAACGAAAACTATCACGTATATTATTTTTTTCAGCCTTGGTGTTTAAATATCAGCAAAGGGGAAAAACCAGCCACTTGCCAAGAAGGCACCACCTATTTTATGAAGCCTAACAATTCCGTTGAATTAAGTGATTTAACTGATAAAAAAGCTATCTCCTTTTGGGGCCGGAAAAATATGGCGCAAACAGGTACAATCGAATTACACAACGCCATTGGTACCACGCAAATTATCATTTCATATCGTGGACGAATTCGATTTTGTAAAAAGAATAGTTATTTGCCAGGACTACCTAGATGTTAAAACAAAATGGATTTTCATTATTTGAAATATTGTTGAGTATAGCTTTTTCTAGTCTAATTTTTATTGGTATCACCTCATTCTATAGTAAATTACAAACTATATTACTGGAGAAAAATCTACATATTCATTTAGAAAAGAATATCCATCAAGGGTTAGTTAGTATAACCAAAGATCTAAAACGTGCTGGTTTTATTGCCAATAGCCCCGAAAAAATGAAACAACATCCAATTGAAATCAATACTTCAAACAATTGTTATATTTTCCGTTATGATAGTGAGATTCGCAATGATTGGATTTATGATCGTAATACGCCAAGTAAATCAGACATTTTTGCTTATCGTTTCTACAAAAATAATTTGGAATATAAAGTTGGTTCAATAAGTTGTGAGGGTGTAAATTGGGAGAAAATATTCGATCCACATGACATTAAAATAACGCAATTTTCAATAAAACAGCAAAATAACTATTTTGTAATAAATATTGCTGCTCAATTAAAGAAGAACAAAAAAATAATCTATCAAACGGTAACCATTATCAAGAATGAAAATCCATTTTAATAAAAAAACAACACAGATAGATGGCTTTAGCACGCTAATAATGGTAATTATTTTAACCATAGTCGGACTCATTTTATTAACTGGTTTTCAAGCTATAGTTAATTCATTAAAAAAAAACTATTTAATTGAGATTCAATATTATCGCCAGTTTAACCTAGCGAGCTCTAGTTTAAATTGGGCAATTCAGCAGACCTGGCAACTTCCGACCGAAGAGTGGCAATGCTTATCTGATGCGCAATATCATTTAACAGCATGTATAAAAAAATCACGATTAAAAGTGGATAACTATACCTTAGTACGCGCCCAAGCTGATGACTATTATCTTTATATGTTAACGCATTTTGCAGATAATCACTTGATTATTGAAAAAGGACATTGGCTAGATTATTGTCCAGAAAAAAGGTTAGTTGATTGTGAATAGAAAAAACATAGCTGGATTTAGCTTAATTGAAGTCATGATATCATGCTTAATGTTTGCCATCATTATGCTAGGTTTTAGTGGTTATTTAACCGCAATTATTAGTCAACACCACTATTTCCAAAAACAGTTTAAAGCGGAGCAAATCGCCTTTGCTTTACTTGATAGTTATCCTCATACTGTACCGCAAATCATACCGAATAATTGGCAATATCAAATTTATAGCCAACCTTATAGTACATCTTGTCGGATAGTTTTTATTAATGTTACTCCTCCTAATCATAAAACAATTAAACAGCAACGTTTACTATGTGATTAATGTTCATTGCTAAAAATATATCACGCTGTTTATTTTCTATTTTTTCATTCCATGCTACGGCAATATCCCATCCCGTTTGCGCTAATTCTAGCGTGATGAGTTTCATTCCTTTAGATAAAAATAGCTATGCATGTTTGTTGATTGAATTTACCAAACAACAATCTTATTTTTTAGTATTATTGCTTATTTAATCTAGCAATCTTTAGTTTAAATGAAAAAAATAAAAATCAGCAACCATCAATTAAACAATGGTGCTTCTGATTAATTTTTATTAATGAAATAATTATGATCAGTCAGCTAACCAAGGATATAAAAGTTGCAATACTTGCTCTGTTTTTTCCGCATGAACATTATGGCCAGCACCGGCTACTGTTTCAATTTGCGCATTAGGAAATTGGCTAAAAATGGCAGGATAATCCTTATCAGTAATATAGTTAGAATTTCCTCCACGAATAAATAAAGTAGGAATATCACAAGCTGAAATAATTTGCCAATCACAAATATTGTCATACTGATTAATAATTACATCAGCATTAAATAGCCAACGCTCATGTTTAAAGGATTTGAGCAAAAATAAAATCGTTGGTTCACTTAAACCATGTTGTCTCATGACTTCAGCGATTTGCTTTCTATCAACTAATTGTTGAACAATGCATTGTGCCAATGCTTTTATGACCGGAGTATTAATTGTTTGAGTATATTTAACTGGCGCAATATCAATTACACAGATTTTAGTAATTTGTTGTGGAATTAATTGGCTTAGTTGCAAAGCAACTTTTCCCCCCATCGAATGACCAATTAAGATTAAGTTTTGTAATTGCAAATCATGGCAGAGTTCCACGATATCTTCCGCCATAGCTTGATAGTTCATGATATTTGACCATGGCGATTGGCCATGATTACGTAAATCAACTTGTATAGTTTGATAATTTGCAACGAGGTCTTTAGCTAGCATGTTTAAGTTATCTAAACTACCAAATAGCCCATGCATTAATAAAATCGGTTGTTTATTGCCTTGTAATTTATAATTTAATTTCATGTTTTAACTCTATTTATTGCAACTGACTCCAATAGCCAGTCATTGATGAACAATTCAATAACTCCTAAAAGCATAACTATGATAGAATTTAGTCTAAATTTTTCAATTAATATTAAGCCATATGTTTCAAAATAACCCATTACTCGCCCAACTTAAACAAGAATTATACGAACAAAAACCGCGTGTTGAAGGTATCGTCCGAGCGCACGAAAAAGGATTTGGTTTTTTAGATGTTGATAATAAAACCAATTATTTTATTCCGGTTGCCAAAATGAAGCAGCTTTGCCATGGAGATAAAGTATCGGGAACTATCATCAGCAATAATGATAAAGAGTCATTTGAACCTGAAACATTAATTGAAAGTAGCTTACAAAAATTTATTGGTAAAATCGGCTTTTTAGATCGCGCTATGGTGATTTATCCTGAAAATATGCCAACAAATTTTGCCATACGCTGTAAAGTTAATCCTCAAGTTGCGCAAAAATTAAAAGAAGGTGATTGGGTTGTTGCTACATTGCAATCACATCCATTAGAAAAAGATAAAAATCATTTTTCTGCTGAAGTAACCAAATTTATCGCCAGTTCTGATTCAATTTATCAATTATGGCTCAAAACTTTGGCGCGTTACGATTTAGAAGATAAAGCACCTCAAGAGGAAGCTTTCACAATATCTGAGTCTGAACAGGAAAATCGTCAAGAGTTAACTGATGTACCATTTTTCACGGTTGATAATGAAAATACCGAAGATATGGATGATGCCATTGCAATTTCTCAAGATGAAATTGGTAACTATCAGCTAATGATCGCCATCGCCGACCCTACCGCGTATATTCCTCAAGATAGTGAAGTCGATAATATCGCTAAAATTCGAAACTTCACCACTTATCTACCAGACTTTAATATTCCTATGTTATCAACACAGTTGGCGGACAATCTATGTTCATTAAAAGCCAATGAAAAACGACCAGCCATGGTTTGTAAAATTAACATTGATAAAAATGGTCAATTTGCTAATGATGATATTAGTTTCACTCCTGCATGGATTGAATCGAAAGCTAAACTTGCTTACAACAATGTTTCTGATTTCTTAGAAGGTCGAAGTGATTTAAATATCGATGATGCCACGATAAAAAAACAACTTAAATTACTATCAGAACTAGCAAAAGCACGTATAGATTGGCGACAACAAAATGCGTTAGTATTTAAAGCCAATAATGATTATCGATTCGTACTAGATGATAATCGCCAAGTAAAAAACATCATTAAAGAATTACGTGGTATTGGTAATAACATTGTTGAAGAAGTGATGATTATTGCCAATTTAGCTCTAACTATGTATTTGCAAGAAAAAGTAGGCACTGGGGTGTTTAATACCCATTCAGGTTTTGATAGCAAATACATTGAACAGATCTTAAAAATATTAGCCGATAATGGCATCACTGATTTCGATAAAGAATCACTAATGACATTTGCAGGATATGTCAAATTACGTCGATTAATTGATGATAATGACTTCCTATCGGCAAGGTTAAGAAAATTCCAAACTCCAGCTGATTTTTCATTAACACCAGAACCACACTTTGGCTTAGGATTTACAGCTTATGCAACCTGGACATCACCAATTCGCAAATATGGTGATATGATAAACCATCGTTTACTTAAAGCTTCGCTTAAAGAGCAACCATTCATTGCGCCAACTTCAGAACAACTACAAAGTATGTCTGATCGTCGAAAAAAATTACGTTTAGCTGAACGTGATATCGCCGAAAATCTTTATAGCCAATACCTAACCAATAAACAAGGAAAACGCTTTAATGCTGAAATAATTGATATTAACCGAGGTGGTGCTCGAGTCCGATTGACCGAGATAGGGGCATTCGCATTTTTACCTCTCTCCATGATTCATAACGTTCGTGATGAAATAACCTTAAATCTTGATGAGGGTTCAATTAAAATTAAAGATGAGCTTGTACTTAAACTAGCTGATACAATATCAGTTGTACTCCAACAGGTTAAAACTGAAAACAACTCGATTATTGTAAAAATCGATGAAAATAAATAAAGATTATCTTATCAATTTAACCTTTTTCACACTAATTATTTAACCCTGATAATAATCAGGGTTAATCTAAATACAATTAATGATATTTTTAATATTTAACCTCTTTTTTTTATTAAAAATATCTGCTATCTTTCACCGCTTAAAAATAATAATTAGCGCGAGATAAAAACAATTTAGGAGAGGGAAATGATATCAATTCACGGTCATGAAGTACTACAGATGATGGATGGAAACGATTATACCGAATCATCTTTACTTAATGCTATCAATGAAAAGTTTGGTACCGAAGCTAGATTTCATACCTGTTCTAACTCCGATATGAATGCCGAGCAGCTTATTGCTTTTTTAAAAGCAAAAGGAAAATTTAAGCCAGCTTTAACCGATGATTCACAATTTACTGTTGATATAAAAAAAATGTGCCGACATTAAACAAAATCAGCAAAAGAATATTTAGTGCGTTTTTTACTAAATTAATGTAATCATCTAGTGTTTTTAAAAGAATAAGAGTATATAATTTCGCGTTACGACTTCACTAGAAAGTGTTAAGTTGCTCAACCTGAATTTTCAACTCAAGAATATGTTCATGGAATTTGATATATGAAAATAAGTAATATCCTTACATGTGCCATTGTCTTTATTCTTGCCACAGGCTGTGTAAAAAACAATATGTCTAAAACAAAAAATAATGGCAAAAATATTGAAGTCGATTCGTTAGCAATATTACAAGAACAAACAGAACAAAATAATCCGTTTGTATCTAATGCCAAAAATCAATTACTTCAATTAGTTGGCGATAAACAGTTTGACAGTTATATAAAAAAACACGGTATTTTAGACTGTAAAGATGACAGTAACGAATCTTCCTGTGTGTTAAATTTTTATCTTAACGAATTTTATAAGTTAAAATATGATATTCAACTCAAAAAAGTGATTGAAGAAAATCAAGCCGAACATAAAATTGAGTTAAAGAAAATTAATCCAACCGACAATAATCTAAACAATTACTGTCAATGGTCAGCAGATTTTGTTGCAGCAGTTTACAGCAAAGATACAGAAAATATAACTAATCGCTATCAACCATTATTTAGAATGTCAGAACAAGATTTGGCTGCATTACAAACTAAAATTCTCAAAGATAATTACTCGCATTTTTTAATTGATGAAAATCCAAGTATTCTTGACGAAATGAAAACCGATTATCTTGAAAATTGTTTAAGTAGTCCTAAAGACAATATTATCAATTACATTAATATTTTTAGATAATACTTAAGTGAGTCTTTTTTATGTACAATTTATTACCTATTAGTCGATTTAGTAAAACATTAACTTGTAAGATGTTATGCATAGCATCGATATCTTGTTTGAGTTTTTCTTCATGGGCTTTTACTTTTAATGATGTAGTGGCAAAAGCAGAAAAATTATCAAAAAAGTCTTATGTCCAACCATCTAAAAATATTCCTAGTGAGCTATCTTCACTACAATTTGCTGATTATCAAAAAATTTCTTTTAAACATGATAAAGCTTATTGGAATGATCGTAAGAGTCGTTTTAAACTTGAGTTTTATCATGAAGGTATGTATTTCGACACGCCGGTTAAAATTAACGAAATTGTAAATAATCAAGTTAATGAAATAAAATACAATCCAGATTATTTTGACTTGAGCAAACTCAATTTAGATAATTTAAACACCAAAAATCTTGGTTTTGCCGGTTTTAAAGTTCATTATCCAATTAATAAACCAACGAAAACCGATGATGAAATATTTACTGCGCTTGGTGGTAGTTACTTCCGTGCCGTTGGTAAAGATCAACGTTATGGCCTTTCTGCAAGGGGGCTTGCCATCGATACAGGTGAAATGTCAGGAGAGGAATTTCCTCGATTTAAAGAATATTGGATTGAACGTCCAGACCCAAACCAAAAGCATTTAGTCATTTATGCATTACTCGACTCTCAAAGTGTGACAGGTGCTTATAAAATTACTTTAGTACCAAGTATTGATACAACAGTCACAGTAGAAGCTAAAGTATTTTTCCGTGATTCAGTTAAAAAATTAGGTATTGCGCCATTAACTAGTATGTTCTTATATGGTCCAAATCAACCTTCACCACTACTTAATTATCGTCCAGCAATGCATGACTCAAACGGGTTATCTATTTTGGCCAATAATAACGAGTGGATTTGGCGCCCTTTAAACAATCCAAAACGTTTATCGTTTTCATCATATAGTTTAGAAAATCCGAAAGGCTTTGGCCTAATCCAACGAGATAAAGGTTTTGATGATTATCAAGATTTAGATGACCATTACGAACTAAGACCAAGTGTTTGGGTTGAAATCTTAAATGATTGGCAAAAAGGACGAGTTGAACTTGTCGAAATTCCAACTGCAGATGAAACAAATGATAATATTGTTTCCTTCTGGGTTCCGGAAAAACAGTACAAAAGTGGTGATCAACTTACTTTTAAATATCGATTACACTACACACTAAACGAACAAAATCGCTATCCAGCTAACGTTGCTAGAGCTGAAAGTACTCGTTTATCGCTAGGTGATATCAAACAAGCTAATTTAATTCGTAAACTTGATGGTTCTAATGCTTATGTTATTGATTTTACTGGTCCTCAGTTATCAGACAAAAAGCCTGTTAAAGTTATTTCAAGCATTAATAACGGATCAATTGTTAGTTGCGACACTCAATACAATTCAGTGACTAAAGGTTGGCGTGTTATTATACGGTTTAACGTTGAAGATAACAAAAAAGCAACCGATCTGCGAGTTCAGCTCGCTTCTCAAACGGGTGAAGTTTTGTCCGAAACATGGAGCGGACAATATCCTGCTCAATAATTATAATAATCAGCCAATAATATGAAAAAAGATTACTTTGAAAATCTTCCTGACGCCGAAATTTGGCGTCAGAAATCGGAAAACAATAACTCACTTGTCAATGATGTCGAATTCTTAAAATATCGATTGAATCAAGTCGGCAATACTGAATATTTTAATGAAACAAGACAACAACAACCTAGTTATCCCAAAGTTGAACGTGTATCAGTACAACCACAAATTTGGGATGAACACTATACAGCTAAATCAAAACCACGTGTAAATATTATCGCACTTATTCGTCGTTTAATTATGTTTGCGCTTATTGCCGTGCAAACTTACTATGGTACGACTTATTTATCATCACTTTTGCCGTATCAAAGCTGGCAAAAGATTAGTTTTATGGCAAATTGGGAAATCAATCCGGAACTGGCTATCTATAGTATCATCCCTTATATCATACAAGGTTTTGTTATTGGTCTCTTCGCTATATTATTTTGTTGGATTTCAATCGGTTTTTGGACCAGTATCATGGGCCTTATTTTAGCGGTGATAAAAAAAGACCGTTATACCATTGCTATTCCTAACGATCCTGCATCCCATATTGACGCAAAACATCGTACGGCATTAGTCATGCCTATTTGTAATGAAGATGTTTCACGAGTATTCGCAGGACTTGAAGCTACCTATGAATCACTGGTTGAAACGGGACATGCTCAATGTTGTGATTTTTATATTCTTAGCGACACGAACGATCCTGATTTGTATGTTAATGAATTAAAGGCTTGGGCTGATTTTAATGCTAAAAAAGCAGATAATGGTTGTAATATTTTCTATCGTCATCGTAAACGTCGTGTGAAACGTAAAAGCGGTAATATTGATGACTTTTGTCGTCGCTGGGGACATCAATATGAGTACATGATGATTCTTGATGCTGATAGTATTATGACTGGCGATTGTATCTTAAAAATGGTTGCCATGATGGAAATGAATCCGACAGCAGGTATATTACAATCACCACCAAAATCAGTCAGAATGACAACCTTATACGGCCGTATTCAACAATTTGCCAATCAAATTTATAGCGATATTTTTTGCTCAGGTACTCACTTCTGGCAACTAAGTGAAGCCCAATATTGGGGTCACAATGCTATGATTCGCCTCAAACCATTTATTGAACACTGTATTTTATCACCATTGCAAAAACGTAAAGGCCCGATTCATATCTTATCGCATGATCTGGTTGAAGCAACTTTAATGCGCCGAGCTGGTTATGGCGTATGGATTGCGTATGATATGAATGGTAGCTATGAAGAGTTACCAGGAAACATGATAGAAGATCTCAAACGAGATAATCGTTGGTGTATGGGTAATCTGATCAATCTTCGCTTAATATTCAAAAGTGGCATTACTTTAACCCACCGAGTTATGTTTTTAACCAGTGGTATGGCTTATATTTCATCATTATTGTGGTTGATATTTTTAATTTTCTCCACACTATTATTATTAGTGTTCAATATTTCTGAACCACAATATTTTTTCCAACCCAACCAATTTTACCCAACCTGGCCAAGGTGGGATGAACAATTAGCTATTCAACTACTTTCAACTACGATGGTATTGTTGTTTGCACCTAAATTATTTAGCTACGGAATTATTATAGCCAGAACAGGGGCAAAAGATGTAGGCGGGATATTTAAACTAACCTTATCAATTCTTATTGAAATGGTGTGGTCAATGATCCTTGCACCAATCCGTATGATCTTCCATAGCAAATTCGTTGTTAAAGCATGGCTTGGTAGCAAAATCCAATGGAAGTCACCATCACGAAGTGATGATGCCTTAACTTGGGGGGAATCATTCTATTTTTGTTGGCCTTTATCATTATTAGGGATTGTGTGGTTATGCGTGATTATTTGGTTAAATCCACAATTTACCTATTGGTATATCGCAATTTTAATCCCATTAACTATTTCACCACTGGTAATTCGCGTTTCTGGATTATCTAGTATTGGTATGAAAGCTAAAAAAGCGGGGTTATTTTTAACTCCTGAAGAAACCCACCCTTCACGTGCAGTAAAACTTACTGGTGACTATTTAACGCAAACTGAAGCTGCTTTTATAGAACATGGCTTTGTTATGGCACTTGTCGATCCTATTTATAATGCGTTAGCCTGTGCATTATCGACTTCTCGTCATTTACCTAATACAAAAAATCAGCAATTGCGCCAACAACTGATTGAGCACTATCAGCAAGTGGATTTAGAAAAAATCAGTAAAGAACAACAATTAGCAATTTTAGAAGACCCAATTATTCTTTCTGCACTTCATTGTCACATCTGGCATCAGCAAGAAAAATACGACAATTTGTTCTCATTATGGCAAAATGAACGCCAGCAATAAGAGATAGGGCTTAATGCCCTATTTCTTCTTTTAGTAATTAATCAAAATCCATGGATATTTTTTATGACTTGGCAACCTACTGCATCAATTAATAATTTACTTAAGCGCGCTAAAATTGTATCTCAAGTAAGACAGTTTTTCGCTGATCGCTGTATATTAGAAGTCGAGACGCCAACCTTAAGCCAATATGCAGTAACAGATGTGCATCTTAGCTCATTTCATACCTTATTTTTAAAACCTGGTGAAACCAATGAACAACAAGGACAAAAAATGTCATTAATCACCAGCCCTGAATATCATATGAAGCGTTTATTAGCGGCTGGCAGTGGCCCTATTTATCAAATCTGTAAATGTTTTCGTAATCATGAAGAAGTGAGTCGCTATCATAACCCTGAATTTACTATGCTAGAGTGGTATCGCATCCAATTTGATATGATGCAAATGATTAATGAGGTAGACGATCTATTACAAAACGTTCTAGATTGCGAACCAGCCGAGCGTATCTCCTATCAAAAAGCATTTCAACGTCATCTAAATATTGACCCATTGGAAGCTGATCAAGCAAGCCTAATTGATGCGATTAAAAAGCTTAATATCGAGCTTAATACTGATGATTATGATCGAGACACTTTATTACAATGCTTATTTAGTTTTGGCGTCGAACCTCATATTGGTCAAGAAAAGCCCGTTGCAGTATATAATTTTCCAGCATCTCAAGCAGCATTAGCAGCGATCAGTCCGGAAGACCATCGAGTCGCCAGCCGTTTTGAGTTTTATTATAAAGGGATAGAACTAGCTAATGGATTTAAAGAGTTAACCAATCCACAAGAACAAAAGATGCGTTTTGAACAAAATAATATTGATCGGGCAAATCAAAACTTACCACCACAAAATATTGATATTGAGTTAATTGCGGCTATGGAAGCAGGTTTGCCTGATTGTGCCGGTGTTGCCGTAGGACTTGACCGCTTAATTATGTTAGCACTTGATGCCATGAATTTAGATGATGTCATTTCATTCACTTTTGCAAGGGCTTGATCATGTTTGGAAGTTTAGACTTAAGTGAATGGATAGCGATAATAATTGCTATTATCGCCATTGCTTTATTAATCGCTTTATTAAAAACTCAATTTAGAGCCAATAATCTACATGCCTTATTTGATTTACAACTGAATCAGAAAAAACAAGAAAATCAGGTTTTAACCACTCAAATAACACAGTTGGAACAAGAGTTAAATCAATACCAACAACAAAATATCGCCCAAAATATCAAAATTAGCGAATTGCAAACACGTTTAGAAGAGACGATGAATGCCGCTCACCAACGGCAAACCATCCTTGAACAAAGTGAGCAACGTTTAACAACTCAGTTCGAAAATTTGGCTAATCGAATTTTTGAGCAAAGTGGTAAAAAGATTGAGCAACAAAATAAACAAAGTTTAGATTTTCTACTTTCACCACTAAAACAACAACTAGAAGGCTTTCAAAAGCAGGTTCAAGACAGCTTTGGACAAGAAGCCAAAGAGCGTCATACTCTCACCCATGAAATCCGCAATTTGCAACAGCTTAATGAATTAATGACTAAGGAAGCTACTAATTTAACTAATGCACTAAAAGGCAATAACAAAACTCAAGGTAATTGGGGAGAGTTCATTCTTAGTCAAATTTTGGATAACTCAGGACTCCGCTTAGGACATGAATATCACACTCAGGTTAATTTAACCAATGAAAATAATCAACGATTACAACCAGATGTAATTGTTCATTTACCTCAAGGCGGTGATGTTGTCATTGATTCAAAAGTTACTTTAGTTGCCTATGAACGTTATTTTAACAGCGATGATGATGATATTAGAACTAAGGCTATTGCCGATCATTTAGCTTCAGTACGTAATCATCTAAAACAGCTTAGCCAAAAAGATTATCACAAACTAATTGGTATCAATTCATTAGATTATGTATTAATGTTTATTCCAGTTGAACCAGCATTTTTGTCAGCAATTGATCAAGATCCGTCATTAATTAATGATGCTTTAAAAAATAATATTATGATTGTTAGTCCAACAACCTTATTGGTAGCGTTAAGAACTATTCATAATTTATGGCGATTTGAATACCAAAATCGTAATGCCGAACTTATTGCTGATAGAGCAAGTAAACTATATGATAAAGTTCGCGGTTTTATTGAGGATATGGAAAACCTAGGTAACTGTTTAGATAAAGCACAACAGACCTATCAAAATTCAATGAACAAACTATCTAAAGGACGAGGTAATGTTATTGGTCAAATAGAACGATTCAGAGAATTAGGAATTGAAGTTAAAAAACCGATCAATCCTGATATAGCCCAACTATCAGTTGATGAACTTGAACGTGAACAAGAAGATTATCCATCTTACCATGATACCCAATAAAACTAATCGCAACTCATTGGTTAATGATGTTTTAATTAATGTAATAATTTAACTTAAATATCTTAATTCACCATCAGAAAAAATACGTGTATACTCATTTAACACAAAGGGGGACGATATGGCAAAAAAACAAGATAAAGAAGCAAGTTTTGAAGAAACTATCCAACAACTTGAAGCAATTGTCACTCAACTTGAAAATGGTGATTTACCATTAGATGAAGCTTTAAATGAGTTTGAAAAAGGCATCAAATTAGCCCGTTCTGGTCAAAAACAACTTAATGAGGCTGAACAACGCATCCAAATTTTGTTATCTGAAAATAGTGATGCTCAATTATCTGAATTTTCAATTGATAATAATGAATAGCACAAAACCATTACAAGAACGTATTGATAATTATTTAACAACATATATTTCGCAATTTGCCCCTTCAAACTTGCAACAGGCGATGAGCTATAGTCTGCTTGCCGGAGGCAAACGAATCCGTCCTATTCTAGTTTATCTAACTGGGCAGATGTTTAATTGTCCTTTAGATAAACTTGATCCTATTGCAGCTGCTATCGAATCAATGCATACTTATTCTCTAATTCATGATGATCTACCTGCCATGGATAATGACAACCTCAGGCGAGGAAAACCTACTTGTCATATTCAATTTGGTCAAGCAGAAGCCATTCTTGCTGGCGATGCCTTACAATCACTAGCTTTCAGTTTATTATGCGAAAATCAACATATTGATAATCAAAGTAAAATTAATATGATTAGCGAACTCGCTAACGCCAGTGGACTTGCAGGTATGTGCTTAGGTCAATCACTTGATTTGCAAGCAGAACATCAAAAGGTAACCCTTGAACATTTACAAAATATCCATAATTATAAAACCGGTGCTTTAATTCAAGCAGCAGTTAGGCTTGGAGCTTATGCTAGTGGTGAGGTAGCCAAACCCTATTATCAAATCTTAGATGACTATGCTCAAGCTATTGGATTAGCATTTCAAATTCAAGATGACATTTTAGATGTTATTGGTGAACAAGAACTAATGGGCAAACCACAGGGCTCAGATATTGCACTTGAAAAAAGTACTTATCCGGCATTAGTTGGCTTACAAAATGCAATTGAAATGACAAACACATTATATCGGCAAGCTATCGATAGTCTGCGGCAAATACCTTATAATAGCCAACCATTACAAGATCTTGCTGGTTTTATTATTAATCGAAATAGTTAACCTAATAACTAGATGATAAAAATGAATTTAGATAAATTTCCTTTATTAAAGCAAATCAATTTTCCCACGGATCTTAAACGTTATCCGCTATCACAATTGCCAGAGATTTGTCAGGAATTACGACAATTTTTATTAGATAGTGTTAGTCAATCTAGTGGTCATTTAGCTTCAGGTTTAGGTGTAGTCGAATTAACCGTCGCTTTACATTACGTCTATAACACACCATTTGATAAAGTTATATGGGATGTAGGGCATCAAGCTTATCCGCATAAAATCCTTACTGGTCGACGAGCTCAGATGCTAACCATTCGCCAAAAAGGTGGATTGCACCCTTTTCCTCATCGTCATGAAAGTGCATACGATGTGTTAACTACTGGCCATTCATCAACATCTATTAGTGCCGCGCTAGGTATTGCTATTGCTGAACAACAAAAGCAATCAGGACAAAAAGTAGCAGCAATTATTGGTGATGGTGCATTAACCGCAGGTATGGCATTTGAAGCAATGAATCACGCAGGTCATATAAAACCTGATATGTTAGTCATTGTTAATGATAACGATATGTCGATTTCTGAAAACACCGGCGCACTTAATCAGCATTTAGCGCAAATTTTATCAAGTAAAGCTTATACCTCTTTTCGTGAAAGTGGTAAAAAAGTCCTTTCGAATATTCCGCCATTAAAAGAATTATTCAAAAAAACCGAAGAACATTTAAAAGGATTAGTTACTCCAGCCATTTTATTTGAAGAATTAGGCTTCAATTACATTGGCCCAGTAGATGGTCATGATGTCGAAACACTTGTAGCTACCTTGCAAAATGTGAGGCAGTTAAAAGGACCACAACTACTGCACATTATTACTCAAAAAGGTAAAGGCTATGGCCCTGCCGAACAAAACCCAACTTTATGGCATGGTGTTCCCAAATTTAATCCTAATGAAGGAACTTTACCGATTTCAAAGAAAGTTGCACCAACCTATTCCAAAATATTCGGTGATTGGCTGTGTGAGATAGCTGAAAATGATAAACGTTTAATGGCAATTACTCCTGCCATGAGCGAAGGCTCTGGTATGACTGAATTTGCAAAACGCTATCCCAAACAATTTTTCGATGTAGCCATTGCTGAGCAGCATGCGGTAACATTAGCCGCAGGCTTTGCTATTAGTGAATTAAAACCGGTAGTAGCTATCTATTCTACTTTTTTGCAACGTGCATATGATCAAGTGATCCATGATATTGCTATCCAAAATTTACCTGTCCTGTTTGCTATAGATAGAGCAGGCATTGTTGGAGCTGATGGTGAAACCCATCAAGGTGCTTTCGATTTAAGTTTTCTACGCTGTATTCCTAATCTTGTTATTATGACTCCGAGTGATGAAAACGAATGTCGACAAATGCTTTATACAGGTTATTTACATAATGGCCCATCAGCGGTACGTTATCCTCGTGGTGAAGGATGTGGTGCTAGCTTACAACCACTCTCTCCAATACCATTGGGACAATCGAAATACTGTCGAGAAGGTGAAAATATTGCTTTACTCAATTTTGGCACATTATTACCTGAAGCTTTACAAGCAGCTGATCAAATAAATGCTACAGTGATAGATATGCGTTTTGTAAAACCACTAGATGAAAAAGTCCTTTTGCACATTAGTCAAAGCCATAATATACTTGTCACCATTGAGGAGAACAGTATCAAAGGTGGGGCTGGAAGCGCCGTCAATGAATTTTTGTTATCGAAAAAAATAAAATGTGATATTTTAAACATCGGATTGCCTGATGTGTTTATTCCACAAGGATCGCAACAAGAAATGCGTGATGAAGTTGGATTAAACGCCAAACATATAATCGACAAAATTAATACATTTATAAAACTATAGGTTAAATATGGAAACTCAAGCTGTCACGGTTCAGATTTTTGGGCGAACGTTAAAGTTTAATTGCCCAGTCGAAGAAGTTGACGCACTCACAAATGCGGCTAAAGATTTAGATGCACGCTTAACAAACTTACGAGAAAAATCACCACAAGTTGGTAGTGATCAACTAATCATGACTGCTGCGCTAAATATATCTTATGAACTAACGAAAGAGAAAGAAAAAAGCGACGAGTTCGCTAATAGATTAAAAATGCTACAGCAGTTACTTGATTCCGCTTTAAATACCAACAATTAGTTAGCTTTAACGTAAATATTCAACAAAGACTATTGTATGATTTTCTAAATTTTGTATTATATTAATTATCTCTGAGATGTTCGGGATAAGGGTTAGTCCCCTGAGCCGATATTCTTTAATTTAGAGTGGTGTGATTTTTAATTGGTGAGTATGCCTAATTTAATTAGGAAACCTAAAAATTAAAACATGCTATTCACCTTGAACCTTGGGTTCAAGGGTTACGACCCTAACGACATCTTGGAGTGATTCTTTCTTCTCTTTTTCAATAGATAACTAATGAATATTCGGCAAGCGATACGTCAAAAAAGACGTGAATTATCTCCACAACAACGCAATAATGCGCAGCGAATTATTTATCAAAAAATTGAAACTCATCCAGCTTTAAATCAAGCTAAAAACATCGCTATTTTTTTGTCATTTGATGGGGAAGTCGATACAAAACCGATTATTGAATATTTATGGCAACAAAACAAATCGGTCTATTTACCGGTACCGATAGCTGAACAGCAACTACTCTTTTTAAATTACTCGCCGAATACACCATTGATAAAAAATAAATTCGGCATTTTAGAACCAGCAATCAATGAAACCAGTAGCATAACGATAGAGCAACTTGATATTGTCTTTACCCCACTGGTGGCTTTTGACGAGCGCGGTTATCGCATGGGGATGGGTGGAGGCTATTATGACCGAGCATTAGCCAATTACCAAAAGCAGCAAATCTTACCGATTGGGCTCGCATTTGCCTGCCAAAAATTGGCCAAGATTGATAATCAACCTTGGGATATTAAATTGCCAGAAATAATTTATGCTTAAAGGCTAAAGGTAATTCGTCCTCTATATTTCATTAGGTGATAATCTTTTTCAATTTATTCAATAAATCAGCATAATTTACTTTACTAAAATCATCTACATTCATTTCAAACAATGTCCCTAATGCAAATTTATCATATTGTCTATCATGGCAAATTTGATAAAACTTTTCTTTGGTTATCAAATCATCGGCAAGATTACGATCAGCTAATTCGTCACCATAATGATAGTGGGTCATAATATGCGATAAATGACGTTCTAAAGAGCGATCACGCTTATATCGGCGTTGCCAAAGAATATCAAAATTAGCCACCAAGCGAATGGTTATTACCTGATAATGGTAGCGATTAGCAAAATCGTTTAACTGATTTTTTTGCTTATCGCTAAATGGATATTCCGAAATAATGATCTTCTTGCCAGCATCCATATACCACTGCAACACCCCGTAATAAAAATGCCAAACTTTTTGTTCTAAGACATTTTTCTCAGCAAGTGAATTAAACCCAACGGAGTCGGCATACAACTCCTTTGCTTCATCGGGCGTCAACAGCAAACTGTTGGTGAATTGTTGCTGCAATAGATGGATCAAATATGTTTTTCCGGTACAAGGACAACCAGCAAGTAAGATCAGATATTTGGGCATATAAGATTACCTTAGTTAATACGTTGATTAACATTGAGAAACAAACTCATTTTATGTTTGACAATATCTTTAACTGCTTGATTAGCAGGAATCACATTATGCCTTAGCGACTTATTAACTTCAGTTTGAGCAAACTGATCTTTAGCAACTTGTGTCCAATTAACTAACAACTCAGTACCGACATTGAATTTACGAATGCCGTTGTTAATCAGCTCAGGGTAATCTTCCTCCTTCACACCGGTACCACCGTGAATAACTAATGGAATATCAACCATTGCATGAATCTCTTTAAGTAACGGAATATTGACTTCAGTTTTCGATTTAAACTGACCGTGATTAGTCCCGATTGCTACCGCTAAAGCATCAATTCCCGTGGCCTGTACAAAGGCCAAAGCATCACTAGGTCTAGTGTAAACTTTATCGTTAACTTCAACGTGAATGCCCTCTTCGGTGCCACCAATAGTGCCAAGCTCGCCTTCTACCGACACACCTCGAGCATGGGCATATTCAACCACAGCTCGAGTTTTTAGTATATTCTCTTTAAACGGTAAAGATGAACCATCAAACATTACCGAGGTAAACCCACTATCAATCGCCTGTTTGATATCATCAAAATTTTTAGCATGATCAAGGTGCAAAACCGCATCGACAATTTCTTCATCAGCGATGGCTTTTATGGTATTGACCAAGACTTTAAAACCAATATAACGAGCGGTATCAACACTTGTTTGGATAATAATCGGTGCGCCAACCTCTTTCGCCGCTCGAAGCATATCGGGTAGCATTTCTAAATTATGCGTGTTAAATGCGCCAACAGTAAAATTAAGTTTAGTCGCTAATTCGGTTACCGCTTTAAGTGTAGTGTACATAACTTTTTCCTTTAATTTCGTTGAATTGTAGCTAATTTGGCAATATTGCGCATTTCATCCATTTTATTCATCCAAAAGTCGATATCGGTAATTGATCCTGATTTTGCTGCCTCTGCACGTTTATGGTTATACAAACTCATTAGGATTTTATATCCTTCACCAATTGATCTCTTTTGTTGCATGCTGGTTTCTAAATACTCCATAGCCAAATCAACACGCCTTAACTGGTTATACAGTATTCCTATTTGTTCATTACAACTGGCCAATAATTGAACATTATCGGTATGGGTAAGTTGTTGTTTGAGTTCATTAATCTGATGTTCAATTTGAGCAATCTCATCAGCTGTAAGCTCTCTTAGAGTTGATGGTTCTATTTGAACAGATGGTTTATTCTTTTTAAAAAAGTTAAACATGGTCACCTCTTAATTAAAAATTCTTCAATAATGGGCTCAAAATCCAAGCATAAAGCAAGGCCACCGTAACGGTATCCACATCAGTCGCTGTGGCATTAACAAATCCCATTTGATTAAAGATAGTGACTAACAGCGCGGGTAATAAAGTGATAAATATGCCATGAGCTATTCCACCAATTAAAGCGCCACGACGTCCACCTACGGCATTACCAAAGATCCCCGCGGTACCACCAGCAAAAAAGTTAGTTAGCATGCCAGGAAGAATCATCGCAAGGCCAAAGAAAGGTAAAGTTAACATCGCAATTACCGTACCAATAGTGGTCGTAATAAAACCAAGAATAACAGCATTAGGGCTATAGGGGAAAAACACTGGACAATCAAGCGCAGGTATTGCATTAGGAACAATCTTCATGGCGATCCCTCTAAAAGCTGGCACGATTTCACCCAGTAATAACCTAACTCCGGCTAATAACACATAAATACCAACTACAAATATGATTGCTTGAGTAAATGCATAAATGATATAGTTTTGACCGCCAGATAGTGTCGAAGCATATTCTTCACCCGCAAAAAGCACGGTGATAATATATAAAGGCAGCATTACCACCATAACTGATAAATAGGTATCTTGTAAAAACTCAAACGATTTTGGTAATTTTATATCTTCAATTGAGCGTTTATTTTCCCCTTTCTCACCAACAACATAAGCAACACCCGCCTCGAACAGATAACCAATAGTACAAAAATGCCCAAGTGCGATATCATTCGAACCAGTAACTTTACGAATAATAGGTTGAGCAATCGCTGGCATAAAGACGGCAAAAAGTGCACCAATAACACCACCGACTAAAATCAAGCTCACACCTGAAAGACCAGCGAAACTACCAAACACGGTTGTCATGGTTGCCATCCAAAGAATAGCCTGGCCAGTTAAAAAGATATATTTAAAACGCGTAAAACGGGCAATTAAAATATTAAAAATAAATATCATTAAAAAGGTTAAGGCAATATCTCTACCCAAACCTAATTGATTCATGGCTTGACCATTGATTGCCTCAATGGAAGGAATAATGCCTTGCATATCAAAGCCAGCTGTAAAAATTTGACCAAAATAACTCAAACTACCAACAATAATACTTGATCCGGCATTGAGCACCTGAAAACCAAGTAGAGTTTTTAGCGTTCCTGATATAGTTTGCCCTACCGATTTTTTTTGCAGAATAAGACCAAGCATAGCAATTAAACTAATTGTGATAGATGCTTGAGTTAGAATATTATCAATAATGAAGTTAATTACGTTCATAATGCTCTCCTTTTTGCTTATTAAAGCAATCCTTTCTCTTGTAAGATCGGACTTAATTTTTCATCAATTTCCGACTTCGAAACGATATTTTTTAGGTATACAATCGAGGTGTGGTCACTAATATTAAATTTAGCAAATTGCGAACGAAAATTTTCTGCGGTAATAATAATGTCGACATTCATCGACGCGGCAGAAGAAATATCCGTATGATCTAACTTGGCATCAATACCTTTAGCTTTTAGTACATCTTCAGTTGCCATTTGGGCAGCAAAACTACTACCAAGACCGGCACCACAAACAAATAAAATAGATAACTGACTCATCGGGGATCCTCCTATAGCTTATTAAGTTAAAGCTGGGGTTGGTTCATTAAATAAAATCGCTTTAAATTGCGAGACACAATCACACATTAATAAGCGTTCAAGCTTACTTTCATCATTAATCAGTTCGATCAAACTGCGCATAATATTGAGGTGAGAAAAGGAATCGATAGCCGCCAGACAAAATATAATCTTAACTGGCCCCATATCCTGATTACCAAAATCGACAGGATCACGCATGGTCATCACACTAAGTCCTAATTGATTAACACCATCTTCAGGCCGAGCATGCGCTAAAGCCAAATTTTTGCCGATAACGATATACGGACCATATTGTTCAAGCGAGCTAATCATGGCATCGACATAATTTTTTGAAATATAGTTTTTCTGCAAAAGCGGTTGAGCAACAAAAGTGATAGCTTGCTGCCAATTAGAGCAAGTTTGTTGCAATATAATGTCATCATCGGTAAGAATATCTTTCAACATAGGTTGGATTTTCCTTTTATTGATTTTAAGATTATTAATAGCTAAACACTTCTCCAATTGGTTATAAATTGGTGCAGACACCACTCCGCCACTCTCTTCAATTAAATTAACTAAAGCATAAAAAAGATCAGTGGCATCAGTGCAGTGATTAACCATACGTTGGTGATCACGATTTTTAGCTAAAAAATCTGTAATGATAGAGTGATTTTTTTCTTTTAATATGGGTTCTAACACCAAAACAGGGTGTTCATAATGTGATAATGGAAAAGTCGAAAAAATCAAATCGAAATCAAGTTGCTTCAATAAATGCTGATCATTACGAGCCAAAATAGCCAAAATCTCGATATTGAAAAATTCTTTAAGTGATTGAGCTAAAAGATTAGAGGTCGCAATACCGTGATCACAAATGACCACCGCTTTAAAATAGTAACTTCGCTCTTGGTTGATCTCACTGGCGAAAGCAGAAAAATGAATGGTTAAAAAAGCAACTTCATCTTCAGATACTTTATTGCTTAAAGTGGTCTCAAGATTTTGGATAAATTGTGCAATAGCCGAATAGATAACACCATAATTCTGTTTAATATTATCTAATAACGGATTAATAATATGGATATTATTGCTCACCCGTGCGATTAACCCGGCTAAATGCTTACATAAATTTTCGTATAACTGTTCTTGTTTAATAGAAAACGGAATTTGTGTCTTTTCCTCAACATAATTGACCAATTTAATCGCCAATAATTGTGCATTTAACCAATCGATAGAATTATTGATATCCTTAGTATTAAAGGTCTCTAACATATAAATGATATATTGCTGTTCTTGACGACTAACTTGTAAAGCTGCGTGCTGACAAACCAACCGAATAAATTGATTAATACTGCCGGAATCATTATGAATAAAATCAGATCGAATCTTAGTGAGATGGTGATGTTGTTGATTACGAATAACCCAAATTGCAGTAAAAATAACAATTTGCTGTTTATAAATTTCATCATGAACTTGACTCATTGTTTGTTCAGCAAGCTCAAATAATTTATTAATCAACATTTGCGGAATGTAACTAAATAACAACTGTTGAATTAAACTTAACTCTTTTAACGGCTGCTCATAATTGAGATTACTGGCATATTGATTTATCACCTCATACATCATTAAACGAATTGAACGTTCTAATCCAACTAATTGCATTCCTAATTTAGATTGACTCACCAACTCAATATCATATTTTTTTAAACGCAATTTAAGTTTACGAATATCTTCGTCTAACACACTTTTAGAAACATAATAACTATTCTCTTTTTGGCTTAAAATGGTAGGTGTAACTGAAAAAGCAATAGCTAACAATAGATCAAATTGACGTTCTTCTTTGCTTAAAATAGGGGAAACAGGTAATTGTTGTAAGGCAAGCCTAACTAACTGCTTTTGTTCACGGCTACCCTTGATAATAAAACCTTTATTACGGATTGAGGAGATAAGCGGCAACGCCCTTTTATGTAAAAATTCATTTATTTCTCGTATCTCATTTCGCATTGTGCGAGTACTTATCTGAAACTCTTCCGACAATGTATCAATAGTTAATGGATAATCAATAGATATGAATTTTCTAAATACTGCAATTGTTCTTGTTCGCATAAAACCATTCACCTATTTACTTCATAAATTTAGTATAAGTGAGTGATAGTGACATACCTAGTTGGTATTTTTGCAAATAATCATTGCAAAAATTAATTATGGATTAGGTATTTAAAGTTAAGATGGCGGTGTTTTTTTAAACAATAAGGTGATTTAAAGGCAGGAGAATATATCAATAACGGCATACTAACTATGCCATATCGAAGGCAAATTTATGGCAAATGAATCAAAAAATTATGCATTTGCCACTAAATAAAATTGAATAAATGATAGGCTAAATCATTTTTTCTTTTTCAAAATCACCGCCATCAAAGGACGGTGACAATGATAAATCGTCGCCGGCTTTAACATAATCAACTCTGCCAAAGGTATCGTCCAATCAGGAATGACGGTGTTTTCTAAGTGATCAGGATCGATCGTATTATCAATATCAAATAGCTGGGTATTAGCGAATAACGCCTCTTTTTTGGCAATATCGACATCATCACTGTCGCTAAGCATGTTGCAGTTTTCTAATATCTCTTGAGCAAATTGTTCTGGCCAATCTTCGGCAAAATGCTTTAATTTAGCTAAGCTTGAAATATGTCTTAACATGTCTCGGAACAACAACAAATAGACCATTTGAACGTTGCGACCTGACAAGTTAGCCAACTGTTCATCGGATAACGTAGTATTGATAACACTTGGGCCCCATTTAAAAAATAGCATAGCTATGTAGAATTTAACGATCCGTTTAATTGGCGCGTATTTTGCTTTAACTAACTTATCAATTTCACGAGATAATTGCATAGTCGGATAACCGACATGATTACGTCCATTCAAATCTCGCTCTGAAAGCGTTGGCTCACTCTGTTTTTTCAATAATCCTAACATGTTATAACTCTTACTATCTATTTTTTTGTCTAACTATTTCAAATAAACAAACGCCAGTGGCAACCGACACATTAAGTGAAGAGACAATTCCTGCCATAGGAATACTGACTAGCTCATCGCAATGCTCTTTGGTTAATCGACGCATACCCTCACCTTCTGCGCCCATTACTAATGCCAGTGGCAAGGCGTTTGAATTTTTATAAAAATCGGTTTGATAAAGTGTACTTGTCGCTTCGCCAGCGGTGCCCACAATCCAAACTTGGTATTCATCTTGTAACATCCGCATAGTTCGAGCAAGATTTGTCACTCTAACAACGGGTACACTCTCTGCCGCACCACATGCGACTTTCTGGGCAGTTGAATTAAGTGGTGCTGAGCGATCCTTTGGCACAATAATAAAACTCACGCCTGCAGCGTCAGCGGTACGAATGCAGGCACCTAAATTATGCGGATCGGTCACACCATCTAAAATTAAAATAACCGGATTGGGATGTTGTTCCATCAATAATGGGATATCATTTTCCTGATAACCACGGTTTGGTTTAACCATTGCCAAAATACCTTGATGCACGCCATTTCTGGTTTTTTCATCTAAGTACTGTCTATTGGTCACTTTCACCGCTAAACCCAACTGTTCTAACTCATGAACAAGGGCATTTAGGCGCTTATCTTCTCGGCCTTTAGCGATAAAAACTTCAATAATTCTTTCAGGCGCACGCGTTAACAAAGCTTCAATCGCATGGATACCGTATACTGTTTCACTCATCTATTAATTACTCTTTTTTCTCTTATTACTTGATGTCGATGCTGATTTAGATTTAGTCTTAGATGCCGCTTTAGATTTTGCTTTAGCTTTTGTGCGCTTTTTACTTTTTACTTTAGCTTCTGCTTTATTTGCTACTTTAGCGTTCGCTTTTTTCTTTTTGCTATCTGTTGGACTTTTAGCTTTGCGTTTTACTGGTAAATCAGCAGCAAAACTTATATCAGCTTTATTAGCTTTATCTTTTGCCGTCTTACCTTGGCGTTGTGGCTTATTATTACTGCCAACCAAAGAAAAATCAATTTTACGCTCTTCTGGGTTAACATTATCGACTTTTACTTGAACTTTATCACCTAAACGATAACTAAAGCGAGTATTTTCACCAATTAAACGGTTACGTGATGCATCATAAATATAATAATCATTTTCCAGTGACGAGACATGCACTAAACCATCAATAAACAGATCATCTAACCGGACAAAAAAGCCGAAATTAACCACACTCGAAATAGTTCCATTAAACACCTCGCCAACATGATCTTGCATATAATCACATTTTAACCAGTCAACCACATCACGAACAGCTTCATCCGCACGGCGCTCAGTCATCGAACAGTGCTCACCAAAATAAAGCATTTCGCTAGTGGTATAACGATGCCCACCAGTTTTACTGGTTTTATGTTGTTCATTCGCCAGTACCCATTTAATAGCACGATGTAATAATAAATCAGGATAACGACGAATTGGCGAGGTAAAATGTGCATACTCCTCAAGCGCTAACCCGAAGTGCCCACGATTTTCAGGATCGTAAATCGCTTGCTTCATCGATCGTAAAATCACCGTCTGCAACATCTCATGGTCAGGTCGGGCTTCAACTTCAACCATTAACTTAGCAATATCTTTTGGTTTGGGATTATTACCGCCACCGAGAGATAAACCGAGTTCACTTAAAATACTGCGTAAATTGTTCATGCGATCTTCATCCGGTCTATCATGCACGCGGAATAAAGACGGAATTTCAGCATTAATGACCAATTTTGCCGCAGCAACATTGGCTAAAATCATACACTCCTCAATAATTTTATGTGCTTCATTACGCTGGACTAATTCAATACTCTCAATACGTTTATCTGCATTAAAAATGAATTTTGGCTCTTCTGACTCAAAACCAATCGCGCCACGAGTAACTCGAGCATTGTCTAATACCTTATATAAGCCATAAAGATTTTCAAGATGAGGTACTAACTCTCGATAATGCTCACGTAACTCTTTATCACCTTCTAAAATTTTGGCAACCTTAGTATAAGTTAAGCGTGCATGAGAGTTCATTACTGCTTCATAAAATTGATAACCAGTTAAACGTCCTTTATTTGACACTGTCATTTCACAGACTAAACATAAACGATCAACTTGTGGATTGAGAGAACAAAGGCCATTAGATAACACTTCTGGTAACATTGGCACCACTCGTGATGGAAAATAGACTGACGTACCTCGTAAGCAAGCCTCTTTATCTAAAGCTTTACCGTTGCGAACATAATAACTCACATCAGCAATTGCTACCCATAATCGATAGCCACCGCCACGATTTTTTTGACAATAAACCGCATCATCAAAATCACGGGCATCTTCACCATCAATGGTTACTAACGGCAACTCGCGTAGATCTTTACGGCCTTTTTTAGCGCTTTCTGGCACTTGCTCACTAAATTTGCTAGCCTCTTTTTCAACCACTTTAGGAAATTCATAAGGGATTTCATGATTACGTAATGAAATATCGATAGCTAAATTGGTTCCCATAATCTCGCCAAGAACTTCCTTAATCACGCCGACTGCTTTTTGACGACGCTCAGGTCGTTGCTGTAATTCAACCACAACCACCGAGCCCATTCTGACAGTACGATTTGGTTTACCTGCGATCAAAATATCAAAATTCAAACGACTGTCATCCGGCACCACAAAGCCAACGCCTTGCTCAATAAAATAACGACCAACAATTTGATTAGTGCGGGGTTCTAAAATCCGCACCACGCGCGCTTCAGTCTTACCTCGGTATTGACTGTTGATTGGCTGAGCCAATATAACATCACCTTGTAAAACCTTTTTCATCTGCTCATGTGACAAGAAATAGTCTTCCGGCTTACCTTCAACTCGCAGAAAACCATAGCCATCACGATGTGCAATCACACTACCCTTAACCATATCGAATTTTTCCGGTAAGGCATAACACTTACGACGTGTAAACACCACTTGGCCATCACGTTCCATCGCCCGCAATCTGCGATGTAAAGCCTCTTTCTGCTCATCAGATTTGATTGATACGGCATTAGCTATTTTCTCTAAGCTGGCTGGTTTTGCTTCTTGGGTTAGATAATCCAAAATCAGTTCACGGCTGGCAATCGGTGAGTCATATTTTTGTGCCTCACGATCGTAAAATGGATCTTTTATCATATGGAGCGTCCTGTGATCGAATGTTGAGTTTAGAATAACATAGAGTTGCATAACTTAAAATCAAGATTACTTTTTTGCAGTGCAAAAGCCTTTATTCTCAACATGTTTATAATTATTAATTCTTAAGATTTATGATTAATAAATAGGAGATGGTGATAAGGTAATTTATCGAAATGAAATATAAATATAATTTATACCTATTATTTAGTTTTTTTGCTTATTTTTTGACCGAAAAATTGCCCCAGTACGCTACGCGTAACTGGAAACAATTTTTCTTTGCAGCGTCTCTATAAAATATTGTTCAGTTGCCTGTCTATATTTATCTTTTTGCCAATTAAGCAAAAATTGACGCTCTTCTTCAGTCAACCATAATGGAATTAATTCCTTACTTAAAAAATCTTTAGAATGCTTATTTTTGCAATTTATTGATAATAATTCTGAAGTATTCTTTTTATACCAACGGTTATAAGAATTTCTATCGACATGCCAAAGATTTTTATAGCTATAACCAAATTGGCAATTAGCTAAACCATTCGGCAACAAACTTTCCAATTTTTTGGTTGGTAACCCAGCACGTAATATTTTTTGATTAGATAAACTTTTATATTTATAAAGGCACAAATTAAGATCCAAATTTAACCGAGTCACGGCGAGATAAAGGGATACGCCATAAAGCTGAGCAAAGATACCTTCTCGGAAAAAGTAGATATAATCAGTTTGTTGGCTTAATTTTAATTTTTGTTCTATATTCATAAATTTAGATTTTTCATATTAAATAAATATATTTTAATCACCACGACAAACACCGGTTGTGCTTGGATATCTTGGCTCCTGAATATCAATTTGACCTGTCTTACCCCTTACTCGGTAAACTAACTGATTTCGCAATAGCTCAGCAGTCCATAAATCACCATCAGGACGCCAAACTCCACCATAGTTTTTCGTAATACCCCATTCACTCATAAATGTACCCACTGCCCTTATAAAATGAGAACCATTATTAGTCAGTTCAGAAGTTGTATATAAATATTTTAACCGAAAATCGCTATTCAATGCTTGCGCTTGAGTAACTTTATTTATCCCGCTACAAAAACTTAATACATTAAATCCTCTAGACATACTTACATACTTTGAATCACTAAACACAATTGCCTTACCTGTTCCTTTCCTAGGCCATTTTTTAGGCACAGGAATAGTAAAATTATCGAACCATTCCCAATAACGACCGTTATAATATTCCATTGTTATTGTTGGCGTTCCATTTTGAATAAATTGGCTTTTTTGCTCAGCGATGTAATTTATCGTACAATTTGAACCAAAACCACCAATTGTCGATAAGTTTATTTTGCCACCACCATTAGACGTATAGCAACGATAACGACTTTGATCCGATCCGCTACCGACTAAGGTAAAAGCTGCATTCTGAAAACCAGTTGTTGGAAAACCACTACTTCGAGAAAAACCATAGGTATTATTAAAGACATTGGGATCATGATCACCAAAGTGAGTCATTTCATTCGGTCGTAAATAACATATTTGCCCATTTGGAATTATCCTATACTCTACCGAACTACTGCCATAGTAACGATTTCTAGGTAAACCATATTGAGTATTGGCCTGAATATTCGAGACTTCTACGCGTAATTTATAAGGTCCGCCACAATTCCAAAGCTCCCAACTTAACTTATCATTAGGTATTTGAATACCATTCTCGAACCAAGTTGCTTTAATTGTTCCAGTGACATAACCGCCAACTTGATCACCATCAATATCATCAACCTTAAGTGCTGATGGATTATGTGCAACTCCATCCGTAGGGGTAGCAAAAGCCCAAACATCATTGAAATGCATTCCTTTAGGTGCTCGCAAGGTAAGATCAGTATCCCAGGCACTGATCCATTCAGTACCGCCTTGTCCATTACGATTTGGAAAATTAATCCCCATAATTTGCCGTAAATCGGTTAATGGTGTTACGCCATCAGCTAATAAAATATACGGCGAATTACCGGTTATCATTTTTTCTGTTTGAGCCGAATATAAAGATAAAGCCCATACATTATTTACCAATAGCAGACTACTTAGAATAAAAATTACTTGTGCAAATAGTGTTTGATACCTAGTTAAATTTGTCGCTTTTTGTCTATTTTTATGTTGCTGAATATTTAACGCGATGTTTGCTATATAAGTTTTTAGATTATAGAAAGATAAGTTTATGGTAGATTTTAATTGTAAAACTTGTTTAGCCTGAAAAATGGCTACAATATTATTTTGGCTGGCTGGCTGGCTGGCTGGCTGGCTGGCTGGCTGGCTGGCTGGCTGGCTGGCTGGCTGGCTGGCTGGCTGGCTGGCTGGCT